>NZ_JAEMSS010000016.1 GCF_016462705.1 Nocardioides sp. | reverse complement strand
GGGCGGTGGCGGACCGGTCAGGGTCAGCCCGTCGTGCTCGACCGGGGGCTCCGGGATCCAGTCCGGCGGCTCGGGCGAGCGGACCGGCACCTCGGCGGGCTCGTCCACGGGCGCCCAGATCGGGGCGTCGTCCACCTCAGCCTCGGAGACCTCGGGGACCTCGGGGGTCTCGGGGACCTCCAGAAGCTCCGGGACCTCGGGAGCCGGCGGGACCACCGGCACGGCGGGCAGCGGGATGACGCCGCCGGTCCCGCCGGTCTCGGGCGACTCCACGACATGGAGGGCACGCACCCGCCGCCCGGCCTCGCCGGCCTGGCGGGTCTCCTCGAGCTGCGAGACCCGGAACAGCCCGCCGTCCACGACGTACGGCGCGGCCGACTCGTCGTCCGGCGGCGGCTCGAGCTCGACCAGCGTCCGCTCGACACCCACCAGCGACCGCTCCGCCCAGGTCGTGGCGCTCGACCCCTCGACGACGACCTCCTCACCGTCGACGGTGAACCTCGCGACGGCCGCACCCCGGATCACCACGTCCGTCTGGCCCTCATCGGTGCTCACCAGGACGAAGCCGGGCAGGTCCCGCAGGCCGGCTGAGATCAGCGCGTCGAGGGTGACGTCGAAGCCGGCGCCCTCGTCGACCAGCTCCCACAGTGCCGGGACCCGCGCCTTCTCGGTCGGCGGCAGCGCCACCAGGGCGCGTTCGCCGACCAGGCCGAACCACGTGCCGGGCCGGTAGGACCGGAGCGGGGAGCTGGTGCCGGACACGCGCTCATCCCACCACATGCAGGACGACCGCGGTGGCGTTGTCCTCGCCGCCCGCGTCGAGCGCGGCGGCCACCAGGGCCCGGGCCGCGGCGGCGGGGTCCGGCTCGGCGGCCAGGATGCGCTCGATCACCGGGTCGTCGATGAGCCCGTTGATGCCGTCGGTGCAGATCAGCAGCCGGTCCCCCGCGCTGACCGGGAGCCACGACAGGTCCGGCTCGGTGAACCCGGGCCCACCCAGCGCGCGGGTGATCACGTGCCGATCGGGGTGGTCGGCCACCTCGTCCTCGGTGATCTCGCCGGAGTCGAGGAGGTCCTGGACCAGGCTGTGGTCGCGGCTCACCTGCTCCAGCACGCCACCGGTCATCCGGTAGATCCTCGAGTCCCCGAGGTTGACGACCAGCCAGACCGGGTCGGCGCCGTCCACCAGCACGAGGCCGGCCACCGTCGTGCCGGGAGCCGCGCGCCCCACCCCACCGGCTCCGTGCTGCTCGATCCGCCGCTGGCTCGCCTCGAGCGCGGCCACGACCGCCTGCGGGGCGGAGTCGGCGTCGTACGTCGCGTCGGCGAGCCTGGTGAACTCCTCGACGACGACCGCGCTCGCGACGTCGCCGCCGGCGTGACCACCCATGCCGTCGGCGACCAGGAAGACCGGCGGCGCGGTCAGGTGCGCGTCCTCGTTGACCTCGCGGACCCGGCCGACGTCGGTCGCGGCGGCGAAGCGGAGCTCGAGGGTCACGCGGGGCACCCCAGTAGCGTTGCTCTGATGGCCACGCAGGGATTCCGCTCGCTCGCCGACCAGCTCAGGAGCTGGCCGGACGCGCGGCTGTCCCGCCTGCTCTCCGAGCGTCCCGACCTCGCCACTCCGGCCCCCCATGACTCCGCCCAGCTGGCCTCGCGAGCGGCCACCCGGTCCTCGATCCTGCGTGCGCTGGACCAGCTGACCCGCGCCGAGCTTGCGGTGCTCGACGCGCTGGTGCTCTTACCCCACGAAAGCGCTAGTGGCGCTGCGCGCGGCGAACGCTTCCGCGGGGACCCCGAAAACTACCCGACCGGCCGGTCCAGCGTGGACCGGCTGCGGGAGTTGGTCAACGCCGACGCCGCCGCCGTGGACGCCGCCGTCGAGCGGCTGCTCGACCTCGCGCTCGCCTGGGAGTCGACCGGCGGCCTGCGCGCGCTGACCGGCGTGGCCGACGGCCTGACCGGTGGGCCCGAGCAGGGCGTGAGCGGCCTGCGCCCGTTCACCGACCCGCCCCCGCCCGCGGCCGCCGTCGCCGGGTCGCTGGCCGCGCTCTCCGAGCCGGCGCGGGCCCTGCTCGAGCACGTGGTCGACGCCGGCGGCGAGGCGACCACCGGCTCGGCCCGGGTCACCGTGCTGCCCGAGGACGCGGCCACCCCCGCGGAGGAGCTCCTGTCCCGGCGGCTGCTGGTCCCCCGCGCCGGGAGCCCGGCGGTCGTCCCCGGCGAGGTCGGGGTCGCCGTCCGAGGAGGGCACACCACGGCCGAGCCGGTCGACGACGTCCCGTCACTGGCCACGTCCACCCGGGACGCCGCGCAGGTCGACCGGACCGCGGCAGGTGCGGCGTTCGAGGCCGTCCGGCGCCTCGAGCTGCTCCTCGACCGCTGGGGTGCCTCCCCGCCGTCCGCGCTGCGCAGCGGCGGGCTCGGGGTGCGCGACCTGCGGGCGACCGCGACCGCGCTGCACCTCGACGAGCCGACCGTCGCCCTCCTGGTCGAGACCGCCGCGGGCGCCGGACTGGTCACGACGGTCGCCGACGGGACCGGCAACCCGGTGTGGCTGCCGACCGACCTGTTCGACGCCTGGGTCCAGCGGCCGACCGCCGAGCGCTGGACGTCGCTGGTGCGGGTGTGGCTCGACAGCCCCCGGATGCCCGGGCTGGTGGGGTCGCGCGACCCGGCCGGCAAGACCTGGAACGCGCTCGCCCCCGAGCTCGCGGCCGTGCACATGCCGGAGACCCGCCGGATGACGCTGGGGGCGCTCGAGCAGCTCCCGGCCGGCGAGGTGCTGGCCGCCGGCACGGGCGTCCCGTCCGTGGTGGCGCTGCTCTCGTGGCAGCGCCCGCGGCGCCCGCGGCTGCGGGCCGAGCAGGTGCTGTGGAGCCTCACCGAGGCGGCGATGCTCGGGGTCACCGGTCTCGACGGGCTGGCGTCGTACGCCCGCCTGCTGCTCACCGACGACGACGCGGCGGCGGGCAAGACGCTCGCGGCCCTCCTGCCCCAGCCGGTCGAGCACGTGCTGCTCCAGGCCGACCTGACCGCGGTGGCTCCGGGCCCGCTGGAGTCCGCGCTGGCCCGCAAGCTCCAGCTCCTCGCGGAGGTGGAGTCCCGGGGAGGCGGAGCCGTCTACCGGTTCACGCCGGGGTCGGTCCGGCGCGCGCTGGACATCGGCTGGACCGCGACCGAGCTGCACGAGTTCCTGGCCTCGGTCTCGCGCACGCCGGTGCCGCAGCCGCTGGAGTACCTCGTGGACGACACCGCGCGCACGTTCGGCACGATCCGGGTCGGCCACGCCGAGGCCTACCTGCGCGCCGACGACGAGACCGCGCTGACCGAGCTGCTGCACCACCCTCAGGCCACCGCCCTGGGCCTGCGCCGGCTGGCGCCGACGGTGCTGACCAGCACCACCCCGCTCGACGTCCTCCTCCCCCGGCTCCGGGACCTGGGGGCGGCGCCCGTGGTCGAGGCCGCGGACGGCACCGTCCACGTCGCCCGCCCGGACCTGCGCCGGGCCCGGACCCCGCGCGAGCACCGCCCCGGTCACGGTCCGCTCGGCGTCGACGCGGCCCGCTCGGCCCGGCGTACCGCCGCCGTCGCCTCGGTGGTCACCGCCATCCGGGCGGGCGACCGGGCCGCCGCGACCCGGCCCGCCGGGCCCGAGCCCGCCTCGACCCCGTCGGGGTCGCTGGCCGCGCTCCGGGACGCCGCCGAGGTGGGTGCGGTCGTGGTCATCTCCTACGTCGACAACCACGGCACCCGGACCGAGCGCGTGGTCGAGCCGGTCTCCGTCGAGGGCGGCGTGCTCACCGCCCACGACCACCGCACCGACGACACCCGCACCTTCGCGGTGCACCGGATCACGACCGTGCGGCCGGTCGATGACCCTTCACCCGCTCCGTAGACTCGGTAGGTGGACTTCGTCAGGTACGCCGAGCGGTCGGCCGTGCTGCTCAACACCGACCTGCCGGACCTCGACGCCCTGCGCGAGCACCTTGCCGGCCGGGACTGGCTGGTGGAGCAGAGCCTCGACCGCGACTGCATGCTGCTGCGCAAGTTCCAGCGCGAGCTGCGCCCGGTCTTCGAGGCCTCGGCCGCGGGGGACGCCGCGCTGACCGTCGAGCTGCTCAACGACCTCATGGTCCGCCACCCGATCACGCCGCGCATCTCCGACCACGCCGGCGACCTGCACATCCACGCCGCCTCCAAGTCCCAGTCGGTGGCCGAGCTCCTGGTCGGCGAGGCGCTGCTCGGGCTGGCCAACCTGGTCTGCGACCTCGGCCCGACCCGGCTCGGCGTCTGTGACGCCGACCGCTGCGACCACGTCTACGTCGACACCTCCCCCAACGCCTCGCGCCGATACTGCTCGGACCGCTGCTCCTCGCGGGCCAACGTGGCGGCGTACCGGGCGCGCCAGAAGGAGACGCAACAGCAGTCGGGAGCGGCGCAAAGTGCATGACGGACCGCTCATCGTCCAGTCCGACAAGACGCTGCTGCTCGAGGTCGACCACGAGCGCGCCGGCGAGTGCCGCCGCGCGATCGCACCGTTCGCCGAGCTGGAGCGCTCGCCCGAGCACATCCACACCTACCGGCTGACGCCGCTCGGCCTCTGGAACGCCCGCGCCGCGGGTCACGACGCCGAGCAGGTCGTCGACACGCTGCTGGAGTTCAGCAGGTACGCCGTTCCGCACGCGCTGCTCGTCGACGTCGCCGAGACGATGGCCCGCTACGGCCGGCTGCGGCTGGAGAAGCACCCGACGCACGGCCTGGTCCTGGTGAGCAGCGACCGGCCCGTCCTGGAGGAGGTGCTCCGCGCCAAAAAGATCGCCGGGATGATCGGCGACCGGATCGACGACGACACGGTCGTCGTGCACGGCTCCGAGCGCGGCAACCTCAAGCAGGCCCTGCTCAAGATCGGCTGGCCCGCCGAGGACTACGCCGGCTACGTCGACGGCGAGGCGCACCCGATCGCGCTGGACCAGGCCGAGTGGCACCTGCGCGACTACCAGCGTGACGCCGCCGAGTCGTTCTGGCACGGCGGCTCGGGCGTGGTCGTGCTCCCCTGCGGCGCCGGCAAGACGCTGGTGGGCGCGGCCGCGATGGCGCACGCCCAGGCCACCACGCTGATCCTGGTCACCAACACCGTGAGCGCCAGGCAGTGGAAGGACGAGCTGGTCCGGCGTACGTCCCTGACCGCCGACGAGATCGGCGAGTACTCCGGCTCGGTCAAGGAGGTCCGTCCGGTCACCATCGCGACCTACCAGGTGATGACCACCAAGCGGCAGGGCGTCTACCGGCACCTCGAGCTGCTCGACGCCCGC
The DNA here is from genome assembly GCF_016462705.1 of Nocardioides sp. Classification (GTDB taxonomy): domain Bacteria; phylum Actinomycetota; class Actinomycetes; order Propionibacteriales; family Nocardioidaceae; genus Nocardioides. Next base: position 33,152 of record NZ_JAEMSS010000016.1, on the reverse strand, counting down.
GACTGGGGCCTGATCATCTACGACGAGGTGCACCTGCTGCCCGCCCCGATCTTCCGGATGACCGCCGACCTCCAGGCCCGCCGCCGGATCGGGCTCACCGCGACCCTGGTGCGGGAGGACGGCCGCGAGGGCGACGTGTTCTCGCTGATCGGGCCGAAGCGCTACGACGCGCCGTGGAAGGACATCGAGTCACAGGGCTGGATCGCACCGGCCGACTGCGTCGAGGTGCGGGTGACCCTGCCGACCGACGAGCGCCTCGTCTACGCGACCGCGGAGCCCGAGGAGCGCTACCGGCTCGCGTCCTGCACGCACCAGAAGATCGACGTCGTGAAGGACCTGGTCGCCCGGCACCCGGGTCAGCCGACGCTGGTCATCGGCCAGTACCTCGACCAGCTCGACGAGCTCGGTCTCGCGCTGGACGCGCCGGTCATCAAGGGCGACACCACGGTCAAGGAGCGGCAGCGGCTGTTCGACGCGTTCCGGTCCGGCGAGGTCGGCCTGCTGGTCGTCTCCAAGGTGGCCAACTTCTCCATCGACCTGCCCTCGGCCGAGGTGGCGATCCAGGTGTCCGGCTCGTTCGGCTCCCGCCAGGAGGAGGCCCAGCGGCTCGGCCGGATCCTGCGGCCGAAGTCCGAGGGCAAGACCGCGCACTTCTACACGGTCGTCTCCCGCGACACGGTGGACGCCGAGTTCGCCCAGCACCGGCAGCGGTTCCTGGCCGAGCAGGGCTACGCGTACCGGATCGTCGACTCCGACGGGCTGGACGAGCTGCTCGCCTGAGCCGGGTCGGATACCACGCCGCCCGGGGGCGGTCAAGACCCCGTTCGACCCATCGTGACGCCCCCCTGCGAAGGACTAGTTTCCAGAGGTGCACCCGACCTTCCGCCCGCTCGCCGCGCTCGGAGCGGCCGCCCTGGCCACGGCGACCCTGGCCCTGCCCTCCGGCACCGCGGCCGCGGCCGTGTGGCCGGCGCCGGGAACCCTGCCCGGGCTGACCGGCTACGTCCAGAACACCAACGTCGCGATCGCCCCCGACGGCACCGTCACCGCCGCGCTCCTGATGTACGACGACGCCACCGACACCAACCGGGTGGTCACCAGCAGCCGGCCGCCGCGGGGCGCCTGGTCGCCGCCGGTGACCCTCAGCGCACCGACGGTGGAGTCCACCGAGCCGGCCATCGCGATCGGGCCCGACGGCACCACGACCATCGCGTGGCGGCTCGCACCCACCGAGGACGACTTCGTCGTGCAGGCGAGCACCCGGGCCCCCGGCAAGGGCTGGTCGCCCGTCCAGTCCGTGTCCGCGCAGAGCACCGATGAGTACGTCTCCGGCATGACCAACCCCGAGGTGCGCCTGGCCGCCGCCACCGACGGCAGCGTCACCGCGGTGTGGCCGCAGTGGATCGCCACCCCGGGCAGCGAGCACTTCGAGGTGCAGACCGCCACCCGCTCGGCTGCTGGGACATGGTCGGCACCCGACACCTTGGACACCAGGGAGTGGGAGCACCGCACCCCCGAGCTCGCCGCCGGGCCGAACGGCCAGGTGGCCGTCGCGTGGGGGATCCCGGGGTCGGGCGGTGCCGACGACGGCGTCTTCGTCCGGATCCGGCAGGGCGCCGGCGCCTGGGGACCGCGGCAGCGGCTCGGCAACGAGTACTGGGGCGGCCGGGCAGACCTCGCGTACGCCCCGGACGGCACCCTCGGCGTGTTGTGGGCCAGCGGGTTCAACACCCCCACCGTCGCCACCCTGCCGCCGGGCGGCCGGTGGTCGACCCCCCGCGTCATCTCGAAGGTGAAGGTCAACCGGATCGAGCTCCAGCTCGCCGCCGGGCCCGGCCCACGGTTCGCGGCCACCTGGACCTCGGACGAGAACGGCAACTACGACCAGGAGCACGTCTACGCCGCCACCGGCGGCGCGACCGGCCCGTGGCTCTCCCAACCCGTCGCGGCGGCCACCAGCGGCTCACCGGTGGTGACCGTGAAGAGCGACGGCACCGCGGTGGTCATGTGGCTCTGGCGGGCACCCACCACCTACGACTACGTCATCCAGGCGAGCGTCCAGCCACCGGGCGGCGCCTGGGAGCCCCCCTCGACGGTGCGGGACGTGCCCACCGACGCCAGCGCCTACCAGGTCGCCCTCGCCGGCGGACCGGGCGGCAGCCTGACCGCGATGTGGGCGGAGTACGACGCCGCCGACGTCGCGACGACGTACACCTCGATCCAGGACCCGGCCGCACCGAAGACCGGGAAGGTCAAGGGACCGAAGCAGATCGAGCAGACGAAGAAGGGGGTCTTCAAGTTCACCGGTCCGGCTGGAGCGACCTACCAGTGCCGGGTCGACAAGACCCGCAAGCAGCAGCAGGGCACGAGGGAGACGGACCGCAAGAAGCCCGTGCCGTGGAAGCCCTGCACGTCCCCGTACAAGGTCAAGGCCAAGAAGCTCAAGCCGGGCAAGCACACGGTCTACGTGCGGGCCGTGCAGTTCGGTCTCGTCGACCCCACCCCGTCCAAGCGGAAGTTCGAGGTGCAGTGATGTCCCGCCGCCTCCTGGTCGCCACGCTCGGCGCCGCCCTCGCCCTGACCGGCCTCACCGCCGTCCCGGCGCACGCGGCGACCTGGCCCGCGCCGGTCGTGGTGGCCGGACCGACCCCGGACCCCTTCACCTTCCGCTACGACCCGCAGACCGTGGTCACTCCAGACGGCACCACGGTCGCGAGCTGGGTCGAGACCGGCAGCGTCGACTCGGTGATGGTTGCCGAGCGACCGGCCGGCGGGGCCTGGAGCACACCGGTCCCGGTGGCACCCGCCAACGTGTGGGGCAACCAGCTGGCGGTGGGCCCCGACGGGACGCTGGCGATCGTCTACCAGAACGTGGTGGCCAGCAAGGTCGTCGTCAGCGCCGTCGTCCGGCCCCCGGGTGGCGCGTGGGGCACGCCCGTGCCGCTCTCCGACACCACGCTCTCAGCCAGCAGCGCCAACGTCGCCGTGGGAGCCGGCGTGGTCACGGCGGTGTGGGTCGAAGGCACGGGGGCGGCGTCCAAGCCGATGGTCAGCACCCGTCCTCTGGGCGCTGCCGGCACTTTCGGCAGTGCGACCCCCTTCGTCGACGCCGGGGTCTCGGGAATCGACGTGGCGGCGAGCGCCGCCGGCACGCTGGTCTCCTGGGTGCTGTCGTCGGACCCCGCCGACTCCTACGCCGCCAGCACGGTCCGGGCGAGCTTCCGGCCCGTCGCCGGCGCCTGGGAAGCACCGGTGTCGCTGTCCGAGACCGGCCGCCGGACCCAGGTCGCCGAACCGGCCATCGGCGCCAACGGCACCATGGCCGTGGCATGGGAGTCCCGCCTGCCCACCACGGCCGGCTACTACACCTCGGCGCGCACGCTGGCCGCGATCAGGCCGCCCGGAAGCGCCTGGGGGGCCCAGTCGCTGCTGTCCGATCCGGAGATCGAGGGCACCCGCCCGCACGTCGGCGTCGGTCCCGACGGCGCGGCCACCGTGGTGTGGACGTCGTACGACGGGGCGACCGACAAGGTCGCGACCCGGGTCCACCGCAGCGGCGCGTGGGAGCCACAGGTCGACCTGACCCAGTCGATCGACTCCGAGTCCGAGCCGCGGCTGGCGGTCAGCCCCGACGGCACCGCCGTCGTGGAGTTCTCCAACCTCGCGAACGGCATCGGCGTCGCGATCCGCCCCCCGGGCCGCGCATGGCAGCCGACCGACTTCATCGCTCCCGCCGCACAGGCCGGCTACGACCGCGCGCTCGCCGTCGGAGCCCGCACGGTCGCGGTCGTGTGGACCTACGGGAACGGCGACATCCTGATGGCTGTCGTCGCCGACAACCTGCTGCCGCTCCCGCAGCCGACCGCCGAGACCGGTCGGATCACCGGGCCGAAGAAGATCGAGAAGGGCGAGAAGGCGCGGTACGCCTTCTCGGGCGCGCCGGCGGAGGTCACCTTCGAGTGCCGCGTCGACAAGACCCGCAAGCAGCAGACCGGGGCGACCGGCCCGAAGGGGAAGAAGCCGGTCCCCTGGCGCGACTGCGACTCGCCGGTGAAGGTGAAGACCAAGAAGCTGAGGCTCGGCAAGCACACCCTCTACGTGCGGGCCGTGCTCGACGGCGTCCCCGACCCGACCCCGTCGAAGAAGAAGTTCAAGGTGACGTGACGTCGACGCCTGTCGGCCGAGGCCGGCATCCAGGTGCCCGACGCATGCCGCCCTGCTGAGCGTCAGCCCAGGACGCGAAGGACGATCATCAGCTCACAGTTGCCCGCGAGGAAGGCCCGCACCCCGAGGGACACGTCGACCCAGGCGCCCTGGGGTCCGGATCGGACGGTCCCCTCGTAGGCCGTCGTGGCAGTCCCCTCGCCCGGAATGGCGAGCGCCGCCGGCTCGAGGCCCGACAGACCAACACTGAGGAGCGCTGTGGGGAACCTGTCCGGGCCCACGTTCGTCACCTGCACCCCAGAGAGCTGAAGGGCGTCGGGGGCCAACGACGCGGGGTCGATCGCGACCGCGGCCCTCGTCTCCCCGCCGTTCATCGTGCACGTGGGGCGGAACCGCAGCCCACCCACCGTCTGAGCTGGGAGCGCGGTCCCAGCGGGGACGGTGTGAATGATCGTCACCGGCGCCGCGGGCAGCACACCGTCGGCCAGGTCGGCCTTGCCCAGCGAGCCGTCGGCGACCTTGGCGCCCGTCACCGCACCGTCCTTGATGGTCGCCGTGCGGACCGCCTTCTTCTTGATCTTCTTCGTGGTCACCGCGGCCTTCTTCAGCTGCTTGGTGCCGACGCTGTTGGCGGCCAGGCCGGCCGCGACGGCGGTGCCGCCCAGGGCGACCACGAGGGCGAGCAGCGAGATCGCCAGGGAGAGGCGCGGGACGGCGGGTGCGGGACGACGCGGCATGGGGGGACCTCTCCGAGCGTGGACAAGGACCGCCAGTCTGGGGGACCCGCTCCCTCCGCGGAAGGGCTGGACAGGAGCTCCGAGCGCGCGGTCACCGACCCCGAGGGGTCGACGCGACCGTCACCTGGTCCCGCGCCAGAGCTCGACGGACAGCACGACGAAGCACGCCGTGGCGACGACGCAGCCCGGCCAGGTGGCGTTGGAGACCATGAACGCCAACAGCGCGCCGAGCGTCGCCGCCGGGGCGTACCACCGCACGAGCCCGGCGCGCTGGAGAGCGAACGCCGCCAGCGGGAGCGCCAGCGCGAACCCGAGGAAGCCCGGCAGCTGGAAGTAGGGCATGCCCCACGAGATCTCCTCCATGCGGTCGTGCAGGGCGTTGACGCCCTCGGTCCCCCAGAGCTGACCGGCCGCGGAGTCGATCCAGTCGATGAACAGCATCCCCGGCAGCGTGGTCATTCCGGCGAAGGCGAGCACCGCGGCGATGTTGGCCAACCACACGCCGCGGTGGCGGACCAGGCTGGCGACGACGAGGGCGATGCCGATCCAGAAGGCGTAGGCCCAGTGATAGGCCAGCGACTTGATCTGGAGCGGGTCGGGGTGCTCGGCGTACTCCTGGAACATCGTGTCTCCGCTGATCCCGGCCGCCGGGTCCATCGCGGCGGCCAGGGTCAGGCAGAGGCCCGCGAGGACCGGCATGGCGACGAGGGCGTAGCGGCGGGCGCGGAGGCCGGCCGGCTGGGGCGGCGCGGTGATCCCCATGGGGGCGGTGTCGAGGTGCGTGGTCATGGCGACTCCTGGTGGCGCGTGCCGGCGGGACCGCCCCGCCGGATCGGGAGGAGTCGACCGGGCCCGTTGTCCCGCGCGGGAGGGACACGGCGGCACGACCTCCGGGACCCGCTCGGCGCGACACAGCACCCGACGTCGGGGACGTCCCTCGGCAGGCGCCGGCCCGTGTGCCGAGCCAGGAAGTGGCGGCTCGCGGGTCAGGAGGTGGCGACGCGAGGGTCAGGAAGTGGCGGCTCGCCGGTCGCGGAGGACCCGCTGGGCGGCCAGCCGGCCGGGCGACCCGATGACGCAGCCGCCGGGGTGGGTGCCGGAGCCGCACTGGTAGTAGCCGTCGATGGGGGTCGCGTACTGCGACCAGCCCGGCGCCGGGCGGAAGAAGTACATCTGTGGCGCCAGGAACTCGCCCGCGAAGATGTTGCCCTCGGTCAGGCCGGTGCGGGTCTCGATGTCGACCGGGGTGACGACCTCGCGCTGGAGCACGAGGTCGCCGAAGCCCGGGAAGTGCGACTCGAGGACGGCCTGAGCCTTGTCGCCGAAGGCCTCGCGCTCGGTCTCCCAGTCGCTCCCCCGCAGCTCGTAGGGCGCGTACTGCACGAAGCACGACAGGACGTGCTTGCCCGGTGGGGCCATGTCCGGGTCGACGACGGACTGGACCGCGGCGTCGATGTAGGGCTCGTCGGAGTACCAGCCGTACTTCGAGGCGTCGAAGGCGCGCTCGACGTACTCCATCGTCGGCCCGATGTTGAGGAAGCCGCCGAAGTGGTCGACGGTGTCCGGGAGCGCCGGGAACACCGGCAGGCCGTCCAGGGCGAAGTTGACCTTGGCGGAGACACCGCGGAACTTCATCCGCCGCACGTTGTCGACGAGGTCGAGCGGCAGCTCGCGGGGCTCGACGAGGTCGAGGAACGTACGCCGCGGGTCGAGCGCGGAGACCACGACCGGCGCCCGGAACTCGGTGCCGTCCTCCAGCACCACGCCCACGGCGCGACCGCCCTCGGTCAACACGGACGAGACCGCGGCACCGAGCCGGATCTCCGCCCCGTTGGCCACCGCGGCCCGGGCCAGCACCTGGGTGAACCCCCCGTTGCCGCCCTTGTGGAAGGCCCAGGAGCCCAGGTGTCCGTCGTGCTCGCCCATCTTGTGGAACAGCAGCACCAGCCCCGAGCCGGGCGACATCGGGCCCACCTTGGAGCCGATCACCGACGAGGAGGCGTGGTAGCCCTTGATCGCCTCGTGCTCGAAGTAGTCGTCGAGCCAGTCCGCGGCGCTGCCGGTCAGCAGCCGCACCAGGTCGTGCATCGTCTTCCGGTCCACCCCGCCGAGGTGGTCGAGCAGCCACTTGACGTCGACCTGGTCCTCGGGGTCGGTGCCGAAGACGTCGGGTGGCGGGTTGTCGAAGAGCGGCCGGACCACCTGGCAGACCCGGTCGAGGTCGCGGTGGTAGCGCTCGTAGGCGTCCACGTCGCGCGGCGAGTGCCGGCGGATCTCCTGCAGGTTCTGCTGGTGGTCGTCGCCGAAGAGCAGGTGGCCGCCGTCCCCGGTCGGGTGGAACGACGACGGCATCATCAGCGGCAGGAACCCGTGCCGCACCAGGTCGAGCTCGTGGATGATCTCGGGCCGCAGCAGGCTCAGCGCGTAGGAGAACGTGGTGAAAGAGAAGCCCGGCATGAGCTCCTCGGTGATCGCGGCGCCGCCGACCATCGCGTTCTTCTCCAGCACCAGCGTGCGCAGGCCGGCCTGGCCGAGGTACGCCGCGTGGGTCAGGCCGTTGTGGCCGCCGCCGACGACGATCGCGTCGAACTCGTGCGAGCTGCTCACGACTTCTTCCTCTCCGGGTCGAAGAACGGCATCGGCGCGGTGGTGACCCGCACCGTCGTGTTGTGGTGGGCGATCGCGAGCTCGAGCCGCAGGTCGGTGCCCGCCGCCGCGAGGTCGGGCCGGACCCGGGCGATGCCGATGTGCCGCTGGAGCACCGGCGAGTAGACGAAGCTGGTGCAGTAGCCGACCTCGGCGCCACCCTCGTCCAGCACCATCGACTCGTAGGGCAGCGGGTGCTCGGACTTGGGCGGGAAGAGCCCGGCCTCGCGGAAGATCCGGTCCCAGTCGGCCCAGTCGACGACGATGCCGGTCGTGAGCCACCGCGACGTCCCGTCGACGAGCTCGCGGCGGATCGCCTCGGAGCCGACGAAGCGGCGGGCGCCGTCGCGGACGCCGCGGAGCATCCACCCGAAGCCGAGCTCCCTAGGAGTGACCCGGTCGGCGTCGCTGAACGCGAGCCGGCTGTCGTGCCACTCGACGTCGATGAGCGGGAGGCCGGCCTCGATGCGCAGCGTCATCAAGGCCTCCTCGCCGAACGGCCGGATGCTGTGCGCGCCGCCGGCCTCCAGCACGGCGTCGAGGACCGCCACGGCGTCGGCGGCGGGCACGGTCAGCTCGTAGCCGAGGTCGCCGGTGTAGCCGGTCCGCGACAGCGTCACGGGGGTGTCCGCGATCTTGGCGGGGACGTGCTCGAAGTAGGCCAACGACTCGGCCTCGGGCGCCAGCGCCGCCAGCACCGCGCGGGAGCGGGGCCCCTGCACCGCCAGCATCCCGTAGTCGTCGGTGACGTCCTCGAGCTCGACCCGCATCCCGCAGCCGAGCTCTTCGAACCAGGACAGCGCCGGCCGCGCGGCGGTCAGCAGGAACTGGTCGGCCGAGTGCCGGAACACCACGCCGTCGTGCATGACGAAGCCCCGGTCGTCGCACCAGGCCGTGTAGTGCGCCTGCCCCGGCCGGCACGCCTTGACGTCGCGCACCAGCGCGCCCGCGAGCAGCCGCTCCGCGTCCGGCCCCGTGACGGCGTACTTGTAGAGCGGCGAGGTGTCGAACACGCCGACCGAGTTCCGCACCGCGAAGTACTCGTGCTTGGGGGCGTGCGAGTAGCGCAGGGGCGACAGGGTGCCCTGCCAGTGCGTGTAGAGTCCCTGGTCGTCGAGCTCGCTCAGCCGCGAGTGGAACGGGGTGGTGCGCACCGGCGTCACGCTACCCGCTACTGATCGGCGAGTCAGTAGTCGGCAACGCCCCGAGCCGGTCCAGCAGCCAGGCGTAGATCTCTGCCTCGTAGGCCAGGTGCGCGAACCGCCCGGCCGGGCCGACGTGGGCACCCGCGCCGGTCTCGACCCGGAACAGGCAGCGCGGCGACCACTCCGGGTCGGTCTCGCGGAGCCGGGCGACCCACTTGGCGGGCTCCCAGACCATCACCCGGGCGTCGTGCAGGGCGCCGGTGACCAGCAGGTCGGGACGCGAGCCGGGAGGCGGGACGTTGTCGTACGGCGAGTAGGCGAGCAGCCAGGCCAGGTCGGCCGCCCGGCGGGGGTCCCCCCACTCGTCCCACTCGTTGGCCGTGAGCGGGATCGTCGCGTCCAGCATCGTGGTGACCACGTCGACGAACGGCACCTCGGCCACCACGGCGCGCCACCGGCCGGGCCGCTGCGAGAACACCGCGCCCTGGAGCAGCCCACCGGCGCTCAGCCCCCGGGTGGCGATCCGCGACCCGTCGACCAGACCGGACGCCGCCAGTCCGTCGGCCACCGCGACGTGGTCGTCGAAGGTGTGCTGCTTGTGCTCGAGGCGGCCGTCCAGCCACCAGCGTCGACCGCCCTCCCCGCCGCCGCGGACGTGCGCGTGCACGTAGACGACGCCGCGGTCGAGCAGCGACGGGATCGCCGGGTCCCACTCCTGGTCGGGGTAGACCTCCTCGTAGGCGCCGTAGGCGTACATCACGCAGGCTGCCGAGCCGTCGAGCACGGTGTCCCGGTGCCGCAGGATCGTGGCCGGGACCGGCGTTCCGTCCGCCGACCGGAAGGAACGCCGCTCACCGACGTACGCCGCGGGGTCGAAGCCCGGCGCCTCCTTGCGCATCAGCTCGGTGCGCTCGCCGGTGACGAGCGAGACCGACGACCAGACCTGCGGCTGCAGGTAGGACTCGTCGACCACGATGATCCGGTCCAGGTCGTGCTCGACGTTGCGGTCGGGGGGCGCGGCGAGCGAGGCGATGTCGGAGACCGGCCGGACCACGATGCCCTCGCCGGTCAGGTCGTCGAGCCTCAGTATCCGCAGCTGGTGCCGCCCGGCGACGCGGGAGGTCAGCACCACGTGGCCCGCGTACGCGTCGGCTCGCTCCAGACGTTCGGCGGGGTCCTCGGCCCGCAGCGGCTGCCAGGCCGACGCGTCCTGGTCGCCCGCCTGCGGCACCGGGCAGCGGACGAGCCGGAACTCGCTCGCCCCGTCGTCGGTCACCAGCAGCAGCTCGTCGGACCCGTCGGGGTAGCGCAGGTGCTCGGCCCGGTACTCGACACCGCGGCGCCGGCCGCCCACCGACCGGGCCGGCGTGGTGGGCTCGTGCGCGTCGACGACCCACACCTCGCTGGTGTCGCGGTTGGCCGAGGAGATCACCACCAGGTCCCCGGTGCGGGAGGTCTCCACCTCGAGCTCGAACTGGACGTCGGCCTCCTCCACGACCAGCTCGTCAGCCGAGGTCGGGGTGCCGATCCGGTGCCGCCAGACCTGGTGCTGGCGCCACTGCTCGTCGTGCACGACGTAGAAGAAGTGCTCCGAGTCCGCCGACCACGTGCCCACGGGGGCCGACCGCGGCACGACGTCCTCGAGGTCCTGGCCGGTGGCGAGGTCGCGGAAGCGCAGCGTGTAGACCTCGTCGCCGTCGAAGTCCACCGAGTAGGCGAGCAGGCGGGTGTCCGGGGAGACGTCCCACTGCCCCAGCTCGACGTAGTCCCGGTCGCCGGCGAGCACGTTGACGTCGAGGAGGAGCTCCTCGGCCCCGCCGTGACGGCGGCGTAACAACTGGACGTACTCCCTTCCCGCGGGAAGGACGGTGTAGTAGGAATACCCGTGCTGCGGCCAACTGACCGACGAGTCAGTAGCCGGGACCCGTTCGGTCATCTCGGCACGCAGCTCCTGGATGAGGGGTGCCAGATGACCGGTCGCGACGTCGTACCACTTCCGCTCGGCTTCGAGGTGACCCACAACAGCGGGGCCCAGCCGCCGCATCCAGTGGTAGGGGTCGGGTCGCGGCGCACCGTGACCGGTGTGCTCGAACGGCTCCTGCGCCGCCACGGGCGGCCGTTGCGGAGGAGTGGTCACGGGCGGCACCGTACTCCCGCGCTGGCCGCGGCCGGCCTGCTCGTCCCGCTCGCGCTGACGGGCGCAGCGCTGGGGTCGTCAGGGCCGGCGACGGCCGCCGCGGAGGAGAAGCTCACCTTCACCGTCGGGATCCTCAACGAGGTCGACTCGTTCAACCCGTTCCTCGGGATCGAGGCCGAGTCCTACGAGATGTGGGCGCTGACCTACGACTACATGATCACCTACTCGATGGAGGACATGTCCCCCGAGCCTGGGCTCGCGGAGTCGTGGGAGACGTCGGACGACGGCCTGACCTGGACCTTCGACATCCGCGAGGGAGTGCTCTGGTCCGACGGGGAGCCGCTCACGGCGGCCGACATCGCCCACACCTACAACCGGATCCTCGACGGCGGCCCGGAGAGCTCGTCCTGGGGCTCCTACCTGACGTCGGTCACCTCCATCGAGGCTCCCGACGACGCGACCGTCGTGCTCACGCTCGAGAAGCCCAGCGCCGTCCTGCCGCTGCTCCCGATCCCGATCGTCCCCGAGCACGTGTGGTCCTCGGTCGACGAGAAGGCGGTGAAGTCGTACGCCGCCGAACCGACCGACGGCCAGCCGGTCGTGGGGTCCGGCCCGTTCCGGCTGGTCGAGGGGACCGCCGGCGGGTCGACGTACCGGTTCGAGAAGAACCCCGACTACTGGCAGGGCGAGTCGCGCCTGGACGAGGTCGTGTTCCGGGTCTACAAGAGCGAGGACCCGGCGGTGCAGGCGCTGATCAAGGGCGAGATCGACTTCGTCGAGGGGATCACCGCCCTCCAGGTGCGTGCACTGGAGGGCCAGGAGGGCATCACCGCGCAGAACGGCGACTCCCCCGGCTTCGACGAGATCGCGTTCAACGTCGGCGCCGTCGACACCGAGACGGGCGACCCGATCGGCGACGGTCACGAGGCGCTCAAGGACCCGGCGTTCCGGTTCGCGCTGAACTTCGCGCTCGACCGCGAGCAGATCATCGAGAAGGCCTACCAGGGCGCCGGCGACCCCGCGGACACGATCATCCCCGCGCTCTACGGCGATTACCACTGGTCCCCACCTGAGGAGGACGCCCCGGTCTTCGACCTCGCCCGTGCCGACGAGCTGCTGGAGGAGGCGGGCTACGGCAAGGCAGCCGACGGCAGCCGGCTGATGCCGGACGGCAGCGACTTCGGCACCCTGCGGCTGTTCGCCCGCAGCGAGAGCACGGTCTCGACCACGGTGATGGACTTCTTCGCCGAGTGGCTGGGCGAGCTCGGCATCGAGACCGAGACGACGGTGATGGAGAGCAACAAGCTCACCAACGTCATCCTCGACGGCGAGTTCGACGCGTTCGAGTGGGGCTGGTACGTCGAGCCCGACCCCGACTCGATGCTGGGCTACCTGACCTGCGACCAGCTCGCGGGGTGGAACGACGCGTGGTACTGCAACGAGGAGTACGACGCCCTCTACGCCCAGCAGAACGGCGAGAACGACGACGCGGCCCGGCAGGACCTCGTCAAGCAGATGCAGGAGATCCTCTACTACGACGCGCCCTACCTGGTCACGGCGTACAGCTCGGTCGCGGAGGCGTTCCGCAGCGACCGCTTCGCGTGCTTCCAGCCGCAGCCTGACCCGGGAGGCATCCTGCTCTTCCAGTACGGCATCAACAACTACCTCAACATGCGTCCGGCCGACGAGGCCGGCGACTGCGACGGCATCGCGACCGCCCTCGGCGCCAACGAGCCGGCGTCGGCGGGCGGCGACGGCTCCGACGACGAGGGCGGCAGCGCCGTGCTGATCGGGGTCGCCGTCCTGGCCGGGGTCGTGCTCCTCGTCGGGGGCGGCTGGGCGCTGCGCCGCCGGTCGACGGCCGCCGACCGCGAATGACCGAGCCGGCCGGCTCGGAGCCGGCGCCGGCCGCCGCCGCGGTGAGGGCGGCGGTCACCGGCAGGCGGCGCAGCTACGGCAGGTACGTCGCGGGCAAGGTCGCGGGGGCGGCGGGGAGCCTGGCCTTCGTCCTGGTGCTCGGGTTCTTCCTGTTCCGCGTGCTGCCGGGCGACCCGGCCAGGACGCTGGGCCGGGGGCGGTTCAAGACCCAGGACCAGCTCGAGGAGTTCCGTGCCCAGTACGGCCTCGACCAGCCGCTGCCGCAGCAGTTCCTGACCTATCTCAAGAACACGTTCAGCGGCGACCTGGGCGAGTCGCTGCGCTACCGGACCCCGGTCTCCGACCTGATCCTGGACCGGCTCTGGCCGACCCTGCTGCTGGTCGGCACCGCCACGCTGCTCGCGACGCTCATCGGGGTGTACCTCGGGGTGATCAGCGCGTGGAACCGCGGCAAGGCCACCGACAAGATCACGACCGGGACCACGCTCACGCTCTACTCGATGCCGGAGTGGTGGCTCGGCCTCCTGCTCATCGCGGCGTTCGCCGTCGGCATGGGCCCGTTGCCCGGCATCTTCCCGACGGGCGGCCTGCACTCGGTCGACGCCGAGCCGGGGACGATCGGCTACGTCGGCGACACGGCGCTGCACCTCGTGCTGCCCGTGCTCACCCTGGTGCTGGTCTATCTCGCCGACTTCTCGCTCATCATGCGCTCGTCGCTCCTCGACGAGATCGGCGAGGACTACCTGGTCACCGCCCGGGCCAAGGGGCTGCGCGACGTCGAGGTCCGCCGCCGGCACGCGACCCGCAACGCCCTGCTGCCGACCACCACGCTGATCGCCCTGTCGATCGGGTTCGTGGTCTCCGGGGCGATCACGGTGGAGACAGTCTTCTCGATCCCGGGGCTCGGTCTGCTCGCGACCGAGGCGCTCACCATCCCTGACTACTGGGTCCTCCAAGGGACCTTCCTGGTCACGTCGGCGGGCGTCATCCTCGCGAACCTGCTGGCCAACCTGGTCTACGGCCTCCTCGACCCGCGGGTGCGCTCATGACCACCCCGGCATCCGGCCCGGTCACGCTCACCCCGCGCCAGGTCACCCGGCGCCGGCGGGCGCTCGCCGCCCGGCGTACCTGGGCGAGCTTCCGCAGCCACCGCTCGGGGCTGTTCGGGCTGGCGCTGCTGAGCTTCTTCATCCTGGTGGCGCTGCTCGCGCCGGTGCTGGCCGACGGCGAGGGGCTCGAGGTCACCAAGGCCACCGGCGGGGTGCTCGAGTCGCCGGGCAGCGGTGGCTTCCTGCTCGGCACCGACGAGAACGGCCGCTCGATCGTCACCCTCCTGATCTGGGGCTCCCGGATCTCGCTGTTCGTCGGCCTGCTGGCGACGCTCATCGCGATGGTGATCGGCACCCTGGTCGGGCTCGCCTCCGGGTTCTTCGAGGGCTGGCCGGCCCGGGTGCTCTACCGGTTCACCGAGTGGTTCCTGGTGATCCCGTTCGTGCCGCTGGCGATCGTCCTCGCGACGGTGCTCGGCCGGTCGCTGCTCAACATCGTCATCGTCATCGGGATCACCGGCTGGGCGAGCACCGCGATGCTCATCAGGAGCCAGACCCTGTCGATCCGGGAGCGCCCCTTCGTCGAACGCGCCCGGGTCCTGGGGGCGGGCCGCTGGCACCAGATGTCGAGGCACGTGCTCCCCAACGTGATGCCGATGGTCTTCGCCAACACCACCCTGACCGTGGCCCTGGCCATCCTCGCCGAGACCACGCTGAGCTTCCTCGGGCTGGGCGACCCGACCCGGGTGTCCTGGGGCACCATGCTCGACGACGCGTTCTCGGTGGGCGCGATGACGACCGGCGCCTGGTGGTACATCATCCCGCCGGGTGTCTGCGTCGTCCTCGTCGTGCTGGCGTTCACGTTGGTCGGCCAGGCCCTCGAAGAGGTCTTCAACCCGCGGCTGAAGGGCCGGTGAACGGCGTGGACGCGGTCAGCGCCGTCCTCGACCTGCGCGACGTGACGGTCACCTACCGGACCGCGGAGGGTCCGCTGCCCGCGGTCCGCGGGGTCGACCTCACCGTCCGGCCCGGCGAGGTGGTCGGCCTGGCCGGCGAGTCCGGCTGCGGCAAGTCGACGCTGGTCGGCACCGTGCTGCGGCTCCAGCCGGCCAGCGCCACCGTCGAGGGCGAGGTCCTCGTGCTCGGGCAGGACGTCCAGTCGATCAGCTGGGGCAAGCTGCGCGCCCTGCGCTGGGCGGGTGCGTCCATCGTCTTCCAGGGCGCCCTGCACTCGCTCAACCCGGTGCAGCGGATCGGCGCCCAGATCGCGGAGCCGATCCGGCTGCACGAGCCGGAGCTGTCGAGACAGGCGGTCGACGTCCGGGTCGAGGAGCTGCTCGAGCAGGTCGGGCTGGCGGCCTCCCGCAAGCGCTCCTACCCCCACCAGCTGTCCGGTGGCCAGCGACAGCGGGTGATGATCGCGATGGCGCTGGCCTGCCGGCCGCAGCTCGTCGTGGCGGACGAGCCGACCACCGCGCTCGACGTGATGGTCCAGGCCCAGATCCTCGACCTGCTCAAGGACCTGGTCCGCGACCTGGGCGTCGGCCTGCTGATCATCAGCCACGACCTGTCGGTGCTCGCCGACATCTGCGACCGGGTCGTGGTGATGTACGCCGGGCGGATCGTCGAGTCGGGACGGGCCAACGAGGTCTTCACCGACCCGCTGCACCCCTACACGAAGGCCCTCTCCGGCGCGTTCCCGCGGATCGGCGACCCGGCTGCCCGCTACGCCCCCGCCGGACTCGCGGGCGACCCGCCCGACCCGCGCGACCTGCCGCCCGGCTGCTCGTTCGCACCCCGCTGCCCGCTGGCGGTCCCCGAGTGCACCGTCGCCGAGCCGCCCCTGGTCGAGGTCGGCCCCGGTCGCCCGGTCGCCTGCATCCGGGTGGGTGAGTCGTGAGCGCCCAGCCGGCCGTGGACGCGGGGGCCACGCCGTTCCTCGAGGCGCGGGACCTCTCGGTCGAGTTCGTGACCCGCAGCGGCGACGTGGCCCGGGCCCTCGACGGCGTCCACGTGTCGGTGCAGCGCGGGGAGATCCTGGCCGTGGTCGGAGAGTCCGGGTCCGGCAAGACCACGCTGGCGCGGACCCTCATCGGCCTGCAGAGGCCCAGCGCCGGCGAGGTCCTGCTGGAGGGCGCCCCGCTGTCGTACTCGCAGAAGGGGCTGCGCGGCCTGCGCAGCCGGGTCCAGATGGTGCTCCAGGACGCCGCGGGCTCGCTCAACCCCCGGCAGACCGTCTACGAGTCGGTCGCCGAGGGCATCCGGCTGCACCGCCGGGTCGCCCGCGACCCCGAGAACCGCAGCGAGGCCGAGCTGGTCGCCGCCGCGCTCGCCGAAGCCGGCCTGCGGCCGCCGGAGCGGTTGTTCCTGCGCTACCCGCACGAGCTGTCGGGTGGCCAGAAGCAGCGGGTCCTGATCGCGGGGGCGCTCGCCCTGCGACCCGAGCTGATCCTGGCCGACGAGCCGGTGTCGTCCCTGGACGCCTCGATCCGCGGCGAGATCCTCGCCCTGCTGCTCAAGCTGCGCAGCGACCTCGGGATGGGCGTCGTGGTGGTCACCCACGACCTCGGGCTGGCCTGGAACATCGCGGACCGGATCGCGGTCATGTACCTCGGCCGGGTCGTCGAGTGCGGCACCACCGAGGAGGTGCTGAGCCGGCCCCGGCACCCCTACACGCAGGCGCTCCTGTCCGTGGTCCCCGAGATCGACTTCCTGGAGCCGGTCGTCCTGCACGGCGAGATCCCCGACCCGAGCCGGATCCCGGCCGGATGCCGGTTCCACCCGCGCTGCCCCCAGCTGGCGAGCGGCGCGGCCGCCACGGCCGGCGTGGCCGACGACTGCGTCGGCACTCCCCTTCCGGTGCTTCCCGCCGGCGGTGACCACCGGGTGGCCTGTCACCTCGACGCCGTGCGCACCACGTGACACCATTCTCTTACTGACTCGTGAGTCAGTAAGACGGACGACGAGCAGCGGGAGGGCTGATGGCCGAGCACGACCTCCAGGCCGCGCTCCCGCGCGAGATGTACGTCGCCGAGGCTGCGTGGCGCACCGAGCGCGAGGCCGTGCTCTTCGGCGACTGGTACTGCTTGGGCCGGGTCGACGACCTCGGGCTGGACGTGCCGCGCCGGACGTTGACCGCGGACGTCGCGGGCGAGTCGGTCCTGGTCACCTCCGACGAGCAAGGCGCCCTGCATGCGGCGTACAACGTGTGCCGGCACCGCGGCTGCCAGCTCCGGCCGCCCGTCCAGGAGTCCGCGCGCCTGAGTCACGAGCCTGCCGATGAGGCCTCGGCGCTGCGCTGTCCGTACCACTCGTGGACCTACGGCCTCGACGGTCGGCTGCTGAAGGCGCCGCACGCGGAGGTCGAGGACCCCGCGGCGTTCGCGCTGCACCCGGTCGGTGTGGAGACGTGGGGCGGGTTCGTGTTCGTGCACCTGACCCCCGAGCGGGCCACCCCGCTGGCCGAGCAGGTCGCGCACGCGGAGACGACGCTGGCCAACTACGGGCTGGCCGACCTGGTCACCGGCCGGGTCCTCGACTACGAGGTGCACGCCAACTACAAGGTGCTGCTGGAGAACTACAACGAGTGCTACCACTGCGGGCCCGTGCACCCCGAGCTGTCCCGCCTGGTGCCTGCGTTCGCCGGAGGTGGCGGCGGTCTCGACTGGGACAAGGGGATCCCGCACCGCGACGGCGCGTGGACGTTCACGACGACCGGCACCACCGACCGGGCGCCGCTGCCCGGCCTCGACGAGGACGAGCGCACCCGGCACAAGGGCGACCTCGTCTACCCCAACCTGATGCTCTCGGCCTCGGCCGACCACGTGGCGGCGTACATCCTCCGACCCCTCGCCGTGGACCGGACCCGGGTCAGCTGCACCCTGCTCTTCGCGGCCGACGAGGTGGCCAAGCCGACGTTCGACCCGGACGACGCCGCCGACCTCTGGCACCTGGTCAACCAGCAGGACTGGGCGATCTGCGAGGCCGTGCAGCGAGGCATGTCCTCACGGGCCTACACGCACGGCTGGTTCGCGCCGATGGAGGACGACAGCCTCGACATCCGGCGCTGGCTGCTGCCGCGGCTGGAGGCCCGCCGTGGCTGAGCCCGTGGACTACGTCGTCGTCGGGCTCGGCGCGCTCGGCAGCGCCGCGGCCTGGCAGCTGGCCCGGCGCGGGCACTCCGTCGTCGGGCTGGACCGGTTCGCGCTCGGCCACGACCGCGGCGCCAGCCACGAGACCAGCCGGATCCTGCGACACAGCTACCACACGCCGGGCTACGTCGAGCTGACCCTGGAGGCGTACGCCGACTGGGCGGACCTGGAAGAGTCGAGCGGTGAGTCCCTGGTGACGACCACCGGCGGGCTCGACCTGTTCCCCCCGGACCCGGCGATCTCCCCGAGCGACTACCTGGCGTCGATGGACGAGGTGGGCATCGCCTACGACGTCCTGGACGCCGACGAGGTCACCCGCCGGTGGCCGGCGTTCCGGCTCCCGGAGGGGACGCTGGCGCTGCACCAGGCCGACGCGGCGATCGTGCCCGCCGCCCGCGGGACGGCCGCGATGCAGGCCCAGGCCCGGCGGCACGGCGCCGACCTGCGTGGCGAGCAGCCGGTGCTGGGCCTGGTCGACCACGGCGGCGCCGGCGTCGAGGTCGGGACCGCGTCCGGCACGGTGCGCTGTCGCGGTGTGGTGGTCACGGCCGACGCGTGGACCAATGACGTGCTCCGCCACCTCGACGTCGACGTGCCGCTCGAGGTCACCTGGGAGCAGGTGACCTACTTCTCCCCCGCCGAGGCCGCGCGCTTCGCTCCGGGGACGATGCCGCTCTGGATCTGGATGGACGACCCGTCCTTCTACGGCTTCCCCACCTACGGCGAGCAGACGGTCAAGGCGGCGCAGGACTGCGGCGGACCGAGCATCGACCCCGACGACCGGGGCGCCGACGTCGTGGACGCGGCGATGCTGGAGCGCCTCTCGACGTTCATGGGCGAGGTGCTGCCCGGCTCCGGTGCCCCGGTGCGGTCCAAGCGCTGCCTCTACACCCTCACCCCGGACCGGGACTTCGTGCTGGCGCCGGTGCCCGGCCACGACGGCGTGGTCGTGGGGCTGGGCGCGGCGCACGGGTTCAAGTTCGCGCCGACGTTCGGCCGGCTGCTCGCCGACCTGGTCACGACCGGCTCGTCGGCGACCGACCTCACGGCGTTCCGGATGGACCGGCCGGCTCTCACCGACCCCGACTACGCCGCGAACTGGCTGGTGTGAGCGGTGCCCTCCCGCTCAGGACAGTGTCTGCACGTCGACGCCGAGCTCGGCCGCGACCAGTCCGGCGACCCACTCGCGCAGCTGCGCCCGGGTGACCGTCCGGTAGACCAGCGTCGCCACCGACAGGCCGTCGAGGAGCGCGGACACGCGCGCCACGGACGCCGCCGGGTCGGGGCAGGTGAACACGCCGGCCGCCACCCCGTCCTCCACGACCTGGCGCAGTGCCTCGGACCAGCGGTGGTCGAGACGCCGCAGCACCGTGCGGATGTGCGGCTCGCGCTGGGCCAGCGCCCAGGCGTCGATCCAGACCCGCCAGCCGACCGCCTGGCCGGTCGGGCCGTAGAGCCGCAGCAGCCGGCGCAGCTGCTCGACGGGGTCGTCGCCGCGGACCGCCCTGTCCAGCTTGGCCAGGTCGCGCTCGACGGCGTGCGCGAACGCCTCGGCGACCAGGTCGTCCTTGGTCCCGAAGTGGTAGAAGACCAGCGAGGCGCTGACGCCGAGCTCGGCAGCGACGTCGCCCACCCGGACCGCCGCAAGTCCGTGCCGGTCGACCAGGTCGACGGTCGCGGTCAGGATCTCGTCGCGTCGTACGTCGACGGAACGACGCGCACGGCGGGTCACGCCGTGAGCATAGAACGGAGGAACCGGTGACGGAGACCAGCGAGAAGCTCGTCCGGATGATGCCGGCGGAGGCATACACGTCGCCGGACGTGCTGGCCTGGGAGCGGCGGCACCTGTACGCCGGCACCTGGACGTGCCTGGGCCGCGTCGCCGACCTGTTCCCCGACGAGCGCACCCACCAGCGCGCGCTGGTGGTCGGCGACATCGGCTGCCTGGTCGTCCGGAGCCCGGCGGCGTCGGGGACGGCGCTGCGGATGTTCGCCAACACCTGCCGGCACCGCGGGCACGAGCTCCTCCCCGAGGGGGAGACCGCCGAGCGCCGGCTGATCTCCTGCCCGTACCACGCGTGGACCTACGACCTCAGCGGTGCGCTCAAGGGGGCGCCGGGCTTCCGGGACGTCCCGGGGTTCGAGAAGGACGAGCACTCGCTGGTCGAGCTGCCCGTCACCGTCTGGCACGGCTGGGTGTTCGGGCACGCGCTGCACCCGCTGGGAAGCCCGGAGGTGCCGGCGTTCGACGAGCACGTGGGCGAGCTCGCGACGGTCCTGGCGCCGTACGACGCCGGGTCGCTCGTGCTCGCCGACCGGCACACCTACGAGGTCGCGGCGAACTGGAAGGTGATCGCCGAGAACTACCACGAGTGCTACCACTGTCCCTCGATCCACCCCGAGCTGTGCCAGGTCTCGCCGCCGGACTCCGGCGACAACTACGACCTGCCGGGGAGCTGGGTCGGCGGGTCCATGGACCTGCGCGAGGGCATGGCGACCATGTCGCTGACCGGCGAGCTGGCGGCAACGCCCATCCCCGGGGCTCCGACGGCGACGGTCGAGTACGTCCACCTGCTGCCCAACCTGCTCGTCTCGGCGCACCCCGACTACGTGATGACGCACCGGATGGTGCCGCTCGCGCCGGGCCGGACCTGGGTCGAGTGCTCGTGGCTGACCCTGGCGGAGTCGTCCGAGGCCGGGGCGCCGGGGGCGGTGGAGTTCTGGGACCTCACCAACCGCCAGGACTGGGGCGCCTGCGAGTCGGTCCAGCGCGGCCTGGGGAGCCCGCACTTCCGGCCCGGCCCGTTCGCGCCCAACGAGGACGCCGTGGGCCACCTCGTGTCGCTCATCGGGGCGGCGTACCGCGCGAGCGGCCTGGAGCTGTCGTCGGCCCGGCCTGCGGATGAGTCCCAGACGATCGGCACCGCGACACGCCGGTAGCGCGTGCCGAAGGTCAGGGACCATCCCCTGGCCGGCGCGGGATGGTCTCCCGCCACTCGCGGTGGCTGACCAGCTCGTCGCCCTCGAACGCGTCGCAGCCGATCACCACGTCGTACGCAGTGGCGCCGACGTCGACCCGCATCGTCGAGGTGACCCGGACGTCGACGTCGTCCCAGCTCAGGGTGAAGGTCGTGGTGGCGTCCGCCCACTGCGCGAAGGTGCGTCGGTCGACGCCGACCTCGCCGACGTACTCCTCGCTGGCGGTGCCGCCGCGCGGGATGTCGTACGTCGCGCCGCTGCGCACCGCGCAGGTCGTCGTCCGTCGGAGCACGTCGCGGGTGACCGACCACACGACCCCCTCCGGGTCCTCCGAGGACGAGGGCTCCCCGGGCGTGAAGACCGGGGGCTCGCCCGCGCTCTCCGGCCACAGCGGCAGCTCGAGCGACCCGTCGTGGACGGTCAGGGTGACCGGCGCCGGCGGGGCGACCGTGTTGGGCCAGTCCGAGCCGGCGACCGACACCCGCAACGTCTGGCCGGGTGTCCAGCGGTAGGCGCAGGCGTCGAGCTGGAGGTCGACCTCGTAGACCTCACCCGGCACCAGCGGCTCCGGCGTCGACCCGGACCGGTAGGCCAGGTCGAGGGTGCCCCGCGAGACCAGGGCCGAGGTGCCGTCGGGGAAGACGTCGCAGAGCTTCACCGACAGGGAGGCCGCCGGAGCCGAGGCGGACACGCGCAGGCGCGCCCGCGGCTGCCCGACGACCGCCGCGACCGGCGGGGTCGAGTCCCAGGTCAGCGAGCGGGCGTCGTCCTCGCGCTGGTCGCCGGACAGCCCCCACGGCAGGTGGCCCGCGCAGTCGATCCAGGCGGTGGTGCCGACGTCCGGCTCGACCGCCAGGGACCGGGGGCCCGGCAGCCCGCGCAGCTCCCACGACCGCGAGGCCACCGGCCACGGCCCGGAGACCCACTCGCCGAGGTGCAGGTCGAGGTCGGGCTCGGGGACGGTCGACGTCCGCACGAAGAGGTCGGCCCGGTCGACGTGCTCGGGCCCGCGGTCGCGCAGCCAGCGGTCGAACCACGCGGCCATCTCGACGTCCAGGTCGATCCGCGGGCCCGGGATCGCGGTCGCCGGGTCGGCGTGCGCCCACGGCCCGGCCAGCAGCCGCCACGGCGTCCCGGCCTCCCCCAGCGCGGCGACCGTCCGGAACGAGTTGTTGCGGTAGCCGTCCGCCCAGCCGGCCACGATCATCGTGGCCGCCTCGATCCGCGAGTACGGCGCGTGCCGCACCGAGCCCGCCCGCCAGTAGGGCCCGTCCCGGTTCTCCCGCAGCCAGGTCAGCACCCACGGCTCGTTGGTCGCCAGCCGACGGCGCCACTCCTCGCGCCAGTCGCCTGGCCGGTCACTGGGCCACTCCGCAGGCACGGGCGGCAGCACGCACATCGGCGTCATGTAGTGGCAGTAGTCGACCAGGTCGACCAGCCGCAGCGCGTGGCCGCGCCAGTGCACGTCGTCGGTCCACCGGTCGTCGCTGGAGTAGATCGCGCACACCGCCTTGAGGGCGGGCGGCCGCTCGGCGGCGATCTGCAGCGCGTTGAAGCCGGAGTACGACGTCCCGAACATGCCGACGTTGCCGTCGCACCACTCCTGCTCGGCCAGCCAGGCGATCACCGCGCCGAGGTCGCTGCGCTCGACGAGCGGGTACTCGTCGGTCGCGTCGCCACCCGAGGACCCGGTGCCCCGCAGGTCCACCCGCGCGACTGCGTAGCCGTAGGTGTCCCGCAGCGCGCGGTAGCTCTCGGCGTACGACGAGGTCAGGTCGTCCTTGCGGTAGGGCAGCGCCTCGAGCAGGCACGGCTGCGGCTCGCCGTGGGGCAGGAACAGGGACACCGCGAGCTCGACGCCGTCCGCCATCGGGAGGCGGACGCTGCGCTCCGTTCCGGGCTCAGTGGCGGGCTCAGCGCCGGCCACGGTGCTCCTCGACCAGCCGGCGTACGACGTCGGGGTCCAGCCCCTCGCTGGTGTTGCCGTCCCGGCCGACCGTCGTGGGCGACATCAGCATCGAGTTGAGCACGGCCTCCTCGGCCGCGTCGACGACCGCGCCGAAGAGCTCGTCGAGCTGCCGTCCGCCGAGCCGTGGGCCGGAGTCGACCTGCGCCCCGTCCCGGTCGGTGCGCGCCGCCGTGCTCGCGGCCAGGAAGATCTCGCCGCTGCCGTGGTGCGCGACGGAGCCGGTCCTGGCCAGGCCCAGGCCGATCCGGCGCGCCAGCCGCTCGCAGCCGGCCGGGTCCACGGGTGCGTCGGTCACGGCCACACCGATGCACGACCCGGCGGGCCGCTCCACGTGCCCCTCGGGACCGTGCCAGCCGTCGAGCAGCTGTCCCACCGGCACGCCGTCGACGGTCAGCCGCTCCCGCACGCCGAAGTTGGTCATCAGCAGCACCGCCACCGTGTGCCCCTCGGGGGTGACCCGCGACGACGTCCCGATCCCGCCCTTGAAACCCAGGCACGACATGCCGGTGCCGGACCCGACCGAGCCCTCGTCCGGCGGCCCGGACGACCCGCGTGAGGCGAGGGCGGCCGCGTGCGCCGCCCGGACGTCGTCCGCGGTCACCCACATCCGCCGGCAGTCGTTGAGGAACGAGTCGTCGCACTCCCCCACGACCGGGATGCACACGTCGTCGGCGACCTGGGGATGCCGGCCCAGCTCGAGCTCGCACGCCGCGTCGTAGACCCGGCCCAGCTGCATCGTCGAGGTCAGCCACACCGGCGTCTCGAGCATCCCCGTCTCGCGGATGGTCACGAACCCGGTGCACTCGCCCATCCCGTTGAGCACCGCACCCCCCGCGACGAGCGGCCGGAGGTAGGCGTCCTCGGCCAGCACCAGGGACGTGACACCGGTGCGGGCCGTCTCCCGGGTGACGGTGGTGTGGCCGAGCCCGACGCCGGCCACGTCCAGCACCGAGTTGGTCGGCCCGGTCGGCAGCGTGCCGATCCCGATGCCGAGGTCACGCGCGCGGGGCATGGGAGTCATCCTGCCGAAGTTCGCGTCCGGTGGATACTGAGTCATGGATCAGTACGAGGTCCCGGTGCTGTGGTCGCCCGACACCAGGCTCCACGACCCCCGCAACGAGGTCTGGGTCGGGGTGCCGACGATCGGCACCGAGACGTCCGCGCGGGTCGACGCGATCCTCGACGCCCTGGACGGGCCCGGGTTCCGGCTGGTCGAGGTGCCGCCCGCGACCGACCGGCCCGCGTTGGACGCCGTCCACGACCCCGAGCTCCTCGAGTTCCTGGGTACGGCGGCCGAGCGCTGGGCCGACGGTCCGTACGCCGAGCTGGTCGGCCAGGAGCGGGTGGTCCCCTACCTGTTCCCGACGCCGGCGATGACCGCCGGGCTCCCGGCCCGGCCGGCGGTGGCCGTGCACGCGGACGCGGGCCGGTTCGGCTACGACACGATGACCCTGGTCGGGCCGGGCACCTTCGCCGCCGCGCTGGCCGCGGTCGACTGCGCCGCGGCGGCCGCCGACCTGGTGTCGGCGGGCGCCGAGCCGCTGGCGTACGCCCTGAGCCGCCCGCCCGGCCACCACGCCACTCCTGCGGGCTACGGCGGCTCCTGCTACCTCAACAACGCCGCCGTCGCGGCCGAGGTCCTGCGGGCCGGCGGCGCGGCGACGGTCGGGATCGTCGACCTCGACGCGCACCAGGGCAACGGCACCGCGGCGATCTTCTACGCACGGTCCGACGTGCGCTACGGCTCCGTGCACGTCGACCCCGGGGCCGGCTGGTTCCCGCACGTCGTGGGGTACGCCGAGGAGACCGGCACCGGCGACGGCACCGGCGCCACCCGCAACCTGCCGCTCGCCGAGGGCACCGGCGACGGGCCGTGGCTCGCGGCGGTCGCCGAGCTCGTCGAGTGGGTCTCCGGCTGCGACGCCCTGGTCGTCTCGCTGGGCGTGGACGCGGCCGCCGACGACCCGGAGAGCCCGCTCCAGGTCACCGCCGAGGGCTACCGCGAGGCCGGCCGGCTGCTCGGTGCCTCCGGGCTGCCTGCGGTGGCCGTCCAGGAGGGCGGCTACCACCTGCCGACCCTCGGCGGGCTGGTCGCCGCGTACCTCGACGGCCACGCCCGAGGTCACGGTCCGGTGTCGTAACCCGCGCGAAACGCCAGCCACGCGGCGACGAAATGCGCGGAACCTAGCGTCCCTGCTCCAGGGAGAGCGCGGCACTCGTGGGCCGCCGTCACCACCCACGACCGCATGGGAGCACGCATGTCACCGTCCCACCTTCGTCCTGTCCGCCGCCGTCACAGCGCCGCCGTCCGGCTCGCGGCCGTGGCCGCCGCTGCTGCCCTCGCGTTGTCCGCGTGCGGCGACGACGCCGAGGACACCGAGGAGGACACAGGTAGCGGGTCCGACAGCTCGAGCGAGGGCTTCGGCAGCATCGCCGTCCAGCTGTCGTGGATCAAGAACGCCGAGTTCGCCGGTGAGTTCATCGCCGACGACAGCGGCTACTACGCCGACGCCGGCTTCGACAGCGTCGAGCTGCTCGCGGGTCCGGTCGCGACCGAGGAGCTCGTGGCGACCGGCAAGGCCGACTTCGGTCTCAGCAACGCGATCTCGACCGGCGCCGCGATCGCCAACTCCGACTTCCCGCTGAAGATCATCGGGACGACGTACCAGAAGAACCCGTTCTCCATCCTGTCGCTGGCCGACGGGGGGAACATCCAGACCCCCGAGGACCTGGTCGGCAAGAAGATCGGCGTCCAGGACCCCAACCTCAGCCTCTTCAACGCGCTGCTCGCCGCCAATGGGATCAGCCCCGACGACGTGGAGATCGTGCCCAACGGCTTCGACGTCGCACCACTGGAGGACGGGCAGATCGACGGCCTGGTCGCCTACGTCACCAACGAGTCCCTGCTGGTCGCCGGCCACGGGTTCGACACCGTCGACCTGGCCTTCGCGGACAACGGCCTCCCGTTCGTGGCGGAGAGCGTCATCGCCACCGACGAGACCATCGAGAACGAGCCCGAGATGGTCAAGGCGTTCCTCAAGGCCGAGATCCAGGGCTGGAAGGACGCCTGCGCCGACCCCGCCGCGGGGGCGACCCTGGCCGTCGAGAAGTACGGCGTCGACATCGACCCGCCGCTGGAGCAGGACAAGGAGCTCGCCCAGGCCGAGCAGCAGTGCGACCTCCTGGTCAACACCGAGGAGACGGCCGCCAACGGGCTGTTCACGATCAGCGACGCGATGATCGAGGACAACATGGCCTCGCTGGCCGCCTCCGACCTCGACCTCGAGGCCGACGACCTCTTCGACCTCAGCCTCCTCGAGGAGGTCTACGAGGAGAACCCGGACCTCAAGGAGTGACGACCGGCAACGCGGCCGGCGGCGAAGGACGCTCGGGCACAGGGCTGCACGTCCAGGACCTGAGCAAGACCTTCGCCGTCGGCCGTACGCCGGTGGTGGCCCTGGAGGACGCGACGCTCCACACGGACAAGGGGTCGTTCCTCTCGCTGCTCGGCCCCTCG
The DNA here is from genome assembly GCF_016462705.1 of Nocardioides sp. Taxonomy (GTDB): domain Bacteria; phylum Actinomycetota; class Actinomycetes; order Propionibacteriales; family Nocardioidaceae; genus Nocardioides. Next base: position 6,780 of record NZ_JAEMSS010000016.1, on the reverse strand, counting down.
GGCTGCGGCAAGTCCACGATCCTGCGCATCCTCGCCGGCCTCGAGACCGCCACGAGCGGCACCACGTTCGTCGACGGCAAGACCCCCGCCGAGCTGAGACGGGACCACCGGCTCGGGATCGCCTTCCAGGACTCGGCGCTGCTCCCCTGGCGGTCGGTCGAGTCCAACATCCGTCTGCCGTTCCAGGTGTCGGGCACCAAGCCCGACGACGCGCTGGTCCGTGAGCTGATCGGTCTCGTGGGACTGGAGGGCTTCGAGAAGGCCAAGCCGGCGCAGCTCTCCGGCGGCATGCGGCAGCGGGTCTCGATCGCGAGGTCGCTGGTCGTCAAGCCGTCGGTGCTGCTCCTCGACGAGCCCTTCGGAGCCCTCGACGACATGACCCGGCAGCGGCTCAACCTCGAGCTGCTGCGGATCTGGAGCGAGAAGCCCGCCACGACGCTGATGGTGACCCACGGGATCTCCGAGGCGATCTTCCTGTCCGACAAGGTCGCGGTGATGACCCCGCGGCCCGGCCGGGTCCAGGAGGTCATCGACGTCGACCTGCCCCGGCCGCGAACCCCGGAGATGATGCGCACGCCGGAGTTCCACGCGCTGCACGACCACGCCTCCGAGCTGCTGTTCGGCTCGGGAAGCCCGGCCAACGAGGGAAGCGGCTGATGGCGCTCACCGCCGAGCGGGGCCGGGCCGTGGTCATGGGCGGCCTGGGCGCCCTGCTGACCCTGGCGGTCTGGTGGGCCTGCGCGGCGACGTTCCTGAAGGACAACCAGGTCCCGACACCGCCGGACGTGCTCGACGTCTTCCTCGAGCGCGGCTTCGGCTACTACCGGCGGATCTTCTCGATCACCCTGGAGGAGGCCGCGCGCGGGTACGTCGTCGGCGTCGGCGTCGCGCTGCTGCTGGCCACGCTGGTGCTGCTGGTGCCCTGGCTGGAGCCCGTCATCATGCAGTTCGCGGTCGTGACCTACTGCCTGCCGATCGTGGCGCTCGCGCCCATCCTGATCATCGTCCACGACCTCCCGGAGCCGGGTGGCACGTCCCCGACGGCGGTCGACCTGGCGGCCATCTCGGTCTTCTTCACCACGGTCGTGGGGGCGGTCCTGGGCTTCCGGGCCGCCGACCCCACGACGGTGGACGTCGTGTCGGTCTACGGCGGCGGCAAGGTCCAGCAGTTCCTCCGGGTCCGGCTCGTCTCGGCGCTCCCGGCCCTGTTCACCACCCTGCAGATCGCCGCGCCCGCGGCGTTCCTCGGCGCGCTGCTCGGTGAGTACTTCGACCGGCACCTGGAGGTCGGCGTGGGCCCCTCGCTCATCCTCAGCCAGAACAACCGCGAGACCGCGCTGGCCTGGTCGCTGGGCATCACCTGCGCCCTGGTGTCCGGCCTGGCCTACCTGCTGATCGGGCTCCTCGGCCGCTGGGTCGCCCCGTGGTCCAAGGGCGTCGCGCGGTGACCACGCTCCGCCTGGTCGGACGGCCGGTCCTCAACCTCGCCTTCGTCGTGGCGGTGACCGTCGGGCTGTGGGTGCTGCTCCTCCGGCTCTCCGACGTCAGCGACCTCGTGGTGCGGCAGCCGCAGGACGTGCTGGCCTACCTGTTCACCGACCCGGAGGCCGGCGAGAACCGGGCAGGCGTGCTGGGGCCCTTGCGGCAGACGGTGCTCGATGCGGGCATCGGCTTCGTCGCCGGTCTCACCGCCGCCAGCCTGCTGGCCACCGGCATGGTGCTGTCCAAGGGCATCGAGGCGGCGTCCATGCCCGTGGTCATGCTGGTGCGCACGGTGCCGCTCGTCGCCCTGGCCCCGATCATCACCCTGATCTTCGGCAACGGGTTCGCCTGCGTGGCGGTGATGAGCGGCATCGTCGTGCTGTTCCCGGCCCTGGTGACGATCGCGTTCGGGCTGCGCTCGGTGACACCGCAGATGCGCGACGTCGTCCACGTCTACGGCGGCTCGTCCTGGGACGTGCTGCGCCGGGTGGCCTACCCGACCGCGCTGCCCTCGATCTTCGCCGCGGTGCGGATCTCGGTGCCGGGGGCCATCACCGGGGCCCTCATCGCCGAGTACTTCACGACGACCGACAGCGTGGGCAAGGCGATCAACACCTCGCTCGCGCTCTACCAGTACGACCGGGTGTGGGCGCTCGTCGTCACCGTGACCCTGGCCTCGATCGTGCTCTACCTGGTCGCCCAGGTCTGCGAGCGGGTGGTGCTGGCCCGGTTCGGCGCGGCGCCGCGCTGATCGGGCGCCGCCCCTCCGGGGTCACTCGGCCGGTGGCGGTGCCGTGCTCTCCCGGACGACGAGCTCGGCCGGGAGCACGACCCGCTCCGGCGGTGCGCTCTCCGGGTCGTTGATGGCCCGGACCAGGGCTGCCACCGCCAGCCGGCCCTTGGCGACGACGTCCTGACGGATCGTGGTGAGCGGCGGCCGGCTCGTCGCGGCGACGCGGCTGTCGTCGTACCCGACCACCGACAGGTCCTCGGGCACCCCAAGCCCCAGATCGGTCGCCGCGTGGAGCACCTCGACGGCGAAGGCGTCGGAGAGACAGAGGACGCCTGTCGGCCGGTCCGGCCGCTCGAGCAGTGCTCGTGCGGCGGCGTACGTCGGAGCGGAGGCGAGGTAGACACCCTCGGCCATCAGGGGCTCGATGCCGAGGGGGTCGAGCACGTCGTGCCACCCGAGATGCCGCTCCGCAGCCGTCACGTGCACGTCGTCGCGGTCCTCGATCTCCTCCTGGGCGACGGTGAGGATGCCGATCCGGCGGTGGCCGAGCCCGGTGAGGTGCTCGGCGCCCAGGCGGGCCCCGGTGCGGTCGTCGACCTTGATGCTGGGCAGCCCGTCGATGGGCCGCTGGTCGATGGTGACGATCGGCAGGCCCCGCCGGCGGGCCCACGCGAGCTGGTCGTCGGGCGAGCCGCAGATGTAGACCAGCAGCCCGTCCATGGCGACCTCGGCCTCGACGACGCCGTCGGTCTCGGTCGGGGCGAGGAGGGTGACCGCCATGCCTTGGCGGGCGAGCTCGTCGGAGACCGCGGCGATGAACTCCCCCGCCAGCGCGTCCGCGATGACCGCGCTCAGCCGGTCGGTGATCAGCAGGCCCACCGACCCGGTACGCCCGCGAGCGAGGGCCCGCGCGGCTGGGTCGGGTCCGCTGTAGCCGAGCTCCTCCGCCGCGCTGAGGATGCGGTCCCGCAGGGCCGACGACAGCTGGTCGGGGCGCGAGAACGCGTTCGAGACCGTCATCCGGCTCACGCCGACGCGATCCGCGACCGACTGCAGCGTCACCTTGCCCATCCAGGACATTGTCCCGCCCAGGTGGTCAGGCGCACACCTCCGGGGCACGACGCGGTGCGGGCTCGACCGCCCGGGCGGCGGCGTGCAGCCCGGATGCCAGCGCCAGCCGGCCGGCCCGGAGCGGGCGGCGACGGGGCCGGTCGGGCACCACGGGCGCGTCCGGAAGAGCGCTGCGGGCGAGCACGTCGTGAACCTCGGGCTGCGGGATTCGGATCGGGTACATGGCAGGTCTCCTCTCGTCTTTACCGATACAGTAGACCGGTTCGCTTTACCGGTCAAGAGGGTTTCTGGTCCGATCCGTGTCGAGGAATCGGCGCACGCCCTGGGGCTCCCTACGCTGGACGGGTGAAGGTCCTGCTCCTGGAGAACATCCACCCGCTCGCGGTCGAGACGCTCGAGCGCCACGGCCACGAGGTCGAGCTGCGCGCCGGAGCTCTCTCCGAGGACGAGCTCGTGGAGGCGCTGCCCGGCGTCCACCTGCTCGGCATCCGCTCCAACACCACCATCACGCCACGCGTGCTCGACGCGGCGTCCGACCTGCTCGCGATCGGCTGCTTCTGCATCGGCACCAACCAGGTCGACCTGGCGGCGGCGGCCGAGCGGGGCGTGGCCGTCTTCAACGCGCCGTACTCCAACACCCGCAGCGTCGTGGAGCTGGTGATCGGGGAGATCATCGCGCTCGGCCGGCGCCTGCCGGAGAAGACCGCCAAGATGCACGCCGGCGTGTGGGACAAGTCGGCCGCCGGCAGCCACGAGATCCGCGGCCGCACGCTCGGCATCGTCGGCTACGGCAACATCGGCACCCAGCTCTCCAACGTCGCGGAGTCGCTGGGCCTGCGGGTGATCTTCTTCGACACCGCCGACCGCCTCGCGCACGGCAACGCCCGCCGGATGCCGTCGCTCGACGCACTGCTGGCCGAGGCCGACGTCGTCTCGCTGCACGTCGACGGCCGCCCGGGCAACGCGGGCTTCTTCGGCGAGGAGCAGTTCGCCAAGATGAAGCCGCGCTCGCTCTTCATCAACGCCGCCCGCGGCATGGTGGTCGACGACGTCGCGCTGCGTCGCCACATCCTGTCCGGCCACATCGCCGGCGCCGCGCTCGACGTGTTCCCGGTGGAGCCGAAGAAGCAGGGCGACGTGTTCGAGTCGGTGCTCCGGGGCCTCGACAACGTGATCCTCACGCCGCACGTCGGCGGCTCCACGCAGGAGGCCCAGGAGGAGATCGGCTGGTTCGTCGCGGGCAAGCTCGCCGACTTCGTCGACCACGGCAGCACCGCGCTCTCGGTCAACCTCCCCGCCGTCCAGCCGCCGGTGCTGACCGAAGGTGCCCGGATCGGCTACCTGCACCAGAACGTCCCGGGGGTGCTGGCCGAGGTCAACGCGTACTTCGCCGAGGAGGGCGACAACGTGACCGGGGAGTACCTCGCCACCCGGGGCCACCAGGGCTACGTCGTCATCGACTCGAGCAAGGCGATCTCCGAGGCGGCGCTCGACAAGCTGCGCTCGTCGCCGCACACGATCTGGCTGCGCACCTACGACGCCGGCTGACCCGCGCTCACCGCAGGAGCACTCATCGTTCGGAGCGGCTGCCTAGGCTCTCCACATGGACGTGCGGGGACGGCTGGGCCACGAGCTGTTCCTGCGCGTCGCCGGGCCCGACGGCCCGCGGCAGCGGGACCGCATCCACGGCCGGCCGGGGCCCCGCTGGTTCGAGGCCGGCAGCCCGATCACCCGGGTCCACGGCGACGCGTCGATGTTCGTCGGCGGCATCCGCGCCCTGCTGCTCCAGTCGCTGCACCCGGCGGCGATGCGGGCGGTCTCGGAGCACTCCGGCTACCGCGGCGACATGTGGGGACGCCTGCACCGCACCAGCACGTTCCTCGCGGTCACGACGTTCGGCGCCGCCGACGACGCCCAGCGGGCCGTCGACGCGGTGCGCCGCATCCACGAGCGGGTCGTCGGCGACCTGCCCGACGGCACGGCGTACGCCGCCTCGGACCCGCACCTGCTCCGCTGGGTGCACGTGGCGGAGGTCGACAGCTTCCTGAAGGCGCACCAGGTCTACGGCAAGCGACCGCTGGACCAGGAGGGCCGGGACGAGTACCTCGCCCAGGCGGCCACGATCGCGACCCGGCTCGGTGCCACCGACGTGCCGACCACCGAGGCCGAGCTCGCCGAGGCCCTGGTTGCCTACCGTGCCGAGCTGCGCGGGACCCCGGAGGCCCGGGAGGCGGTGCGCTACGTGCTGCTCAAGCCGCCGCTGCCGCTGGCCGCCCGGGCGCCCTACGCGGTGCTGGCCGCCGCCGCGGTCGGCCTGATGCCGCCGTGGTCGCGGGCGCCGCTGCGGCTGCCCTACCTGCCGGTCTCCGAGCGCACCGTCGTCCGCGCCCTCGGGTCCGCCGCCACCGGCACCATCAGGTGGGCCATGTCCCCGCCCCAGGAGTCCCGGCCCGCTAGCTGACGGCCATGTCGTCGTTGCCCCAGTAGGCCTTCATCGACGTGATCAGTCCGTCGTCGTCGAACGTCATCACGTCGATCGGCGACAGCGTGTAGGTCTGCTCCCCGGCCTTCGTGGCCAGCTCGAACTGGAACGCCGCCTCGCCGCCGGCGATCCGCGCGGTGAGCAGCCGGCCCTCCTGCTCCAGGCCCTCGAGCCCGGAGTAGAACTCCCGGATGGACTCGGGGGTGCTGCGCACCTCGGTGCCGACCGGGTCCTCGACGGTGGCGCCCTCGGCGTAGAGCGCGAGCACCTCGTCGGTCGTGCCGTTGGCCACCCGGTCGACGTAGGCCTCGATGACCTCGCGGATGCGCTCGTTGCTGGCCGCCATGTGGGTCCTCCTGGGAAGTAGAACGTGTTCTCGTTCTTGTACCTCGGGAGAGTAGCGGGTTGGATGAGCGCGATGGACCTCAGCGACAGATGGCCCCTGCCCGACAGTCCAGAGCTGCGCGACGAGATCGCGGCGGCGTACGCCGACCCGGCCCGCGGCTACCACGACACCCGGCACCTCGCCGAGGTGCTCGACCGGCTCGACGAGCTGGCCGGGGCGGGCACCGACTACGACCCGACGGCGGTCCTGCTGGCCGCGTGGTTCCACGACGCGGTCTACGACGGCGAGCGGGACGCCGAGGAGCGGTCGGCGACCTGGGCCGAGGACGCGCTCGCGCCGCTGGTGCCGGCGCCGGTGGCGGCCGAGGTCGCCCGGCTGGTCCGGCTGACCGAGACCCACCGGCCCGACGACGCCGACACCAACGGCTGCGCGCTCTCCGACGCCGACCTGGCGATCCTGGCCGCCCCGGCCGAGCGCTACGACGAGTACGTCGCGGCGGTCCGCCGCGAGTACGCCCACCTGCCCGACGACGTGTTCGGCGAGGGCCGCGCAGCCGTGCTCGGCGCGCTGGCCGACAAGCCGCGGCTGTTCCACACGGCGTACGCCGTCGAGCGCTGGGAGGCGCCCGCCCGGGCCAACCTGGAGCGGGAGCTGGCCGCGCTGGGC
>NZ_JAEMSS010000149.1 GCF_016462705.1 Nocardioides sp. | reverse complement strand
CGCGCTCGGCCACGAGGTGGGTGGCCCCGAACTCGGTCGCGATCCGTTGGCGCGGCTCGTGCCGCGACATCGTGACGATGGTCTCGGCGCCCATGACGGAGGCGGCCAGGACCCCGCACAGCCCGACGGCACCGTCGCCCACGACCACCACCGTCCCGCCCTCGCGCACGCCGGCCGCGACCGCGGCGTGCCAGCCGGTCGCCATCACGTCGGTCAGCGCCAGCAGGGACGGGAACAGCTCCCGGTCGGGCACCCCGTCGGTCCGGACCAGGCTGCCGTCGGCCTGGCCGACCCGGGCGTACTCCGCCTGGCCGCTGCTGGTCATGCTGGCGTGGGCGCAGGCGGACTGGACGCCGGCCCGGCAGTGCGGGCAGGTGTTGTCGCAGTGGCAGAACGGCACGATGACGAAGTCGCCCGGCGCGACGTCGCGGACCTCCGCTCCGACCTCCTCGACGACCCCGATGCACTCGTGCCCGATCGTGTCGCCCGGGGTGATGTCGTTCTCCCCTCGGTAGGGCCACAGGTCGGACCCGCAGATGCAGGCCGCCACCACCTTCACGATGGCGTCGGTCGGCGCCTTGAGCACCGGGTCCGGGACCTCGGAGAGCCGGATGTCGCGGGTGCCGTGGATGGTGGTGGCGCGCATCCCTGGATCCTTGCACCCGACGCCGCACGCCCTCCCCCGGTTCGGACTCGCCGGACCGACCGAGTTGCCTTATCTCACATGTGAGTTACCGTGGATCGCATGAGTGAGACCTCTCTGGGCACGGTCACCGGCTACACCGGCGACTACAAGGGCCGGATCGGCAACATCATCCGCGACGCCCGCAAGCACCGCGGCCTGACCCAGGCCCAGCTGGCTGATCTGCTCTCCACCAGCCAGAGCGCGATCAACCGGATCGAGAAGGGCCACCAGAACCTCTCGCTCGAGATGCTCGCCCGGATCGGTGCCGCTCTGGACTCCGAGATCGTCGCGCTCGGGGCCGGTCCCACGCACCTGCGGGTCACGGGTCCCACCACGCTCTCCGGGAGCATCGACGTGAAGACGTCGAAGAACGCCGGGGTCGCACTGCTCTGCGCCTCGCTGCTCAACCGGGGCCGGACCACGCTGCGCAAGGTCGCCCGGATCGAGGAGGTCAACCGGATCCTCGAGGTGCTGAACAGCCTCGGCGTGCAGACCCGCTGGCTGAACGACGAGAACGACCTCGAGATCGTGCCTCCCAAGGAGCTGCGGCTCGACGCGATCGACGAGGTGGCCGCCCGGCGGACCCGGACGATCATCAACTTCCTGGGCCCGCTGCTGCACGACTACGACACCTTCGAGCTTCCGTACGCCGGCGGCTGCGACCTCGGCACCCGCACGGTCGAGCCGCACATGACGGCGCTGCGCTCGTTCGGCCTCGACGTGAAGGCCACCGAGGGCAGCTACCACGCCCAGGTCAACCGGGCGATCGAACCGAGCGCGCCGATCGTCCTCACCGAGCGTGGCGACACGGTGACCACCAACACGCTGATGGCCGCCGCCCGCAGGCCCGGCACCACGGTGATCCGCAACGCGTCGTCCAACTACATGGTGCAGGACCTCTGCTTCTACCTGCAGAAGCTCGGCGTCGTGATCGAGGGAATCGGCACCACGACCCTCACGGTCACCGGCCTCGCCTCGATCGACGTGGACGTCGACTACGCCCCGAGCGAGGACCCGATCGAGGCGATGTCACTGCTGGCCGCGGCCATCGTGACGAAGTCGTCGATCACCATCCGCCGGGCTCCGATCGAGTTCCTCGAGATCGAGCTGGCGACGCTCGGCGAGATGGGCTTCCACTACGGCCTCTCCGAGGAGTACGTCGCCCGCAACGGCCGCACCCGGCTGGTGGACCTCACGACCTACGAGTCCGACCTGCACGCTCCGCTCGACAAGATCCACCCGATGCCGTTCCCGGGCCTCAACATCGACAACCTGCCGTTCTTCGCGGTGATCGCCGCCGTCGCCGAGGGCCAGACCATGCTGCACGACTGGGTGTACGAGAACAGGGCGATCTACCTGACCGAGCTCAACAAGCTGGGCGGCCACGTCAAGCTGCTCGACCCGCACCGGGTGATGATCGAGGGTCCGACGCACTTCTCCGGGACCGAGGTCGTGTGCCCGCCGGCGCTGCGCCCGGCCGTGGTGATCCTGCTCGCGATGCTGGCGTCCAAGGGCACGTCGGTCCTGCGCTCGACCTACGTCATCCACCGTGGCTACGAGGACCTCGCCGAGCGGCTCAACCTGCTGGGCGCGAACATCGAGCCCTTCAGGGACATCTGACCGATACCCCCGCGAGCTTCGCCCCGGGACCTCGGTGAGCGGCCGCCGGGGGGCCTAGAACAGCGTTTCGACCCAGGCGCGCGCCGGTGGCTTGCCGGCGGGCGGTGCGGTCATGTCCGCGGTGATCCGGGGCATCGGCTGGGTGTGCTGACCGGCGTGCCGGTGCCAGTCGGACTCGGACTCGACGAGGCTGCCGAGGTCGGCACGGCGCAGGAAGATCCCGTGGCCCGAGGGGCAGCTGTGGACCTCGCCGTCACCGAGCGGGCGGGTGTCCATCTCGGTCTCGCACACGGGACAGGACAGCGGATCCATGTCTCCGAGGTTAACGCGGTGGTGGTGCCTCCCCGCGGACCCGCGCCGGGTGGATACTGCACAGCGTGGTTGGGGAGGCGCCGAGATCGGCCAGCGAGTGGGCCACGCCCGGCGGCGTGCTCGCGTTCGCGCACCGGGGCGGGGCCTACCACCCCGAGATCGAGGGCCTCGAGAACACGCTCGCGGCGTTCAAGCACGCGGTCTCGCTCGGCTACGACTACCTCGAGACCGACGTCCACGTCACCGCGGACGGAGTCCTGCTGGCGTTCCACGACACCGTCCTGGACCGGGTCACCGACCAGCAGGGCGCGATCACCGACCTGACCTTCGAGCAGGTGCGGCGCGCGCTGGTGGGCGGGCGGGAACAGGTCCCCACCCTGGCCCAGCTCTTCGACGAGTTCCCGCAGGCCCGCTTCAACATCGACCTCAAGTCCGACGGTGCCGCCCGGGCCCTCGCCGACTTCATCGCCGAGCGGGAGGCGTGGGACCGGGTCCTGGTCGGCTCCTTCAGCCGGGCCCGGCTCCGCGAGTTCCGCAGGCACACCCGCGGGCGGGTGCCGACGTCCGCGTCGCTGCTCGACGTCGTGCTGTTCCGGTTCCTGCCGAGCGGCCGCCTCGCCGACCTGCTCACGGGTCGCCGGGTGGCCGCCCTGCAGGTCCCGCACCGTCGGGGGCGGCTGACCGTCGCGTCACGTGGCCTGGTCCGCCGTGCGCACGCCGCAGGACGTCCCGTCCACGTGTGGACGGTCGACGACCCCGACGAGATGCGCGAGCTCCTCGACCGCGGGGTGGACGGCATCTTCACCGACCGCACGGATGTGTTGAAGGACGTGCTCATCGAGCGCGGCAACTGGAGGGACTCGCCATGACCGCCACCGATCCAGCAGGGATCGCGGATCTCGGGCCGCTCGACCGCGCCAAGGAGCAACGGGCCTGGTACTGGTACGACTGGGCCAACAGCGCCTTCGCGACGACGATCGCCGGCGTCCTCTTCGGCCCCTACCTGATCGCCATCGCCGAGGAGGAGGCCGTCGACAACCGGGTGTCGCTGCTCGGGCTCTCCCTGGCACCCGGCTCGCTGCCGGCCTACACGATCACCGCCTCGACGATCATCGCCGCGGTGCTGCTGCCCCTCCTCGGCGCCGTGGCGGACCGGACGTCCCGCAAGAAGGAGCTGCTGGCCGGCTTCGCGTGGACGGGCGCGGCGTTCGCGGGCCTGTTGTTCTTCGTGACCGAGAACAACTGGCAGCTGGGCATCGCGGCGTTCATCGTGGCCAACATCTGCATGGGCGCCGCCGCGGTCTTCAATGACGCCATCCTGGTCCTGATCTCCGACGAGGACGAGCGGGACCGGGTCTCGTCGCGGGGCTGGGCCTTCGGGTACGCCGGCGGCGGCCTCCTGCTCGCCCTCAACTTCGTGCTCGTGACCATGCACGACACCTTCGGGCTCTCCGAGGGCATGGCGGTCCGGATCAGCATGCTGTCCGCGGCCGTGTGGTGGGCCGGCTTCACCCTCATCCCGTACTTCGGGCTGCGCGACCGCCCACCGACCGACGTCGAGGACGTCGAGGGCAACGTCGTCCAGCGCAGCTTCGGCCAGCTCTGGGTGACCCTCAAAGAGCTGCGGAACTACCCGGTCGCCCTCACGTTCCTGCTCGCCTACCTCTTCTTCAACGACGGCATCCAGACCGTCATCGGGCAGGCGGCGGTGTACGGCGAGGAGGAGCTCGGGTTCGAGACCGGGACCGTGCTCGGCACCTATCTCCTGGTCCAGTTCGTCGCGATCTTCGGCGCGCTCGGTTTCGGCCGGGCCGCGGCCCGGGTCGGGGCCAAGCCGGTCATCCTCGTGGGACTGGGCATCTGGTCGGCCATCGTCACCGTCGCCCTGTTCCTGCCCGACGGGGAGCTGGTGCCGTTCCTGGTCCTGGCGGCCGCGATCGGCATCGTCCTGGGCGGGACCCAGGCGTTGGCGCGGTCCTACTTCTCGCTGTTCATCCCGAGTGGCAAGGAGGCCGAGTTCTTCTCCTTCTACCACGCGCTGGAGCGAGGGACCTCCTGGTTCGGCGCCCTGGTGTTCGGGCTCGTCTACCAGTTCACCGACTCCTACCGACCGGCCATCTTCGCGCTCATCGTGTTCTTCATCGTCGGTGGGCTGCTGCTCGCGAAGGTCGACACGGCTCGCGGGATCCGGGACGCCGGCAACACCGCCCCCCGCCGGGTCTGACGCCAAGCGGCGGCCTCCCGCGGCGGTCTAGTCAGTTGCCGCGCATACTGGCGGTACGTCTTGAAATTTCGGGAACAGTGTGGTTCCCGCTACCGTTGAAGACCTCGGGAGTTCAGGATGCGCCCTTCGCGCAACCTGCGTGGCGCGGCCAGCGTCCAACCCCCGGGACGTCAGACACAACGGGGAAACAAAGACATGGAGGTGCCTCATGGCTGAGCGCACATTGCGTGGAGCCCGCCTGGGAGGCCAGAGCTTCGAGGACGAGCGCGGCATCGAGTTCGCGGCCCGTCAGCAGGTCGGCTACCGCTGTCCCGAGGCGCACGAGTTCGAGATCACGATGTCCATCGAGGCCGAGATCCCGGCCGTGTGGGAGTGCCCGCGCTGCGGTGCCGAGGCACTCAGCACCGACGGCATCGAGAAGGTCGTCAAGGCGGAGAAGCCGGTCCGGACCCACTGGGACATGCTGCTCGAGCGCCGCTCGGAGAAGGAGCTCGAGGACATCCTCAAGGAGCGCCTCGAGCTGCTGCGCGACGGTCAGATCGGCCCGGCGCACCTGCACCGCGCCAACGCGCGGAAGCGCAAAGCCTCCGCCTGATCCGCGGAGGGGCGAGTTCTAGTCGGGGTCGACGACCTCGCCCGGCACGACCGGGCCTGACCCGCCACCGCGGGGCCGCCCGGGTGGCGGGACCGCCACGAGCCGGCGCGCCACCACGGTGGTGAGCAGCCGTCTGGCGACCGGCCGGGTGAACGGCAGGATCAACAGGATGCCGAAGGCGTCGGTGACGAAGCCGGGGGTGAGCATCAGCGTCCCCCCGACCAGGATCAGCGCCCCGTCCGCGAGCTCACGCGCGGGCATCCGGCCACTGCTGAGCGCGCTCTGGAGGGCCCGCCAGGCGCGTCCGCCCTCCCGGCGGATGAGCCAGGTCCCCAGGATGCTGTCGGCGATCAGGAGCAGGATCGTCCACCAGACACCGATCACCTGACCGACCTGGATCAGGACGTAGATCTCGACCAGGGGCACGACGATGAACGCGGCCACCAGGACCCAGCCGAGCCCTCCCCTGCGCCGGCTCACGACCGGCGTCCTTCGCGTCGGGCCGCCCGGCGGACCTGGTCGCGGCGCTCACGCAGCCCCCACCTGGTGATCCGGCGCAGCGACTCCGTCGCGACCGCGCCGCTCATCTTCGAGTCGCCACGCACCCGCTCGACGAACTCGATCGGCACCTCGCGGACGACCAGTCCGGCCCGCAGGCACCGGGTGACCAGGTCGGTCTGGAACACGTAGCCGGTGGACTGCACGGACGAGAGGTCGATCTTCTCCAGCGCCGAACGCCGGAACAGCCGGAAGCCCGCGGTGGCGTCCCGCACGTCGATACCGAGCAGGAGCCGGACGTAGAGGTTGCCCCCGCGGGACAGCAGCTCGCGCCGCCACGGCCAGTTCACGACCGAGCCGCCGGGCACCCAGCGGGACCCGATGACCAGGTCCGCGTCGTCCAGCGCGGTCAACAGCCTGTCCAGCTGCTCGGGCTGGTGCGACCCGTCCGCGTCCATCTCGCCGATCACGTCGTAGCCCGCTGCCAGCGCCCACGCGAAACCGGCCAGATAAGCGGCGCCCAGCCCCGCCTTCGCGTGGCGGTGCAGCACGTGGACCGCCGGGTCGGCGCCGGCCAGCCGGTCCGCCACCTCGCCGGTGCCGTCCGGGGACCCGTCGTCGACGACCAGGACGTCGACCGTCGGCTGGACGGCGCGCAGCCGACCCACGATCCACTCCAGGTTGTCGGCCTCGTTGTAGGTCGGGACCACCATCACGACGCGGCCCAGGTCCGAGGTCATCGCGCACCCACCAGCTCGGGGTCGGCCTGGGTCGGCGGGATCTCGGTGTCGGTCCGGGCACGACGGCCACGAAGCGCCACCAGGAGTCCCACGACCGTGAGAAGTGCGGCCACGCGTCCCGACCAGGGGCCGATCCGGGTCGCGGGGGTCAACGTGTCGATGAGGGTCACCTGCTCGAGCAGCACGTCCTGGGTGCGCGGCTCGGCGACGTCGACGACGGATCCGTCAGGGGCGATCACGCCGCTCACGCCGTTGGTCGACGCGACCGCTGTCCACCGTCCCGTCTCGATCGCCCGCACCCGGGTGATGGCGAACTGCTGGTCGATCTGGTCGGTCCGGATGAACGTCGCGTTGCTCGTCTGCACGACCAGCAGCTCGGCTCCACGGGAGATCTGCGCGGTGAGACCGTCGTCGTAGGCGATGTCGAAGCAGATCGCGTCGGCCACGGACACCCCTCCCACGTCGAGTGGCTCGTCGCGGGTGCCGGTCAGCATGTCGCGACCCACGTCGCGGAGCCGGTCGAAGAAGTTGTAGCGGAGGAACACCGACCGGAGCGGGACGTACTCCCCGAAGGGCACCGGGTGTCGCTTGGTGTAGCGCTCCCCCGCGCCGGTGTACGGGTCCCAGACGATGCCCTGGTTGAGGACCTGGTTGGGTCCACCGTCGGCGATCGCGCCGACCAGGATCGGTACGCCGATCGCGTCGCTCGCCTCGGTGATCTGGGCGTTGGTGGAGGCGTCGTCGAACGGGTCCGTGGCGGTGGAGTTCTCCGGCCAGAGCACGAAGTCCGGCTCGGGCACCTCGCCGGCGGCGACCCGCTCCGCGAGCGCGACGGTCGCGTCCGCGTGGTTCTGGGTGACCTGGCGGTAGTCGTACAGGATGTCGTCTCCGCGACCAGGTACGTCGCCCTGCACGACCGCGATGGTGGCGGTGGCGTCGTCCCTCTCGGTGCCGTCCCAGGGCATCACCACCGGCAGCGCGAGCAGGGCGCACAGGCCCACCAGGGCAAGCGCAGCCGGGCGCACCGGCGCCGATGTCAGGGCAGCCCGGGCCACGGCGGCCAGGAGCGCGCCCAGGAGGGCGAGGAGGAACGTGACGCCGACGGCGCCGACGTAGGGCAGCGCGGGTGCGACCGGGCTGTCGACGACCGCGAAGGCCAGCCGGCCCCACGGCATGCCCCCGAGGGGCCAGCCGCTGCGGACGATCTCGACCGCGGTCCACGCGGCGGCGAACCACAAGGGCCAGAGGCGGTGACGTTGCAGCACGGCGGAGAGCGCGCCGAGCACTCCGTAAAAGGAGGTCTCCAGGAGCGACAGCGCGATCCACGCGGGGATCCCCACCGCCTGCATCCACACGATGTGGGTGAAGTAGAACGTGGCCCCGAAGACCAGACCCAGCACGATCGCCGGGCGCACCCGCTGACCGCGAGTGAGGAGCGCGAACGCCGCGACGGAGAACGGGACCACCCAGGGCAGGGCCAGCGGCTCGAACGCGGCGCTCAGGGCCAGTCCCGCGACGGCGGCGCACAGGAGTCGGCGGCGCGGGGTGAGCACGGCGCAACGCTACCTGCCGTGCAGAGGTCGGAGGGGCCCCGCAGCCCTTCGGTCCAGCCCGAGAATCGACTGGATGACGTGGTCGGGCCGTTGTCTAGGGGGTGCGGGCCCCTCCGCCCCCACTCTCGCGGAGCGCTCCGATCTCCACGTCCCCACCGTTCAGGTGATGGCATCTCACCCTCGGTGAGGACAGGTGGACCGGTGCACCTCCCGCGATCTGCATGAGCGGACGGCGGCCACCTTCACTCTCTGGAGCGGGGCTTGTCAACCGCCTCGTGACCTGCGCAAACGCGCGTCCTCGCAGGTCAAGCGGCCACCCGCCGTTCACCACGAGTTCACGGATTTCGCCGGGTTTTCCCGCGCTGCGCGGCGTGTCGGACCGACACGCCGAGCCAGGTCTAGAGCGGTCGGCGTGGGGGGACGACGACCGTCCCCGTCGCGGTGGTCGCGACGAGAGGTGGGTCCAGGCGCCGGGCCGCACCGGGGGCCTCGTCGGTCGGCTCCCCTCGGGCGACCACGGTCAGGGTGAAGGCGATCCCCCGCGACCGGCTGCCGACCCGGACCAGCTCGGCGCTCACCTCGACCACGTCACCGGCGCGCACCGGTGCGACGAACTGCACGTCGTCGTAGGACGCGAAGAGGCCCTCGTCGCCGTCGGTGCTGATGCACAGGTCGGTGGCGACGTCGCCGAACAGCGCCAGGCCGTAGGCGCCATCCACCAGGGAGCCGGCGTAGTGCGCGTGCGAGTAGGGCACGTAGCGGCGGTGCGTCACGACGGTGCCGACCTGGGGTTCCCCGGGGGCGGTCATCAGGAGGCCTTCCTCTCGACGAGCCGGTGCACGAGGAACGATGCCACCTCGCCGGGCGTGGTCCCCCGGGTGAACACCCGGTCGACACCCAGCTCGTGGGACATCGTCTCGTCGAAGCGGGGTCCACCGACGACCAGGAGGGGCCGTCGGGCCTCCGGGTAGGCCTCGCGGAACGCCGCCGACATCTCCCGGGTGTTGAGCAGGTGCGCCTCGCGCTGGGTGACGACCTGCGAGACCAGGACGGCGTCCGCCTTCTCCTCGCTCGCGCGAGCCACGAGCTGCGGTACGGAGACCTGGGCCCCGAGGTTGACCACCTTGAGCTCGCGGTAGTACTCGAGGCCCTTCTCGCCGGCGAAGCCCTTGATGTTGAGGATCGCGTCGATGCCGACAGTGTGGGCGTCGGTGCCGATGCAGGCCCCGACGACGACCAGGCGCCGGCGCAGCCCGCGCTTGACGGCGGCGTTGACCTCCTTGGGCGTGAGCAGGGGGAAGTCCCGCTCGACCACCACGACCTTGTCGGTGTCGACCAGGTGGTTGACCCGCCCGTAGACGACGAAGAACGTGAACTCGGGGCCCATCGGCTTGGCGTGGACCACCAGGGCCGGGTCCATCCCCATCTTGTTGGCGAGCTGGAGTGCGGCGCCCTCGGCCTGCTTGGAGTGCGGAACGGGCAGCGTGAAGCTGGTCTGCACCATGCCGTCGCCGGTGGTGTCGCCGTAGGGCCGGATGACGGTCATCGCCCCGCCTCCAGGAGCTCGGTCGCGGGGTTGTAGTAGGCCGTCGACTTGCGGGCCACGCCGTCGAGGCCGCGGCCGGCGTTCGCGGGCCGCTTCATCAGCCCGAAGGTGCCGTCGGCGATCGCGCCCAGCAGGCCGTGCGGGTGGTCGAGGATCTGCTCGAAGAGCTCGATGGACTCCCCCAGCACCTCCCGGGCCCGGCGGGCGATGAACCCGTCGGGGGCCGGGTGGAAGTCCTCGTGCAGGTTGCCGGCCGCGTTCATCACGTAGCGGACGTTCTGGAGCGCCAGGTCCCGGTCGGAGAGCCACGGCGTCACCACCGCCTCGGTCATCATCCCGACGAGCAGGATGCCCTGCCCGGTGAGCGCGCCCACCAGGTTGAAGAACCCGTCGAGCAGGTAGCCCCGGAAGACGTCGCCGGTCATGTGCCGGGTCGGGGGCATCCACTTGAGGGGTGCGTCCGGGAACAGCTCGCGGGCGAGCATGGCGTGCGCCAGCTCGAGCCGGAACGACTCGGGGACGTCCGGGTCGATCTCGAAGGCGTGGCCCAGTCCGAGCTGCCAGTCGTCGAGCCCGGCCTCCTTGGCGAAGTACTCGTTGAGCAGCTGGCTCGTCGTGACCGTGTGCGCGGCCTCGAC
>NZ_JAEMSS010000299.1 GCF_016462705.1 Nocardioides sp. | reverse complement strand
ACGACGGGTTCCAGATCAGCCAGCGGGCGGACTTCTTCGAGGTGGAGGTCGGTCTCGAGACCACGCTCAAGCGGCCGATCATCAACACCCGGGACGAGCCGCACGCGGACCCGGAGAAGTACCGCCGGCTGCACGTCATCATCGGCGACGCCAACCTGTCCGAGATCTCCACCTACCTCAAGGTCGGCACCACCGCGCTGGTGCTGTCGATGATCGAGGACCGGTTCCTGGGTGAGCCGCTGACCGTCGACGGACCGGTCTCCGCCCTGCGCGCCGTGTCCCACGACCCGACGCTCCGGCAGACCGTGACCATGGCGGACGGCCGGACCCTCACCGCGGTCCAGCTCCAGCTGGAGTACCTCGACCTGGCCAGGAAGTACGTCGAGGACCGGTACGGCGCCGACGCGGACGCCCAGACCGTCGACGTGCTCGCCCGCTGGGAGTCGGTGCTGGACCGCCTCGAGCGGGACCCGATGCTGTGCGCCGCCGAGCTCGACTGGGTGGCCAAGTTCAAGCTCCTCGAGCAGTACCGGCAGCGCGACGGCCTGGAGTGGGGCGACGCCAAGCTGGAGCTGATCGACTACCAGTACTCCGACATCCGTCCGGAGAAGGGGCTCTACCACAAGCTGGTCGCCAACGGCCGGATCGACCGGCTGCTCACCGACGCCGAGGTCGACGCGGCCATGCACGAGCCTCCGGAGGACACCCGCGCCTACTTCCGCGGCCGCTGCCTCTCGAAGTTCGCCGACGCGGTGGCCGCCGCGTCGTGGGACTCGGTGATCTTCGACCTGCCCGGCCGGGAGTCCCTGCAGCGGGTGCCCACCATCGACCCGCTGCGCGGCAGCAAGGCGCACGTGGGCGAGCTGCTGGACCGGTCGGAGACCGCCGAGGCCCTGGTCGCCGAACTCACGCGGTGACAGTCGTGCCGTCCCTATAGGGTTTTGGTATGGCCCAGGAGCAGAAGCAGCCGCGCAAGTCCACGGAGGCGGAGGAGACGACCGAAGACGTCGTCGAGACCGACGTGGCAGAGCGCAAGGAAGCCCTCGACGACGACATCGACGCGATCCTCGACGAGATCGACGACGTGCTCGAGACCAACGCCGAGGACTTCGTGAAGTCGTTCATCCAGAAGGGCGGCGAGTGAGCCCCTCGTCCAGCGGCGACAGCCGTCTCCCCGCCGCCTACCTGCAGCCGGGCACCTCGTCGTTCGCCGACTTCCTGGCCGGCCAGGCACCGGACCTGCTCCCGGCCCGCCGCGGCCTGCCCGGGGGTGACGCCTCCGAGCTGGCGCCGCACGGCACCACCATCGTCGCGGCGACGTTCCCCGGCGGGGTCGTCATGGCCGGCGACCGACGCGCCACGATGGGCAACATCATCGCCCAGCGGGACATCCAGAAGGTCTTCCCGGCCGACGAGTTCTCGGCCGTCGGCATCGCCGGGGCGGCGGGCCTGGCCGTCGAGCTGGTCCGGCTGTTCCAGACCGAGCTCGAGCACTACGAGAAGATCGAGGGCATCACGCTGTCGATGGACGGCAAGGCCAACCGGCTCGCCGCCCTCATCCGCGGCAACCTCGGGATGGCCATGCAGGGCCTGGCCGTGGTCCCGCTCTTCGCCGGCTACGACCTCGAGGCCGGGCAGGGCCGGATCTTCAGCTACGACGTCACGGGCGGCCGCTACGAGGAGACCGCGTTCCACTCGGTGGGCTCGGGCTCGATGTTCGCCCGCGGCGCGCTCAAGAAGCTCTACCGCGACGACCTCGACGTCGAGGGCTGCATCACCGCGGTGATCCAGGCGCTGTACGACGCCGCCGACGACGACTCCGCCACGGGTGGGCCCGACCTGACCCGCCGGATCTTCCCGGTCATCCAGGTGATCACCGTCGAGGGCGGCCGCCGGGTGCCCGACGCCGACGTCGCCGCGCTGGCCGACCGGGTCATCGCCGGCCGGATGCAGCGGCCCGACGGCCCGGCGTCCGAGCTCACCGGGGGAGGGGAAGACGCATGAGCATGCCGTTCTACGTCTCGCCCGAGCAGCTGATGAAGGACCGGGCCGACTTCGCCCGCAAGGGCATCTCCCGGGGCCGCTCCGTGGTGGCGGTGCAGTACGCCGACGGCGTGCTGTTCGCCAGCGAGAACCCGTCCCAGGCGCTCCACAAGGTCTCGGAGATCTACGACCGGATCGCGTTCGCCGCGGTGGGTCGTTACAACGAGTTCGAGAACCTGCGGATCGCTGGTGTGCGGCTGGCCGACATGCGCGGCTACGCCTACGACCGCCGCGACGTGACCGGCCGCGGGCTGGCCAACGCCTACGCGCAGACCCTGGGCACGATCTTCTCCAGCGGCGGCGAGAAGCCCTACGAGGTGGAGCTGTTCGTCGCGGAGATCGGCGATGCCCCGACGGACGACCAGATCTACCGCCTCACCTACGACGGCCAGGTCGCCGACGAGCACCGCTACGCCGTCATGGGCGGGGCGGCCGACGTGGTCGCGGGCTACCTGTCCGAGCACTACGAGGAGAGCGCCTCGCTGGCGGATGCGATCGCCCTGGCCGTCGCGGCCCTGGGCCACACCACAGACGAGCGGGGCGAGCCCCAGGACCGGGTCATCCCCGTCAAGGACCTCGAGGTCGCGGTGCTCGACCGGACCCGCGCACAGCCCCGTAAGTTCGCCCGGATCGGGCCCTACCGACTCGAGGCGCTGCTCGGCGAGCGGGGTCCGTCCGCCCCGGCGCCGACCGGCGACATGGCGCGCGACCCCGCCCCCGAGCCG
>NZ_JAEMSS010000298.1 GCF_016462705.1 Nocardioides sp. | reverse complement strand
CCAGGCCCCGCTCGCGGAACTTCAGGAACAGCCACTGCGTCCAGCGGTAGTACTCGGGGTCGGAGGTGTTCAGGGTCCGGCTCCAGTCGAAGCTGGTGCCGAACTTCTTGCAGGACTCGGTGGAGATGGCGATGTTGGCGTACGTGAACGTCGCCGGGTGCTCGTTGTCCCGGATCGCGGCGTTCTCGGCGTTCAGCCCGAACGAGTCGAACCCCATCGGGTTGAGCACCTCGTAGCCGCGCAGCCACCAGTAGCGCGCCAGCACGTCGTGCAGCGCGAACACCTCGGCGTGCCCCATGTGCAGGTCGCCGCTGGGGTAGGGGAACATCGTCAGCGCGTAGCGCTTCTCGCGCGGGGAGTCGTCGTGGGCGCGGAACGGGTCCAGGTCGGCCCACACCCGCTGCCACTTCTCCTCGACCGCGGCGACGTCGTAGCGCTCGGCCTCGGCCCCCGCGTCGTCCCGGGGTCCGGTGGTCTCGTCGGTCTGGCTCATCTGTCTCTCACGTCCTTGCCTGCGCGATCCGTCCTGGCATGAAAAAACCCCTCGCATGGAGGGGTTGCCGCGCCGACGGCTCTGCCGATGGGCAGTGGTCAGCGCGGCTGTCCAAGAAGCTCGGACCGGGTGGTCATGAACCCATGCTAGCGCTTGGTGCGACCATCGGTGACCTCGCGGTGATGTCCGTGCAGGTCATCTCGACGACCCACGTCGCCGGAGCGATGTCGACGGCCACCCGGTCGGCGCCCGCGCGGCACTCGCGCTCGGCCGCGCTGATCTCCGCAGCCCATCCCCGGTAGCCGCTGCGGGTGTTCGGCTCGGGGTCGACGTTGACGATCCCGAGGGCCGCGAGGCCCACGAGCGACCCGGTGGCCAGCACGACACCCAGCCGGCCGGGCCGCCGTGCCCAGCGGTCGGCGACGACGACCACCGCGGCGAGCGCGAACATGCTGGGCACCAGCGCGTAGCGCAGCGGCGCGGCGTGCGACAGGGTCTCGACCGGGAGGTCGGAGAACGCCAGGAACGTCCGGAAGTTGAGGGTCAGGCCGGCGACGAACGGCACGACGGCTCCCACGAGCAGGGTCCCGGTCAGCACCAGGTCGTCACCGGTCCTCGTGCCGCGCACGAGCAGCGCCAGTGCCACGAGGAAAGGCAGGGAGGCCAGCACCACCAGCGACCATCCGTGCTCGACGAGCACGTCACCGACCCCGCCCGTGGCGGGGAGCCAGGTCTGCAGGACGACGTGCAGCCCGTAGCCCTGGACCAGGTCCGCGAGGGAGGGCGTCCCCGTGTCCGCCGCCGCGGCGTCGCGCCCGGTGCTGAGGTAGACGACGAGCTGTGCGGACAGCCCGGCCAGGAGCCCGACCCGCATCGGTGCCCGGAACGGCTGCCGGAGACCGACCAGCAGCAGGGGGACGAAGAACACGGACTGGATCTCGCTGAGACCGACGACCAGGAGCACCGCGCCGAGCACCCAGCCCTGCCCTCGCGAGGCGGGGCGGAACAGGAGCACCCAGGGCGTCAGCCACAGCAGGAGCCAGTGCAGGTTGGCGGTGTTGCCCAGCACCTCGGCGGCGGCCGTGGGCACCAGCGCGGTCACCAGCGCCAGCGCGACCCGGGCAGTGCGGAGCTGCAGCACGTCGCGGCTGCAGACGTAGACCAGCGCGGCCACGGCACCGACGACGACGCAGCACAGCGCCGTGACGGCCACGGCGAAGTCCCGGATCGGCAGCAGGACGGCGACCTCGACGATCGCCCGGGGCAGGACGTGCAGGTAGCCCTGGTACGGGTCGACCAGCGCCACGAGGGGCGCGGATCCCAGCCGGTCCTCGAGGAACAGCCCGTCCTCGGCCCACACGACCCCGCGCGTCCGGTTCTCGAGCCTGACCCACGCGATGACCGCGGCGAGCGACCCGACCGCGAGCGTGAGCCACAGGTCGCGGCCGAAGAGACGCCGTCTCGCCGCCTGACGCACGCGCAGACTCTAGGGCGTGCCGCCCTCGATGGTCAGCGGGAGCAGACCGTGCACCTGGTCGACGAGGGTCGGGAGCGCGTCGTCCTCGCCGAGGGCCTCACCGAGCAGAGCGGCATGGAAGAGCCCGTCGAGCATGCCGTAGGCCGCGGCCGGGCTCAGGGCCGGCGTGGCCGAGCTCAGCTCGGCATAGCGGTCGATGACCCGCCAGACCATGTCCTCGAGCGTCTGGTCCACGTAGGTGACCGCAGGTCGGAGCCGGTGCTCGAACATGCTCTGGGCGCGGATGTCGTACCAGAGCCGGTGCATGGGGCCCTCCTCGACGATCGTCTCGACGAGCTTCGCCGCGAACGCCTCGCGCAGCTCGTCGGGCCCGGTCGAGTCCGCGATCACGGCGTCGTAGCGGGTCACGCACTTCGCCTTGTAGTAGCGGATGCAGTAGTCGATGAGGTCGAGCTTGTCGTCGAAGTAGTAGTGCAGGACGCCGTGGCTGAACGGGGAGTTGGTGGCGATGTCGCGCAGGCTGGTGCGCGCGTACCCGAGCTCACCGAGGGTCTTCAGGGCCGACTCGGCGAGCTGCTCGCGCCGTTCGTCGTACCGGTCCACGGGGGACCGCCGGACACGCGCGGCCGAGGGCGGTGGGGTCACGGGAGCCATCGTCGGCGGGAACTTGACAACCGTCAAGCACTATTTGGACACTTGTCATGCTCCGTCTGGACCACTGTCAAGACGGACCCCCGCGTGCGATCCTCGAGGTCGCGCACCCAGGCGGGATGGGGACGCCCACCCCCCACTGTCCCCATC
>NZ_JAEMSS010000015.1 GCF_016462705.1 Nocardioides sp. | reverse complement strand
CGCCTGGTCGTCGAGACGCTCTCGGGCAGGCCCCGGCTGGCCTGGGAGGTCGTCACGGTCGGCAAGCGCGCCGACCAGACCCCGAGCCGGCTCTCGACGTACGTCGACGCGCGGTCCGGCCAGGTCCTGCGGCGCGAGGAGCGCGTCGTCAACGTCGACGGGACCGGCAACTCGCTCTACAGCGGCACCGTCCCGCTCCAGGTCACGCAGTCCGGCTCGACGTACCAGCTCAAGGACTCCACCCGCGGCAACACCTACACGACCGACATGAACAACAGGACGGACTCGGTCTTCTGCCAGATCTTCGGGGCCGGCTGCTCGGCCGGGACCCAGATCACCAGCTCGAGCACCACGTTCGGCAACGGCAGCAACAGCAACCGGGCGACCGCCGGCGTGGACGCGCAGTACGGCACCAACGTCACCTGGGACTACTTCAAGCTGGTCCACGGGCGCAACGGCATCTTCGGCAACGGCAGCGGCTCGTTCAACCGGGTCCACTACGGCTCCAACTACGTCAACGCGTTCTGGGACGGCACGAAGATGACGTACGGCGACGGCGACGGCACCAGCTTCGGTCCGCTCGTCAGCCTGGACGTCGCCGGTCACGAGATGTCGCACGGCGTCACCGAGAACACCGCCGGCCTGACCTACTCGGGCGAGTCGGGTGGTCTCAACGAGGCGACCTCGGACATCTTCGGCACGATGGTCGAGTTCTACGCGGCCAACGGCAACGACCCGGGTGACTACCTGATCGGCGAGGAGTTCGACCTCGCTGCGCACCAGGGCTTCCGCAGGATGGACAACCCGATCGCGGACGGCGACTCGCCGAACTGCTGGAGCAGCAACACGAAGAACCTGGACGTTCACTACTCGTCCGGCGTGGGCAACCACTTCTTCTACCTGCTGGCCGAGGGGTCGGGCGCGAAGACCATCAACGGCGTCGCGCACAGCTCCACGACCTGCAACGGCTCGACGGTGACCGGCATCGGCCGGGACGCGGCCCAGCGGATCTGGTTCCGGGCGCTGACGGTCTACATGACGTCGGGCACGACCTACGCCCAGGCCCGGACGGCCACGCTCAACGCGGCGACCGACCTCTTCGGGGCGGCGTCGACCCAGCGGGCGGCCGTGGCTGCCGCCTGGAGCGCGGTCAGCGTCGGCTGACCGGCTGACCGGCTGACCGACCGGCCGGCGATTCGTCTGCGGTTCCGTGGGCTCGTCCCACTGGTAGCTGCAGACGAAGCGCCGGCCGGGTCAGGCCAGGCGGAGGAGTGCCGCCACCAGCGCGGCCCCCACCACCACGACGAGGAAGGGCGCACGCAGGACGAGCAGCAGCACCGCCGCGGCCAGCCCCGCGGCACGCTCGTCGAGGACCAGTCGCTGACCCGAGGAGAAGACCTGTACGGCGACCAGCGCCGACAGCAGGGCGACCGGTATCAGCCCGGCCACCCGTCGTACCAGCGGCCGCTCGAGGACGCTCGGCGGCACCGACACCCCGGCGAGCTTGAGCAGGTAGCAGCCGACGCCGGCTCCGACCACGGCCGCCCAGGTCATGACGTCCCGCGGGACAGGAGTCCCGCCAGCAGAGCCACGCCGCCGGCGGCGAGGACCGGTACGCCGGCCGCGGTGACCGGCACCAGGCCGAGCGCCACGGCCACTGCCAGCAGGGCGACGACCCGGTTGGCGGTGGTGGTCAGCTGCGGCCACACCAGCGCGAGGAACGCGCCACCGACGGCGGCGTCGAGGCCGTACGTGCGCGGGTCGCCGATGGCGTTGCCACCGACCGCGCCGAGCAGCGTGAAGAGGTTCCAGAGCACGAAGACCGAGCCGCCCGTGACCAGGAAGCCGAGCCGGGCGTCCTCCGGGGAGTCGCGGTTGACCGACATGGCGGTCGACTCGTCGATGAGCAGGTGCGCCGCGCCCGCCCGGCGGACGCCACGCCAGGACAGCAGCGGCCCCACGCGCAGCCCGTAGAGGGTGTTGCGGGTCCCCAGCAGCATCGCGGTCGCGGCCGCCGACAGGGCCGAGCCGCCGCCGCCGAGCACGCCGACCAGGGCGAACTGGGAGGCGCCGGTGAACATCAGCAGCGACAGGACGCAGGTCTGCGGGACCGACAGTCCCGCCCCCACCGAGATCGCCCCGAACGATGCGCCGTACAGCCCGGTGGCGACGCCCACGCCGAGGCTGTCGCGGACCGTCGAGCGGGTCACGACAAGGCGGTGTGCAGGCGGACCTGCTTCACGAGCGTGTCGCCCGAGCCGTCCAGGTCGAGCTCGCGGTGCGCACCGTCCGGGGCCCAGCCGGCGCTGGTGAGGAAGCTCCGCAGGGCGTCGTCCGAGGCGAGCGTCCAGGTCACCGACCGGGTGAATCGGTCCGCCTGCATGGTCTCCGCCGCGGCCTGGAGCAGCCGGGAGCCGTGGCCCTTGCCACGCTCGGCGGGGTCCAGGGTGAGCTCCTGCAGCTCGCCGTCGGCGACCGGGTCGCAGTCGGGGTCGCTCGCGGGTCCGGTGATCGCGAACCCCACGACGCGGTTGCGCTCGAGCGCGACGAGCACCCGGTTGCGGGCGTCGCCGGGCTTGCTCATGGAGTCGCGCCAGGCGGCAGCGGCGGCGTCGACGGCCTCGGGCCCGCTCGGGATCGACTCGGCCGGCAGCACCCCGGCGTACAGCTCGGGCCAGGCTCGCAGCTGGACCGCCGCGATCGCCGTGGCGTCGTCGGCCCAGGCGACCCGGACGCTGACGTCGGCCGTGGGGGAGGACATGCCGCCCATCCTGTCAGGGAGCATTTTGAGCGGTCGCTCAAGTCCGGTGGTAGTGTTTGAGCGATCGCTCAACCGGAGGTGGGAGATGGTGGGAGGTCGCGTGGTGATCGTGGTCCGAGGGCTGGTGGTCGGGCTCCTGGCAGGCGCCGCCTGCGGCGGAGCCGTCGGAGGCGCGCTGTCCCTGCTCGGCGGCTCGCTCGCAGGGATGGTGGTGTTCGGAGGGTTCGGCGTGCTCGTCGGGGGGTGCGTGGGTGCCGTGCTCGGCCTGGGCTGCGGCATCGTGCTCGCGCTGCTCGCGGGGTCGCTTCGCACCGAGGGGGCGTCGCGGCTGGGCGCGGCAGCGGTTGGCAGCGTCGGCGGTGCGGCGTCGGCGTACGTCGCGGTCGGGCCTTACGGCATCGTCGTCGTGGGCGCCGCGCTGGTCGTCTGCGCCGGCATCGGGTTCGTCGTCGGCCCGGTCGTCGTGCTCGGGCGTGACTGGCAGCGGAAGATACCTGTGTGACCGACACGAAGGCCGCACTGCTGGCCGCCGCGCACACCGTCGTCGGCCGTGAGGGGATCGCGGGGACCTCGGCCCGGGTGGTCGCGGCCGAGGCGGGCGTCAACCAGGCGCTGGTCTTCTATCACTTCGGCACGGTGACCGAGCTGGTCGCGACGGCGTGCACCGAGGCCGCGGACGCCAGCGTCGCGTCGTACCGTGAGGAGCTGGCGGCGGTGGGCTCGTTCACGGAGCTGCTCGCCGTCGGCCGCACGCTCCACGAGCGCGAGCAGGCGTCGGGCAACCTCGCCGTGATGGCCCAGCTGATGGCGGGGGCGCAGCGCGATCCGTTGCTCGCTGCGGCCGCGCAGCACGCGATGGAGGCCTGGAACCGGGAGGTCGAGATCGCGGTGCGTCGGGTGCTTGCGGACAGCCCGCTGCTCGAGATCACCGACCGGGCCGGTCTGGCGCGTGCCATCGGAGCCGGGTTCATCGGACTGGAGCTCTACGAGGGGGTCGACGCCGAGGGTGCCCAGCAGGCGCTCGCCGCGCTGGAGCAGCTCGGCGCGGTCGCCGAGATCCTGGACGACCTCGGGCCCGTGGCCCGGCGGGCGGTGCGCGCCAGGCTGCGACGAACCTCGCGCTCGACGTAGTGGTTCTCGGCGTAGTGGCTACTGTCGCCGGTATGGAGTTTCGCAATCTCGGCGGCATGAAGGTCTCGGCGATCAGCTACGGCAACTGGCTGACCCACGGGTCGCAGGTCGAGGAGGACGCCGCGCTGGCGTGCGTGCACCGCGCCCTCGACGAGGGCATCTCGACGTTCGACACCGCGGACGTCTACGCGAACACCAAGGCCGAGAGCGTCCTGGGCAAGGCGCTGTCCGGGCAGCGCCGGGAGGGGCTCGAGATCTTCACCAAGGTCTTCTGGCCGACCGGCCCGGGCGCGCACAACGACCACGGCCTGTCGCGCAAGCACATCATGGAGTCCATCGACGGCTCCCTGCGTCGCCTCGGCACCGACTACGTCGACCTCTACCAGGCCCACCGGTACGACCACGAGACGCCGCTCGAGGAGACCATGGAGGCGTTCGCCGACGTGGTGCGGGCCGGCAAGGCGCTCTACATCGGCGTCTCGGAGTGGCGCGCCGACGAGCTGCGGGCGGGTCACGCGCTGGCGCGCGAGCTCCGGATCCCCTTCGTCTCCAACCAGCCGCAGTACAACATGCTCTGGCGGGTCATCGAGGAAGAGGTGGTCCCGGCCAGCCAGGAGCTCGGCATCCAGCAGATCGTCTGGTCGCCCATCGCGCAGGGTGCGCTCACCGGCAAGTACAAGCCGGGGGAGCAGCCGCCCCAGGGATCGCGGGCCACCGACGACAAGGGCGGCTCGGACATGATCTCGCGCTGGATGAAGGACGACGTGCTGGAGCGGGTCCAGCGGCTGCGGCCCGTCGCGGACGAGGTAGGCCTCAGCCTGGCTCAGCTCGCCGTCGCCTGGGTGCTCCAGAACCCGAACGTCTCGTCGGCGATCATCGGCGCCAGCCGCCCCGAGCAGGTCTCCGAGAACGTCAAGGCCGCGGGCGTCACCATCGAGCCGGCGCTCATGGAGCGGATCGACGAGGTGGTCGGCGACATCGCCTACCGCGACGCGTCGTTCAACGCGTCGCCGGCGCGGCGGGACTTCTGACGTCGGGGGCGTGCCGCAGCGCGAGCACCAGCGCGCCCACCATCGACAGGACCATCCCCAGGCCGACGGCCGGCCACCACCCGTCCCGCACCTGGTCGCCCAGGAGCGCCACGCCGACGGCCGCCGGCACGAACGTCTGGGCCACGATGAGCGAGGCCGTGGTCGACGGCACCGCCGCGTCGTGCATGCCCAGGGAGTAGAGCCAGAACGCCACCAGGCTGAACGACGGGACGGCCAGCGCCGCGGCCACGACGACCGCCTCCACCGGCGTCCCGACGCCGCGGACCGAGATCGCCGAGCCGGCGTAGCCCAGCCCCGCCAGCAGGCCCAGGAGCGGCCCGGCGAGGTGGCGCCTGGCCAACGAGGCCACGACCAGCAGGCCGACCGCGGTCCACAGGAGCGCCACGAACGTGCCGGTCGTGATGACCGAGCCCGGGTCGCCGGCGCCCAGGGAGAGGAGCACCAGCCCTCCGGTGACCAGCCCGACGCCCACCCAGCCCGTCCGGTGCAGGGCGTGCTCGACCCGGCGCGAGGCGAGCGCGGAGACCGGCAGGGACAGCGACACCAGCGCTTGGGCGAGGTAGAGCGGGAGGTACCAGATGGCCACCGCGTGCAGGAGGAACCCGACCAGGTAGGCCGCGACGACCGCCATCATCCGGGCGTCGCGCAGCGAGCGCCCGACGAACCCGAACAGCTGGTCCGGGGTGCCGGGGTAGCGGCGTACGGCGTGTGCCTGCACGACCGCCGCGACGCCGAACACGGCCGCGGACAGGAGTCCGGCGCTCAGGCCCAGCGCCTGGACGGGCACCGAGGCTAGCGGTGGTAGTCGTCGGGGAGCTGCTGGCCGATCTTCACCCGGGCCTTGGGCAGCCTCATGAACTTCATCTGGAGCGCCCGGGTGATCGCGTAGTAGGTCAGGCCCTTCGTCGGCTCGTCAGGGAAGCGCTCGGCGAGCTGGCGGCGCAGCCGCATCCGGAGCGTGACCATGTCCACGATGACCAGCAGCACGGTGCCGAGCAGGATCGTGTTGCCGATCGACCGCATCGCCTCGTTGCCCGAGTAGCCCAGCACCATGGTCACGACCAGCAACGGGATGAGCAGCTCGACGAACGAGAGCCGGCTGTCGACGAAGTCGCGGACGAACCGGCGGACGGGCCCCTTGTCGCGGGGAAGCAGGTAGCGCTCCTCACCGGCCTTCATGCCGGCGCGGACCTTGGCGCTGGACTCGGTCTTGGCCATCCGCTGCGCCGCCAGCATCTCCTTGCGGGTGCGCGGCACCTTGGCGCGCGCCCGGGCAGCCGCCTCCGCCTCCTTGCGGGTGGGCGTCGGGCGCCCCTTGCCCGAGGCGTGACCCTCGGGCTGGCCGGCCTCGGCGGTGGCGGTGTCGGACTTGCTGCGACGGAACAAGGTGCCTCTTCGGTGCGATGCGGTGCGGGCGCGGTGAGTGGTACGACGGATCAGCGCCGCCGAGTCTACGGTCTCGCGCGCGCTTGCCGCTCGGCCGTAGGGTGACCGACATGAGCCTCTGGACCCGCTTCCTCAACATCTTCCGATCCAAGGCCAACAAGGCCCTCGACCGGGCCGAGGACCCGCGGGAGATGCTCGACTACAGCTACCAGCGCCAGCTCGAGCTGCTGACCAAGGTGCGCCGCGGCGTGGCCGACGTGGCCACGAGCCGCAAGCGCATGGAGATGCAGGTCGCCCAGCTGGAGACCCAGGCCGCCAAGCTGCAGGGTCAGGCCGAGAAGGCGCTCGAGATGGGCCGCGAGGACCTGGCCCGCGAGGCGCTCACCCGCAAGTCCGGGCTCAACGCGCAGATCGACTCCGTCCGCGCTCAGGTCGCCCAGCTCCAGGGCGAGGAGGAGAAGCTGACGATGGCTCAGTCCCGCCTCCAGGCCCAGGTCGAGTCGCTGCGGACCCGCAAGGAGACCATCAAGGCGACCTACACCGCGGCCGAGGCCCAGACCCGCATCAACGAGGCCGTCTCCGGCCTCGGGGACGAGATGGGCGACGTCGGCGCCGCCATCCAGCGCGCCGAGGACAAGACCGCGCAGATGCAGGCCCGGGCCAGCGCGATCGACGAGCTGATCGCCTCCGGCGCGCTCGACGACGCCTCGTCCTTCAACCGCGGGGACGACATCACCCGTGAGCTCGAGGCGATGAGCTCGCAGGCCGAGGTGGAGGCCGAGCTGGCCCGGCTCAAGGGTGGGACCGACGCCCTGCCCGCCGCCGACGCGCCCGAGGCGATCGAGGCCGCCCCGCCGCCCGGCGAGATCCTGGCCGGCGAGCCGGTCGCGGAGACGGTGACCGACGGGTCGAGCGCCACGTCGGAGGACCAGGCCGACAAGGCCTGACTCGGCTGCCCGAGGCCGCGCGACGCGGTCTGCGGGTTCGCCCACCGGGAGACCGCTCGCTTCCTATGCTGAGCCAGTGACCGCCCCCGGCTCCGACAGCGAACGTCCCATGGCGGCGATGCCGGTCCAGCCCGACGGCTGTGACGAACGCCTGGCGGCCTTCGCAGGGCAGGTCACCCACGATCTCAAGACCCCGCTCACGACGATGTCGCTGTCGCTCGAGCTGATCCGCGACGAGCTCGAGGACGGGGCCGCCGCCGAGGACGTGCTGCCGCTGATCACCCGGGCGCTCCGCGGCTCGGCGCGGATGACGGCGATGATCGAGGACGTCCTCGCGTTCGCCCGGATCGGCAGCTCGATCGACCCGGTGCCGGTCGACCTCGCCCGGGCCACCGCCGACGTGGTCGCCGACCTCGGCGGCACGCTCGAGGACGTCGACCTGGTGGTCGGTGAGCTCCCGGTCGTGGCGGGCGACGAGTCGCTGCTGCGCCGCCTGCTGCTCAACCTGGTGGGCAACGCGGTGAAGTTCCGGTCGCCGGACCGGTCCCTGCGCGTCACCGTCTCCGCGGCCCGCGCCGGTGAGCGGTGGCGGATAGAGGTCGCCGACAACGGGGTCGGGGTCCCGGAGGACCAGCGCGAGCGGGTCTTCGAGCCGACCGTGCGTCTCGACAAGCGGGTCGAGGGGATGGGCATCGGGTTGGCGACGTGCCGCCGGGTGGTGGATGCGCACGGGGGGGCGATCGGCGTCACCGACGGTCCGGACGGTGTCGGCGCGACGTTCTGGTTCGAGCTGCCTGCTTGAGTTCCAGCACCGGCTCACCTGGCCTCGTGACGGTCGCTGCGCGACCTCCTCGACCACCGCCGCCCTCGCGTGTCTCGCTGGCGCTCGACACGCGTGGGGCTAGTCCTTGTGCGTCTTGCCCGGCAGGGCCAGCATCCGGTCCAGGGCCACCTTGGCCCAGCGCTCGGTCTCCGGGTCGACCTCGATCTGGTTGACCACCGTGTCGTTGGCGAGCGACTCCAGCGCCCAGACGAGGTGGGGCAGGTCGATGCGGTTCATCGTCGAGCAGTAGCAGACGGTCTTGTCCAGGAACACGATCCGCTTGTCCGGGTGGGCGGCGGCCAGCCGCTTCACCAGGTTGAGCTCGGTGCCGACCGCCCACGCGGTGCCCGGGGCGGCCGCCTCGATCGTGTT
The DNA here is from genome assembly GCF_016462705.1 of Nocardioides sp. GTDB lineage: Bacteria > Actinomycetota > Actinomycetes > Propionibacteriales > Nocardioidaceae > Nocardioides. The sequence goes on along the minus strand of NZ_JAEMSS010000015.1, from coordinate 30,187 downwards.
GATGATGAACTCGGTCGAGCCGACCAGGTCGGCCTTGAGGACCACCTCGTGCGTGCACTCGGGGTGGACCAGGATCTGGATGCCGGGGATGGTGGCGCGCAGGTCGTCCACCGTGTCCGGCGAGAAGCGCCCGTGCACGGAGCAGTGGCCCTTCCAGAGGATCATCCGGGCGTCGCGCAGCTGCTCGACGGTGAGCCCGCCGTGCGGGCGGTGCGGGTCCCACACGACGCAGTCGTCCAGGGACATGCCCATCTTGAGGACCGCGGTGTTGCGGCCGAGGTGCTGGTCGGGGAAGAACAACACCTTCGAACCCTGCTCGAACGCCCACTCGAGGGCGGTCTCCGCGTTGGACGAGGTGCACACGGCGCCGCCGTTGCGCCCGCAGAACGCCTTGATGTCGGCGCTGGAGTTCATGTAGGTCACCGGCACGACCTCGTCGGCGATGCCCGCCTCGACCAGCGCGGCCCAGGCGTCCTCGACCTGGGTGAGCCGGGCCATGTCGGCCATCGAGCAGCCGGCGGCGAGGTCGGGGAGAATCACCTTCTGGTCGGGTGAGGTCAGGATGTCGGCCGACTCGGCCATGAAGTGGACGCCGCAGAAGACGATGAACTCGGCCTCGGGGCGGGCGGCCGCCTCCCGCGCCAGCTTGAACGAGTCACCCGTGACGTCCGCGAACTGGATCACCTCGTCGCGCTGGTAGTGGTGACCGAGGACGAACACCCGGCTGCCGAGCGCCTCCTTGGCGGCGACGGCGCGCGCCACCAGGTCGGGGTCGGAGGGCGACGGGAGGTCGCCGGGACACTCGACACCGCGCTCCGAGCCAAGGTCCACGCCCCGGCCGAGGGGCAGGAGCGGCAGGTCGACGGTCGTCATGCGGCCATCCTAGGTTTCCGGGCTCCGCGGGTTGTCAGAGCAAGGCACCGTGGTGAACGTACGGCGCCGGCGGTTTCATCCCACGCAGCCCGAGATACCCCTCCTGGTGCAGGTCGAGGCGGGCGGCGAGACCGACGTCGACGGCCCAGTGGTTGGCCGCGGTGACGTGGGGGACGAGAGCAGGGCCCTCGGTGTCGGCCAGCACGGCCCAGAGCAGCCGCTGCGCCGTACGCCGGTTGCTGGCCGCGAGCAGCTGCAGGCGACCCGGGCTGACGTACGCGTACCCCGAGCCGGTGCTCGAGTCGCTGACCAGGAGCCGGAAGGAGGACAGGAGGAGCGGGTGGTCCGGGCCGTGCGCCGCTCCACGGGTCCGTCGGTCGAGGGAGTCCATCAGCTCGATGTCGCTCGACGATCCCTCGCGGACCTTGTCGAGGACCGGAATGGCGGACCGGTCCACCTCGCCGATGAGGAACATCTGTGGGTGCAGGTCGAAGCCGGCGGCGCGGTAGCGCCGGACGGCCTTCGGGTCGGCCGACGCCGACAGCATCCCGCGCAGGCAGCCGCGCCCGTGGTGCAGCGCCGCCTCGAGCAGTGGGCGACCGATGCCCTGGCCCTGCAGCCCCGGCCGGACGACGTACGTGGCCAGGCACCACATCAGCTCGCGGCGGATGGAGGTCGCGAAGCCGAGGACTCCCGAGTCGTCCTCGGCGACCCAGCACCCGCCGGGATCGGTCTCCAGGAAGTGCCGGGTGCGCCGTTCCCAGCCCGCGCTGTGCTCGACGGTCCGGCGCTCCGGTGGCGGCCGGTCGGCCCGCTGGGTCCTGAGGTCGAGCTGGTAGAAGCCCTCGTCGCTCAGCCGCTCGGCGACCGGCACGTCCTCGGGGCGCATCGGCCGGATCGTCCAGTCACCCACCGCGTCACCGTAGGCCGTGGGGGAGACTCGACGCATGCGGGTTCTCGTGGCGCCGGACAAGTTCGCGGGCACCCTCTCCGCGGTCGAGGCCGCCCAGGCCATCGCGACCGGCTGGGCCCGGCACGCGCCTGGCGACGAGCTCGACCTGGCGCCGATGTCGGACGGAGGGCCCGGCTTCGTCGACGTGCTCCACGCCGCGCTCGGCGGCGAGCTGCTGGCGCAGACGGTCCGGGGCCCGCTCGGCGAGCCGGTCCCGGCCACGCTCCTGTTGCACGACGGAACGGCGTACGTCGAGAGCGCCCAGGCCTGCGGGCTGCACCTGACCGGCGGCCGCGGCGCGGAAGGCGCGACGACGTACGGCGTGGGAGAGCTGCTCCGGGCCGCGATCGGGACGGGGGCCGGCACCGTCGTGGTCGGCCTCGGCGGCAGCGGCACCAACGACGGGGGAGCGGGCCTGCTCGCGGCGCTGGGCGCCACGTCGCCGAGCGCCCTGGACGCGGGCGCGGCCGGGCTCGACGGGGTCACCGAGGTCGACCTCGGCCCGGCCCGGGCCGCGGTCGGGGGTGTGCGGCTGGTCGCCGCCAGCGACGTGGAGAGCCCGCTGACGGGCCTGTTCGGCGCCACCAAGACGTTCGGGCCGCAGAAGGGCATCACCGAGGACCGGCTCCCCGTCGTCGACGCGTGGCTGGAGCAGTGGGCCGGTGCCGTCGACCGGCGGCTCGCCCTCGAGAAGGGCGCCGGTGCCGCTGGTGGAGTCGGGTTCGCCCTGCTCGCCGTCGGTGCCGCCCGCGAGCCGGGCATCGACCTGGTCGTCGAGGCGGTGGGGCTCCGCGAGCGGGCGGCTGCCGCGGACCTGGTCGTGACGGGGGAGGGCGCGTTCGACTTCTCGAGCCGGTCCGGCAAGGTGCCCTACGGCGTCGCCAAGGTCGCCGAGGCCGCGCTGCGACCGTGCGTCGCGCTCGCGGGCCAGGTCCTCGTGGGGTCGCGGGAGATGCGGGCGCTGGGCGTGGAGTCGGCGTACGCCCTGGTCGACCTGGTCGGCAAGGACCGGGCGTTCGCGGACCCGGCCGGTGCGCTGGCGGACATGGCCGAGCGGGTGGCCCGGACCTGGTCACGCCGGGTCCCGGAATAACCCCCGGTGTGCGACCATTGAGGCAGGCAGAGCACCCGCCACCCGAGACTTTGGGAGTCCCCTAGTGACCGAACAGCTCACGAACGCTGTTGAGACCGAGCGCCGCACCGACAGCATCAACCTGAGCGACGTCGCCGCAGGCAAGGTGAAGAGCCTCCTCGAGCAGGAGGGACGCGACGACCTCGCGCTCCGCATCTCCGTGCAGCCCGGTGGCTGCTCGGGCCTCCGCTACCAGCTGTTCTTCGACGAGCGCACGCTCGACGGCGACGTCGTCACCGACTTCGACGGCGTGTCCGTGGTCGTCGACCGGATGAGCGTCCCCTACCTCAACGGTGCGATGATCGACTTCGTCGACTCGATCGAGAAGCAGGGCTTCACGATCGACAACCCCAACGCGACCGGCTCCTGCGCCTGCGGCGACTCGTTCCACTGACCGGTGCGGAGACCCGTTCACTGATCTGACGCATGCGAAAGCCCCCGCCGCAGGCGGGGGCTTTCGCATGCGCGGTTCTAGTCCAGGTGCAGCTCGAGCGCGTTCGCGATCCGCTGCGCCGCCGCGCTGATGGCGATCTCCCGCTTGGGCACCTCGCGCGGGAAGTCCTCGAACAGGATGCTCGGAGCCGGGTGGGAGACCCGCTCCGCGGCCCGCTCCAGCCGCAGGTGCCGGCCCGCCGCGCGGCAGTCCTCCCGCATCTGCGCGGGGGTGGCCAGGTCGTCGTAGGCGGTCATGTGGTCGACGCTAGAGACTACTGACGGGTACGCCGAGTCGTACCGATCGGTAGTTTGCACCTATCGTTTCGGCACGTGCCCGACACCCCTGACCGTCCTGGCGGCGCCCTGCTCATCGCCGGCTCCATCGCGACCGACCACCTGATGACGTTCGGCGGCAAGTTCGCCGACTCGCTGGTGGTCGAGCAGCTCGACAAGCTGTCGGTCTCGTTCCTCGTCAGCGACCTCGAGATCCGCCGCGGCGGCGTGGCCGCCAACATGTGCTTCGGCCTCGGCCGGCTCGGTCTGTCGCCGGTGCTGGTGGGCGCGGCGGGCGAGGACTTCGCCGACTACCGCTCGTGGCTGGAGCGGCACGGCGTGGACTGCGCCCACGTCCGGATCTCCGAGACCCAGCACACCGCCCGGTTCGTGTGCACCACCGACGTCACCGGAGCCCAGTTCGCGTCGTTCTACCCCGGCGCGATGAGCGAGGCCCGGCTGGTCGAGCTGGCCCCGATCGTGGCGGACGTCGGCGCGCCGTCCTACGTCCTGATCGGCGCCGACGACCCGGACGGGATGCTGCGGCACACCGACGAGTGCCGCACCCGCGGCTACCCGTTCATCGCCGACCCCAGCCAGCAGCTCGCGTTCGGTGAGGGGGCCCTGATCCGCAGCCTGATCGACGGCGCGGCGTACCTGTTCTCCAACGAGTACGAGTCGGCGATGATCGAGCAGAAGACCGGCTGGTCGGCCGAGGAGATCCTGGACCGGGTCGGGACCCAGGTCACCACCCTCGGTGCCGCCGGTGTCCGGATCACCCGCCAGGGCGCTGACCCGCTCGAGCTGCACGCGGCCAAGGACGTCGTGGCGATCGAGCCCACCGGTGTCGGCGACGCGTTCCGCGCCGGCTTCCTCGGCGCGCTGGCCTGGGGGCTCAGCGAGGAGCACGCGGCGCAGGTGGGTTGCGTCCTGGCGGCGTACGTCGTGGAGACCGTCGGACCGCAGGACTACACGTTCACCGCCGAGCAGTTCCTGGCCCGCCTGGACCACTCCTACGGCGGCGACGCGGCCGAAGCCGTGCGACCGCACCTGGTCTGACCCGTCCGCGCGCTGGTCAGCCGAGACGGCGCACCAGGTAGCGCGGCACGCCGTCGTCGGCCAGATCGGCGCCGACGTACTCCTGCTCCCGCATCCGGCACCAGGCGGGGATGTCGTAGGCCGCGGCGGGGTCGTCGGCGACGACGGCCAGCACCTCGCCGACCTCGACCGCGAGGATCTGCCTCGCCAGCTCGATGACCGGCCGGGGGCAGGGGAGTCCCCGGCAGTCCAGCTCGATCACATCCCCACGTCCCTGCGGATCTCGGCGACGACCTCGGGCAGCACGGCCAGGAACGCGTTGACCTCGGTCTCGGTGGCGTCCCGGGTCAGCGACACCCGGAGGTTGCCGTGGGTCAGTGCTCCCATGGCGGCGAGCACGTGGCTGGGCTCGAGCGTGGAGGCCGTGCACGCGGACCCGCTGGCGACGCTGAAGCCGCGGCGGGCCAGCGCGTCCACGATCGCCTCGCCGTCGACGTAGAGGAACGAGAACGTCACCAGGTGCGGGAGCCGCACGACCGCGTCGCCGACCACCTCGGTGTCGGGGATCCGGGCGACCGCGGCGCGGATCCGGTCCACGAGCGCGTGCTGGCGCGCGTTGACCAGGTCGCGCTCGGCCACCACGGCCTGGAGGGCCGCGGCGGCACCGAGGGCCGCGGGGACGTTCTCGAAGCCGCTGACCCGCCCGTCGACCCGGTCGTCGGCAGGGAACGGGTTGCGCCAGCGGACGCCCTGGCGGACCAGCAGCACCCCGACGCCGGCCGGGCCACCCCACTTGTGCGCCGAGCCGGCCGCCGCTGACCAGCCTTCGCGCAGCGGCACCCGGCCCATCGAGGCGCACGCGTCGCGGAAGACCGTGCCCACGCCCACGGCGGGCTGGATCGTGCCCACCTCGTGGTTGGCGTCCTGGAGCGCGAGGACGTCGTAGGTGCCCAACCGCTCCGCGTCGACGCGCCCGGTCGCATCCACCGGGAGTGAGCGCAACTTCAGGTCCGGGCGCCAGGCAAGAGCGTGCAGGACGGCGGAGTGTTCGACCGCCGCGTGTGCGACCGTGGCGCCTGGGGGCAGCAGTCCCAGCAGGCCGCGGTGCACGGCGTCGGTCCCGGACGAGGTGAACGACACCTCGTCCCGCCGTACGCCGAGGGCCTCGGCGACCGCCTCCCGGGCGTTGTCGAGGATCAGCCGCGCGTTGCGCGCCGGCGGGTGGAGCCGCCGCGGGTCGGCGTACCCCTGGTCGAGGGCGGCGAGCATCGCCTCGCGGGCCGCGGGGTGCAGCGGCTCCGAGGAGGCGCTGTCGAGATACCCGCCGTCGCCCACGAGTGAAAAGTATCCGAGCCGCGGCGGCGGCCGTCTCGAAACACCCGTCGGGAGGACCCACCCGGAGCCGGAGCGGCGGCACCATTGGGCTAGGGTCATTACTGCCAAATACGTGACGTCTTACAGTGAGTCGAGAGGGGCTCTTTCGTGAGTCTTCAGCGCCGTCGGCGGCTGCGCACTCCGCTCGTCGTGGCCCTGCTCCTGGGCTTCCTCCTGAGCGGTTGCGCCGACGACACCGAGGCCGGTCGCCTCGCCATGCCCGAGCCCGCCTCCGTCCAGGGGGAGCGGACCCTCGACCTGTGGCAGGGCGCCTGGATCGCGGCGCTGGTCACCGGGGTGATCGTCTGGGGCCTGATCTTCTACGCCGTGGTGAAGTTCCGCCGCCGCAGCGACGACGAGATCCCCATCCAGACCCGCTACAACCTGCCGCTGGAGATCTTCTACACCCTCGCCCCGGTCGTCATGGTCATCGTGTTCTTCAACCACACGGTGAAGGTCCAGAACGACGTGCTGCGCGACATCCCGCCCGACAACATCATCGAGGTGACGGGCCAGCAGTGGCAGTGGACGTTCAACTACGGCCTCGGCGAGATGGACGAGAGCGCCGACGACGACCGGTACGACGACGTCTACGCCTACGACGAGTACGCCTACGAGGTCGGCACCGGCTCGTACATCCCCGAACTGTGGCTGCCGGTCGACGAGACAACGCGCTTCAACCTGTACAGCCCCGATGTCATCCACAACTTCGGCATCCCGTCGTTCCTCATGCGCATGGACGTCATCCCGGGCCGGGTCAACCACTACTCCATCACCCCGAGCCGTGAGGGCGTCTTCCGCGGGGCGTGCTACGAGCTCTGCGGCGTCTACCACTCCCGGATGCTGTTCGAGGTCCACGTCGTGAGCCGCGAGGAGTACGACGCCCACGTCGACGAGCTCGCCGAGGCTGGCCGGACGTCCGAGATGCCGCTGCTCGGCAGTGACGAGGCCTACACCCAGCAGGGTCTCGGTGACCTCGCCGAGGGCGAGGGACCCGGACGGGGACAAGAAGGAGACGACTCCGAGTGACCGCGACAGCGCCCCACCCCGCCACGGCCGTGCCGGCCCGCAAACCGCTCGGCCAGCAGCTGGCGCGGATCATGACCACGACCGACCACAAGCTGATCGGCAAGCTCTACCTCGGCACGTCCTTCGCCTGGTTCCTCATCGGAGGCCTGATGGCGATGCTGATCCGCTCCGAGCTCGCCTTTCCCGGCCAACAGGTCGTCAACGACGAGCTCTACAACCAGCTGTTCACGATGCACGGCACGATCATGCTGCTGCTGTTCGCGACCCCGCTGTTCTTCGGCTTCGGCAACGTGATCATGCCGCTGCAGATCGGCTCTCCCGACGTCGCGTTCCCGCGGCTCAACATGTTCAGCTACTGGCTGTTCCTGTTCGGCGGCCTGATCGCGGCGTCCGGCTTCCTGACCCCCACGGGAGCGGCGGACTTCGGCTGGTTCGCCTACACGCCGCTGTCCGACGCGGTCCGGTCGCCCGGGGTCGGTGGCGACCTGTGGATCATGGGTCTGTGGATGGCCGGGCTCGGCACCATCCTCGGCGCGGTCAACTTCATCACCACCATCATCTGCATGCGGGCGCCGGGCATGACCATGTTCCGGATGCCGATCTTCGTGTGGAACACGCTGGTGACCAGCCTGCTGGTGCTCATCGCCTTCCCGGTGCTCGCCGGAGCCCTGTTGATGCTTGAGGCCGACCGACAGCTCGGTGCCCAGGTGTTCGACACCGCGCACGGCGGGGCGATCCTGTGGCAGCACCTGTTCTGGTTCTTCGGGCACCCGGAGGTCTACATCATCGCGCTGCCGTTCTTCGGCATCGTGACCGAGATCCTGCCCGTCTTCAGCCGCAAGCCGATCTTCGGCTACGTCGGGCTCGTGGGCGCGACGCTCGGCATCGCGATCCTCTCGGTGGCGGTCTGGGCCCACCACATGTTCGTCACCGGCGCCGTGGACCTGCCGTTCTTTTCCGGCATGACGTTCCTCATCGCCGTGCCCACCGGCGTGAAGTTCTTCAACTGGATCGGCACGATGTGGGGGGGAAGTCTGTCCTTCGACACCCCCATGCTCTGGTCGATCGGCTTCCTGACGACGTTCCTCTTCGGCGGCCTGACCGGCATCATCCTGGCCAGCCCCCCGCTGGACTTCACTGTTTCCGACTCCTACTTCGTGGTCGCCCACTTCCACTACGTCGTGTTCGGCACGGTGGTCTTCGCGATGTTCGCGGGTTTCTACTTCTGGTGGCCGAAGATGACCGGCCGGATGCTCGACGAGCGGCTCGGCAAGGTGCACTTCTGGCTGACGTTCGTCGGCTTCCACACGACGTTCCTCGTGCAGCACTGGCTGGGCGTCGAGGGCATGCAGCGGCGGATCGCGGACTACCTGCCTGCGGATGGCTTCACCACGCTCAACCAGGTGTCGACGATCGGAGCGTTCCTGCTGGGCGCCTCGACGCTGCCGTTCTTCTACAACGTCTACATCTCCCGCAAATCGCCCCTCGTCGAGGTCGACGACCCGTGGGGTTGGGGTCGCTCGCTGGAGTGGGCCACCAGTTGCCCGCCGCCGCGGCACAACTTCGTCACCATCCCGCGGATCCGCTCCGAGTCGCCGGCGTTCGACCTGCACCACCCGGAGGTGGCCGCGATCGAGCTCGACCAGAACGAGGCGGCGGCCGAGGGTGGCTTCGCGGACGCTCCCGACATGGAGGGCCGCGAGGAGCTGGTCGAGGACCGGGTCGACGGCCAGGTCGATGACAAGGACGGTGAGGGCCGATGAAGGCCGAGGCCTGGATCTTCGGCGCGTGCACCATCTTCCTGGTGCTGGTGACGCCCGCCTACTGGCTGGTGACCGACGCGAGCGGGCACACCGACGGCGGTGACTGGACCGGCACCTCGGCGCTGGCGATGACCACGCTGCTGACCCTGATGGTGACGATCTTCCTGGGCTTCCACGCCCAGAAGATGGACCCGCGTCCCGAGGACCGCAAGGACGCCGAGATCGCCGACGGAGCGGGTGAGCTGGGATTCTTCCCGCCGTACTCGTGGTGGCCGCTGTGGTGCGCCATGGCGCTCGGCGCCATGGTCTACGGTGTCGCGATGCTGGCGTGGTGGCTGGTCATCATCGGTGGCGTGCTCGGCGCTGTCGCGCTGTCCGGCTGGATCTACGAGTACTACCGGGGTGAGCACGCTCACTGAGGGCCTGAGCGTCGGCGCGGGTCCGACGCAACCTTCCGCGTCGCCGTTTCGTCTCCTGTAGGAGCCCTTGGTTAGCCTTTCAGGCTGATCGAACCTACCCCTCTGGAGTGCCCTGATGCCGTCCCTGGCTGTCCGATCGACGACCGGCGCAGCAGCTCTGCTGCTGGCCGCGACGTTGCTGAGCGCCTGTGAGTCGGGCTCCGCCGACCCGGACACCGGCACCGGCTCCCAAGACGGCACTCCGTCGTCCTCCTCCAGCAGCGACGGAGCCCCCGCCGAGGCCGCCTCGATCAGGAGCAACGTGAAGCGTGGCGCCCGTGACGTCCCGGTCGACACGCTCCTGAGGATCGCCGCCACCCACGGGCGGCTGAGCACGGTCACGGTCACCGGTTCGGGCGAGGCCGGCGCCTTGGAGGGCGAGATCTCGGGTGACGGCGGCATGTGGAAGACCGAGGACCGGCTGGAGCCGGCCACGACCTACGTCGTGGAGGCCGCCGTACGCGGCGACGACGGCGACGTGGTCACCCGCCGGTCCCGGTTCACCACCCAGGACCTGTCGCTCGACCAGCAGACCTACCCGTCCGTGGCGCCGCTCGCCGGGGAGACCGTCGGAGTGGGGATGCCCGTCATCGTCAGCTTCGACGTCCCCGTGACCGACCGCGCCTCGTTCGAGCGCCACATGAAGGTCACGTCCACGCCCGAGCAGGCCGGCGGCTGGTACTGGCTGAGCGACCAGGTCGCCCACTACCGGCCCAAGAAGTACTGGCGGGCCGGGACCGAGGTCAGCGTCGACGTCGACATCAACAGCGTCCCGGCGGGCAACGGCATCTACGGGCAGGAGAGCCGGCACGTCGACTTCCAGGTCGGTGACGCCCACGTCTACAAGGTGGACATGGACTCGCACCAGATGCGGGTGTTCTCGGGCGGCAAGCTGCTGCGCACCCTCCCCGTCACGACCGGTGAGGAGCCGAAGTTCACGACCCGCTCGGGGATCAAGGTCATCATGGAGAAGTACGACGCCAAGCGGATGGACTCCGAGACGGTCGGCATCCCCAACGACAGCGCCGACGGCTACAACATCGACAACGTCCAGTGGGCGATGCGGGTGACCTCCTCCGGTGAGTTCATCCATGCCGCGCCGTGGTCGGTCGCCTCCCAGGGGAGCGCCAACGTCTCCCACGGGTGCACCGGCCTGAGCACCGCCAACGCCGACTGGCTCTACCACATGAGCGTCCGCGGGGACGTCGTGGAGTACGTCGGCACGGACCGGTCGATCGAGCCCGGCAACGGCTGGTCGGACTGGAACCTCAGCTGGGCCGAGTGGCAAGAGGGCTCGGCTCTGGCTTGATACCCCCGCAAGTTCGGCCCGGCACCCACGACGGACGCTCCGCTCCGCTCCGCGGAGCTCCGCCGTCCATCGTGGCCGCCGGGCCGATCGCGGGGCGCGCTCGCTCCGCTCGCAGATTCAAGCGTCCGTGGCCTCTAGCCGTCGTCCTGATGCGGCTGAGGCCTGATACCGATCGCGGGCGCTCTCACTCAGCGAGCGGCCGATCGCTCGCGTCCACTCTCGCTCAGCAGCTGCTTGACCCGGGGGACGACCTGGGTGCCGTAGAGCTCGATGGCGGTCATCAGGTGCTCGTGGGGCATCGTGCCGTTGCTGTACTTGAGGTCGAACCGGGACAGGCCCAGGACCTCGACGGTGCGGGCGATGCGCCGCGCGACGCTCTCGGGGGAGCCGACCATCAGCGCGCCGGTCGTCGCCTCGGCGTCGTACTGGTCCCGGGTGGCGGGCGGCCAGCCGCGTTCGCGCCCGATCCGGTCGCGCATCGCCCGGTAGTGCGGCCACAGGAGGTCGCGGGCCTCGTCGTCGGTGGCTGCGACGAAGCCGGGGGAGTGGACCCCCACGGGGAGGGGCGGCTGGTCCAGCTCGCGCAGAGCCCGCTGGTAGAGCTCGGCGTAGGGCGCGAAGCGCGCGGGGTCCCCGCCGATGATCGCGAGCATCAGCGGCAGGCCGTAGCGTGCCGCGCGGACGACCGACTCCGGTGAGCCGCCCACACCGATCCAGGTGGGGATCGTGCCGCGTTCGGTCTTGGGGTGCACGTCGGCCTCGACCAGCGGCCGGCGCGTGGTGCCCTCCCAGGACACCGGACGCTCGCTGCGCAGCCGGGCGAAGAGGTCGAGCTTCTCGGCGAACAGGACCTCGTAGTCGGCGAGGTCGTAGCCGAACAGCGGGAACGACTCGGTGAAGGACCCTCTCCCCAGGGTCACCTCGGCCCGGCCGTGGGAGAGGGCGTCCAGGGTGGCGAAGCGCTCGTAGACGCGCACCGGGTCGTCGGAGCTGAGCACGGTGACCGCGGTGCCGAGAGTGACCCGCTCGGTGCGCGAGGCGATCGCGGCCAGGACCATGTCGGGCGCGGACACCGCGAAGTCGTCGCGATGGTGCTCACCGATGCTCACGTGGTCCAGGCCCACCTGCTCGGCGAGCACGGCCTCCTCGACGACGTCCCGGATGACCTCGGCGTCGGTGCGGCGCTGTCCCTCGGGGTCGACGGTCACGTCGCCGAACGTGTCGATCCCGAACGTCACCGGTCGGTCGTAGGCCATCGTCTGTTCCTCCTGAACGAGATCACCCGCCCGTGCGAGCACGGGCGGGTGATGGCGGAGCGGGTGGGGCTAGTGGTCGCCGCGGAGGGTCTCCTCCTCGACGAGGTGGTGACCGTCGAACTGGTGCCCGTCGGCGGACACACCCTCCATCGCCGCCTGGAGCTCGTGCTCGTGCTCGGCGTGGTGGTGTGCCGCCTCGAGCTCCTCGGCGGTCGGCTTCTGGATGTTGTCGGCGTACATCGTGGTCTGGAGCCGACGGCGGATGCCCGCCAGCGGGCTGCGCTTGGGTTCGAGCCCGTTGGCGTCCACGCCGTCCTCCCCGGACTGGAGCTCGGCCAGGTCCGGGTCGCGGTCCCGTGCGGTCATGGTGAAGGCCCGGGCCTCGCTGATCGGCAGGTGCCGCTCGGAGTAGCCGCCCTCGGGCGACCGCATGATGATGCCGGTCTCGTAGCCGTGGAGCAGCACCTCCTCGTCCTTGCGCTGCAGCGAGATGCACCAGCGCTTGGTGATGATGAAGGCCAAGGCCGGCCCCAGGAACACCGCGACTCTCATGAAGTAGGTGATCTGGTTGATCGACAGGTCGAACGTGATCGCGATCAGGTCGTTGCCGCCGGCCGCCCAGGAGAGGCCGTAGAACGTCATCAGGGACACCATCACCGCGGTCCGGGTCGGTGCGTTGCGCGGTCGCTGCAGGAGGTGGTGGTCCCGCTTGTCACCGGTGATCCAGGACTCCAGGAAGGGCAGGAGGATCAGGATCGTGAGCATCAGCGGGGGCACGAGCAGGATCGGGACCATCACGTTCCACGAGATCGTGTGCCCGAAGATGTGGCTCTCCCAGCCCGGCATGATCCGCAGGAGACCGTCCGGCCACCCCATGTACCAGTCGGGCTGCGAACCGGCGGTGACCTTGGACGGGTCATAGGGCCCGAACAGCCACACCGGGTTGATCGACAGCAGGCCACCCATCAGCGCGGTGACGCCGAAGACGATGAAGAAGAACCCGCCCGCCTTGGCGGCGTAGACCGGGAGCATCGGGTAGCCGACCACGTTGTGCTCGGTGCGGCCGGGGCCGGGCCACTGCGTGTGCTTGTGGTAGACGAGCAGCAGCATGTGGGCGGTGATCAGGGCGAGCAGCAGGCCGGGGATCAGCAGCACGTGGATCGTGTAGAACCGCGGGATGATCGCGTCACCCGGGAACTCGCCACCGAAGAGGAAGAACGACATGTAGCTGCCGACGACCGGGCTCGCCTTGAGGAAGCCGTCCGCGGCCCGGATGCCCGTGCCGGACAGGAGGTCGTCCGGCAGGGAGTAGCCGGTGAAGCCCTCCAGCGTGCCGAGCAGCAGGAGCAGGCAGCCGATGACCCAGTTGAGCTCACGCGGCTTGCGGTGCGCACCGGTGAAGAAGACCCGGAGCAGGTGGATCATCATCGCCGCGATGAACAGCATCGCCGCCCAGTGGTGCATCTGCCGCATGAGCAGTCCGCCGCGGACGTCGAAGGACAGCTTCAGGCTGGAGGCGTAGGCCTCCGACATCTCGACGCCGCGCAGCGGGTCGTAGGAGCCCTCGTAGTGCACCTCGCCCATGCTCGGGACGTACCAGAAGGTCAGGAAGACACCCGAGAGCAGCAGCACCACGAAGCTCCACAGGGCGACCTCGCCCAGCATGAAGGACCAGTGGTCGGGGAAGACCTTGCGCAGGTTCTTCTTCATCATCGTCGCCAGCCCGAGCCGGTCGTCGGCCCAGGTGGCGGCCGCGCCCGCGCGGTTCGGCTTCTTGGCGGTGGCCGCAGTGGTGTTGCTGTCGGCGACCTTGCTCGTGTCGATGCTCATGCGTGACCTCGTCACTCGATCTCGGTCGTGCTGGCGTCGGAGTCACGTTCCCAGTAGCTGGGGCCGACGGGCTCACGGAAGTCGCTCTGGGCCACCAGGTAGCCCTCCTCGTCCACCATCAGCGGCAGCTGGGGGAGGGCTCGGGCCGCCGGTCCGAAGATCACCTTGGCGGAGTCGGCGAGGTCGAAGGTCGACTGGTGGCAGGGACACAGCAGGTGCTGGGTCTTGCGCTCGTTGAGCGAGATCGGGCAGCCCACGTGGGTGCAGATCTTGGAGTAGCAGAGGATGCCGTCGACGTCCCAGTCCTCACGACCCTCGCCGGGGGTGTTGTCCGCGGGGTCCATCCGGGTGAGGACGACCGCGCCCTTGGACTTGGCGACCTGCAGCGGCACGCCCTCCAGCAGCGGCTCACCGTCCTCGTCGACGGCGAAGATCGTCTCCGGCTCGGCGTTGACGAGGTCGCCGATCTCGAGGTCCGAGGGACGGATCGGCGTGCCGACGACGTCGCGGACGACCCGGACGCCGCGGTCCCACACGGTGTGCTCCAGACCGGCGCCGGGGTAGTCGCCGGCCTCGGTGACCTGGGCGTTGGTCGGGCCGAGGTCGCGGAACAGGACCACGGCGGGTGCCAGCAGGACCGTGACGGCCCCGAGCAGCGAGTTGCGGACCAGCGGCCGTCGGCCGATCCCGGACTCCTCGGCGCCCTGGGACAGCTGGGCGAGGGTGGCCTCGCGGTCCTCGTCGGACGACCGGGCGGGGTGACGCATCTCCACGATCTCGTGGTCGGCCATCAGCTTGCGGGCCCACTGGATGATCCCGATGCCGATGAGGAGCAGGGCTCCGCCGAGAGATGAACCCAGCGCCACGGTCTGGGCGCCCAGGCCGATGACGGTCTCGTTCTCGCCCACGTTGAAGTACGCGACCACGAACAGCACCCCGCACACGGCCGAGAGGCCGAAGAGCGCGGCGATCTGTCGCTCCGCCCGCTTCTCCATCGCGGGGTCGACGTCGGTGGGCCGCCAGGTGTGCACCGGGAGCCCCGGGTTCTTGATCGGCTCGTCCGGAGGGAGCGCCGGGAGTCCGTGGCCGATGGGCTGCCCGTCGGCGTCGTTCATCTCCACCGGCTGGTGCCCCGTGCCGTCCGGCGCGTGCTCGGGACTCATCTGCCCAGTCATGCTGCCTGACCGTCCTTCTGCCTCGTCGAGCGCGTGGTGTGGGCGGCGATCCAGATGGCGAAGCCCACCATCGCGCCGATCCCGACCACCCACGCGAACAGTCCTTCGCTCACCGGGCCGAGGCCGCCGAGGGTGAACCCGCCGTAGGCGGGCTGCTCACGCAGTGAGTAGAGGTAGGCGATGACGTCCCGCTTCTCCTCCGGCGACAGGTTGCCGTCGGAGAAGTTGTCCATGTTGCCGGGGCCGGTGAGCATCGCCTCGTAGATGTAGCGGGCCTCGGTCTGGCTCAGGTCCGGCGCGTAGCCGCCGCGCGGCATCGCCCCGCCGTTGCCGGCGAAGTTGTGGCACGCGGTGCAGTTGGTCCGGAAGATCAGCCCGCCTCGGGCGATCGCCTCGACCCGCTCCTCCTCGCTGAGGTCGGCCGTCGAGTAGTCGGCCTCATCGGGCACGGCCGGGCCGGGGGCGAGGCTGGCGACGAAGGCGGCGAGCGCGTCGATCTCGTCCTGGTCGTAGACCTGGGGCTTGACCGGGTTCTGCTGACCCGGCTGGGCCATCGGCATCCGGCCGGTGCCGACCTGGAAGTCGACCGCCGCAGCGCCAACCCCTGCCAGCGGCGGGCCGAGCTGGTTGCCGTTGACGGTGTCGATGCCCTCGCCGTTGACGCCGTGGCAGGTCGAGCAGCCGACGAGGAAGAGGGCACGTCCTTCGCGGACGAGCTCCTCGTTGCTGTCGGTCGACCCCGCCTGGGCGGGCGCGAACACGGCGTACATGCTGCCGGTCAGCACCAGGCCGAGCAGGAGCAGGACGGCGCCGGCGATGGGACGGCGGCGGTGCCGTGAGAGACGGCCGGCCCAGCGGTTGGTCCAGCCGTTGACGTGCCTCATGCCGGAGATCCGCTCCCTCACTTGATCAGGTAGATCGTGGCGAACAGCCCGATCCAGACGACGTCGACGAAGTGCCAGTAGTAGGACACCACGATGGCGCTGACCGCCTGCTCGTGGGTGAAGCGCCGGGCGATGTAGGTGCGGCCCAGGACGAGCAGGAATGCCACCAGTCCGCCGGTGACGTGGAGGCCGTGGAAGCCCGTGGTCAGGTAGAACATCGAGCCGTAGGCCGAGCTCGAGATGGTCACGTCCTCCTGGACGAGGGTGACGTACTCGGTGACCTGCCCGGCGATGAAGATCGCCCCCATGAAGTACGTGAGGATGAACCACTCACGCAGGCCCCAACCGCGCACGTCGAACAGCGACCCGCGGCGGCCCACCTGACCGCGCTCGGCCGCGAACACGCCGAGCTGGCAGGTCAGGGACGACAGCACCAGGATCGTGGTGTTGACCGAGGCGAACGGGATGTTGAGCAGCCCGGTGTTCTGCGCCCAGAGCTCCGGGCTCACCGAACGGATCGTGAAGTAGGCCGCGAACAGGGCCGCGAAGAACATCAGCTCGCTGGAGAGCCAGATGATCGTGCCGACGCTGACCATGCTCGGCCGGTCGTGGTGCCCGTGAAGACGGGAGGCCGGAATGGTCGTCGCTGCTGTCGCCACGCGGTCATTATGTCGTGACCTGCTCCGGGGGCCAGACCCGGGGCCGGGTGTTTCGCAGGCCTACTGTGGACGGGTGCCACCGTTCGACCTGGGCAGGGTCATCACCGAGTGGGGACTGGACCCAGTGCCCCTGGTCCTCACGGTCTGGGCTGCCGGTCTCTACCTGGTCGGCGTGCGGGCCCTCCACCGCCGCGGCGACGCCTGGCCCCTGGGTCGGACGGTCATGTTCGTGGGTGTCGGGATGGGCCTCTTCTACGTCGCCACGTCATCGGGTCTGGCGGCGTACGACACCACCCTGCTGAGCGTGCACATGGTCCAGCACATGGTGCTGTCGATGCTGGTCCCGCTCGCCCTGGCGCTCGGGGCACCGGTCACCCTGGCGCTGCGCACCCTGCCGCCGGGCCCGCGTCGCTGGCTGCTGGCCGTCCTTCACTCCCGGGTCGCGCAGGTGCTGTCCTTCCCGCCGCTGACACTGCTCCTCTACGTCATCTCGCCCTGGGCGCTCTACTTCTCCGGCTGGTACGCCGCATCGCTGGACTCGGCGTACGTCCACGAGATGATGCACGTGCACCTCGTGGCCGTCGGTGCCCTGTTCTTCTGGCCCCTGGTCGGTGTGGACCCGCTCCCGGGACGGGTCGGCTACCCGTTCCGGATGATGCTGGCGGTCCTCACGCTCCCGTTCCACGCGTTCCTCGGGGTCACGATCATGGGTCAGGAGACCCTGCTCGGCGGCGCGCACTACACCGCCCTGCGCGAGCGGGCGGGCTACTCGTGGCTGCCGGACGCCCTCGACGACCAGCACCTCGCCGGCGGCATCCTGTGGGCCAGCGGGGACCTGATCGGGCTGGTCCTGTTCGGCGTGCTGTTCGTGCAGTGGGTGCGCTCCTCGATGCGGGAGGCGGAGCGCGAGGATCGCCGGCTCGACCGGCTCGAGGCACGGGAGCAGAGCTCGCAGCGATAGCATCCAGGCGTGGCCGACCAGATGCGCGACCAGGACCGGCTCAGGGTCCTCGTCTACAGCGACGACGTGAACACCCGGCAGCAGGTCATCCTCGCGCTCGGCCGGCGGCCGCACCCGGACCTGCCCGAGGTCACCTACGTCGAGGTGGCGACCGAGCCGGTCGTGATCCAGAACATGGACGCCGGCGGGATCGACCTGGCCATCCTCGACGGGGAAGCCGTGCCGGCCGGCGGCATGGGCATCGCCAAGCAGCTCAAGGACGAGATCTACCAGTGCCCGCCGCTGCTGGTGCTGACCGGTCGGCCGCAGGACGCCTGGCTGGCCACCTGGTCGCGGGCCGACGGCGCGGTGCCGCACCCGATCGACCCGATCGAGCTCGCCGAGACCGCGGTGGCGCTGCTGCGACCGCGGACCCCTGCGACCGCCTGAGCAGTCCGTGTCCACCTGGCCCGAGGTCCTGGGCGCGCTCGTCGCGCGCACCGACCTCACGAGCGCCCAGACGGCGTGGGCGATGGGGGAGATCCTCGGCGGCGAGGCGACCTCGGCGCAGATCGCCGGCTTCGCGGTCTCCCTGCGGGCCAAGGGCGAGACCGTCGAGGAGGTCGGCGGGCTGGTCGACGCCATGGCCGAGCACGCGACACCCATCGCGGTCGAGGGTCGGCTGCTCGACGTCGTCGGCACCGGCGCCGACCGGTCGATGTCGGTCAACATCTCGACGATGGCCGCCATCGTCGCCGCGGGTGCGGGCGCGCGCGTGGTCAAGCACGGCAACCGCTCAGCGTCCTCGCAGTCCGGCTCGGCGGACGTACTGGAGGCGCTCGGTGTCCGGTTGGACCTACCGCCGGGCCGGGTGGCGGCGCTGGCCACGGAGGTCGGCATCACCTTCCTGTTCGCCGCCGCGTTCAACCCGGCGATGCGGCACACCGCCGTGCCCCGCCGGGAGCTCGGCATCGGCACGACGTTCAACTTCCTGGGCCCCCTGGCCAACCCCGCTCGCCCCCAGGCCAACGCGATCGGCTGCGCGGACCCCCGGATGGCTCCCGTGATGGCCGGCGTGTTCGCCCAGCGCGGCGTGGACGCCTGGGTCTTCCGTGGCGACGACGGTCTCGACGAGCTCACGACCACGACCACGTCGTCGATGTGGGTGGTCAGGGACCGCGAGGTCACGACCGCGAGCATCGACCCCGCGGCGCACGGCCTGGCGCCGGCCACGGTCGAGGACCTCCGGGGCGGCGACGCGGCGCACAACGCCGAGGTGGTGCGCCGGCTGCTCGCGGGGGAGACCGGGCCCGTGCGCGACGCGGTCCTGCTCAACGCCGGTGCTGCCCTGGCCGTCCACGAGGCGGCGTACGACGCGACGCAGGAGTCGCTCGACGAGCAGCTCGCCGCAGGCATCCTCCGGGCGGCGGAGGCCGTCGACAGCGGTGCCGCGCAGCAGACTCTCGAGCGCTGGGTCGAGGCCTCCTCGGCCTAGGCCGGCGGCGACGAGGCCAGGAGCTGCAACGACGAGGACTCCTCCACGACCCGCCAGCCGGCGAGCTCACGCAACGCGTAGGCGAGCTCGGAGTCGGGATCCAGCACGGCGTAGCCGAGCTCGTCGTCGCGGATGATCTCCAGCCATCCGGACCGCAGCTCGGACACCGTGGCGTCCCGGTCGAGCTCGGCGGTGGTGTAGGTGTCGCCGTAGCCGTGGCTGAACACCTCGAGCTCCGGGAAGCGCCACACGACGTAGCCGCCGTAGCCCGTGTCGGTGAGCAGCCTGGTGCCGCTCGGCAGCTCGGAGAGCGGCTGGTCGAGCGACCGGAGTGCGGCCGGTGGCCGGTCGGCGGCGTCGGGAACCTGGGCCGCGAGCAGCGCCAGCGCGGCCACCACGGCGCCGGCCACCCAGTAGCGCTCCGCCCGCAGGGTGGGGGAGCGGGGTCCGACCAGACGCTGCGCGCTCGCGGCGAGCACCGGCGCCAGCATCGCGGCGGCCACCGGCACGGTGCGCAGCGAGTAGACGGTCCACGCGGCGGCCAGCCCGATCAGCAGGATGTGGACCCAGGTGCTGCCGCGCCGGATCGCGATCACGGTCGCGGCGCCCAGCAGGCCCAGGGCCGCGATGGTGTTCAGCTCGGTGAAGACCGGCGTGCCCCACTCGCTGAAGTACTCGCCCCGTGAGCTGACCGTGAGCACCGCCTCGACGAGCCGGGGTCCGACCGGTGTCGCGCAGGCGGCGGCCGCGGACAAGGCGGGGACGGCAAGCTGCCGCAGGCTCCTGGTCGACCTCTGGTCCAGGCACGCGCCGACCACGACGGTCACCCCGATGACGATGCCGACCGGCCACATCCCGTGACACATCGCCCAGACCCAGGTGAGCGGCACGAGGACCCAGGGCGGGCGTCCCGTCTCCTGGGCGCGGAGCCAGAGCGAGGTGGTCACGGCGACCAGGACGTAGCTCAGCACCTGGGGGCGCATCGACATGCCCGCGGCGGACGCGCACAGAGCGACCATGACGAGCGGCACCGCGATGACGGGGTCCGCCCGTCGCCGGGCGACCACGAAGAACGTGACGGCCAGCATGAGGAACTGCAGGCCGGAGAGCCACGCGACGCCAGGAAGGCCGAACCAGTCCTCGAACCTGGCCATCACCACCTGCGTGAGCCACTGCGTCGGCACCCAGTCGGCCGTCGCGAAGCCGGTCACCGAGCCCGGCCGGCCGAGCTCCCAGCTGCCGGTCAGGAACTCGTGACCGAACCTCAGGTGGAAGTAGGTGTCGGTGTTGTCGAGCGGTTTCGCCGCGAGCCTGACCATCAGCAGCAGCACGCCGGTGAGCACGGCGTAGGGGAGGATCCAGCGCACCGCGGCCGAGACGGGGTCTCGGCCCTCGCCCTCGGGCGTGCCGTCGGAGGCCGCGTCCAGGTCCGGGAGGGTCGACCGGGCCCTGCTCATGGTCGAGCCGGTTCTCGGCGGTGCCGGGTGAGCCCGAGCCAGAGGAGGCCGAAGCCCAGGACCGAGAGCATCGGGACGAGCAGTCCGCCCACGGCGGTCGCGGTGGCGGCGTCGGTCGATTCACCCAGCTGGACCGATCGCTGCGAGATGACGTGGACCACGGCCCCCATGGCGAGCACGGCCGGGAGCAGCACCCGGTCGGTCTCCGAGCCGTCACCTCGGCAGGACTCGGCGAGGATCAGGATCACGCCGCAGGCAGCGGGCCAGGTGTAACGCCCCTGCCAGGCGAAGCCGAGGTCGCTGTACGTGAGGAGGGTGAGGCAGACGGGCAGGGCGGTCAGGCCCACCACCAGCACGAGCACCGCGAGCCGCTCGCGACGGAGTGCGGTCCTCGGAGCGATGAACAGCAACGCCCCCCACACCGCGAGCACGAGGGCGTAGACCGGCCAGGGGGCGAACTCGTCGCGCAGGGGGAAGACCCCGATCGACTGGAGGAGCCACACGATGGGCTGGATCAGGATCCCGGGGAACGGGGAGCCCTCGAACTCGAGCCCCTCCAGCTTCGGCTGGTTGGCGCCGGAGACCATGGTCCACAGAGCGCCCGCCCCGCACGAGGCGATGACCAGGCAGATCGACGCCCACCAGCGACGCGGCCGGCTCCGGACGGCGGCGGCCCACTGGGCGGCCGGCGCCAGGAGGACCAGGGCCCCGACGATGACGGCCACCCACAGCGGTCCCAACGTGCGGGGCAGCCCCACGAGCACCAGGCCGACGGTGAGGGCGGCAAGCGTGGACGAGCCGATC
The DNA here is from genome assembly GCF_016462705.1 of Nocardioides sp. Lineage (GTDB taxonomy): Bacteria > Actinomycetota > Actinomycetes > Propionibacteriales > Nocardioidaceae > Nocardioides. Next base: position 9,051 of record NZ_JAEMSS010000015.1, on the reverse strand, counting down.
TGGTCCCCGTTCCTCAGACGGTCCACGGCGGCGAGGCCGGCGCACCACGCGAGCATCGCGGCACACAGCTCCACGCCGTTGGGGGCGGCGACCGAGGCGCTGTAGGTCACCACGGGGGTCATCGCCAGCAGGAGGCCCACCGTCGGCCACCGGGAGCGCCGGCGCGCGGTGACGAGGAAGGCCCAGGTGAGCAGCAGCACGCAGATCAGGGCCGTGCACGCGCGCATCGCGTAGAGCGCCGCCGTGCCCTCGAAGGGCAGCGCGGCGGTGCCGATGACGGCGTAGAAGACCGGGTTGTACCTGGCGGCCGAGCTGGCGACCAGCACGCGACCGTCGTCGAGGCGCTCGACGGGCTGGCACTTGTCCGGCGCGGCCAGTGCCAGCGCCACGCACTCGGGCCGAGCCGCGTCCACCAGCGACTCCCGCACCGACAGGAGCTCACCGCGCCCACCGGGTCCGACCACGTAGTCAGGAAGGAACTCGCCGTGCGCGGTGGCGTCGGCGCGGTAGGCGTGCTCGATCTCGTCCGCCCCTCCGTAGGGCGCGACGACGCAGATCCACGCCGCCTGGACGACGGCCAGGCCCAGCAGCACCAGAAGGACCGTTCGGCCCGGGACGGACCGGGTGGAGGGTGCGGCCGGCGCGGTGGGCGCTGCCCCGAGGCTGGTCATCGCCCCGTGGCGTGACGGGTCAGCCGACCGACGGTGGCGAGGTCGCCGCGAGCGGCGACGCTGGGCAGTCGCATCTGGGGTCTCTCCTCGGCGGAGCCGTCGTGCCTGCGGGTCTCGTCAAGGCTACGAGGATCGACGGCTGCGCTAGACCTGTTTGCGCCAATTGACCAGGCCCAGTTCCACGGCCGGCCCGGCCCCGCCCTGCGGCGGGATCCTCACTCCAGACCGAGCGAGAACGCCGCTTCCAGGTCGTGCCGGGAGTAGGTGCGGAACGCGATGTGGGTCTCGGTCGAGATCACTCCGGGGACCTTGTTGAGCCGGTCGGCGACCGTGGTGGCCACGGCCTCGTGGTCGTGCACCCGCACCAGCGCGATCAGGTCGATCTGACCGGTCACCGAGTAGACCTCGCTGACACCCTCCAGAGCGGCGATCGCCTCGGCGACCTCCGGGATCCGGGCGACGTCGGCCTTCACGAAGACAACGGCGGTGATCACGGCTCGAATCTAGGGCATGGCCGAACCGTAGCCGGTCTCCGGACCGCTCAGCTCCTGGTCATCTCCTGACCTTGACCACCTTGATCACCAGCGGCTTCGCCTGCGACGGGGCGGTGGCCGAGCTGCCGGTGTAGCTGACGACCAGCTTGTGCTTGCCGACCTTCAGCTTCTTCAGCCGGATCACCAGGCGCCCGTCGCCGTTCGCCTTCAGCGCCGTGGTGGCGATGACCTTGCCCGCGTCGGTCACCTTCACCGCACCCAGCGTGGTCGCGTAGTCGAACATCTCCACGTAGACGTCGAGCACGCCACGGTCGCGTGTGGTGATCTTCTTGACCTGTGCCGTCGCCGTGGTCTTGCTCGACAGCTTGGACACCGCCCTCGGCGCGCTCATCGCCGAACCGGGGGCGTAGCCGGCAGTCGTGGCGGTGACCCGCACCGACACCGGCAGGCCCGCGTCCCGGGTCCGCACCACGTAGGCCTGACCGGTCTCCCGGGCGACGGCCTGTCCGTCGACGAACCACTGGTAGGCGTACGTCGGGGAGCCGGGCCAGGTGCCCGGTTGCGCGGTGAGCGTCTCGCGGGCCGCGGCGACGCCGGTGATCGTGGGCACCTCGGTCGGCTGCACGACCGCGCCGAGCGAGCCGTGGATGACGTTGCTGGTCGAGACGCCGTTCTTGTAGCCGTCCCGGGCGCCGGTCGCCCGGACGGTGAGCGGGCGGTCGACGTCGTCGCCGACCACGGTGTACGTCGTCGCCGTGGCTCCGGGGACCGGCCAGTCGCCCCGGTACCACTGGTAGGTCGTGGCCACGTCCGGCATGTCCCAGACCGGAGCCGTCGCCGTGAGCAGGGTGCCGACCTGCCCGTTGCCGGAGATGCTCACCCCGGGCTGGGCGGTCGGCGTGTCGACGACCAGGAACCGGGTCCAGGCAGACGTGCCCATGTCGACGCCCGTGATGTCGACGGCGGTGACCCGCCACTCCCAGTCCCCTCCACCCAGGGTGTCGACCGGCGCCCAGGCGGTGGCGTGCGTCGTGGCGTAGTAGGGAGCACTGCCGCTGCCGGCCAAGCGCCATTCGACCCGGTAGCTGCTGGCCGCGTTCTGCGGCAGCCAGGTGAACAGGCCGTCGGAAGGTTCCACCCGCGCTCCGCCGACCGGCGCGACCAGTGTCGGGACCACGTCCCTGACCCGGAACCGTCCCCACGCCGTGGGACTGGCCGCCGTGTTCCAGTCGCCGTTGCGACCGCTGACGTCGTTGCGGCGTACTCGCCACACGTAGGGGTTGCCGCTGGCCGGCAGCGGCGCGTCCAGGGCGAACGTCTGGCGCGGGTCGTTGTAGTCGACCCGCACCCGGTTGACCGGGTTGGCGCCGGTGTCCCCGTTGCGGTAGATCTCGACGTCGTAGGTGACGCCGAAATCGGCGCCCTGCCACTCGAGGGCCTGGTCGCCGGCCACGACCGCGTCGTCGACGGGGCTGGTGAGGACCGGGACCGGCGAGCGCTTCGTGAACGCGACGGGGTCACTCCAGGTCAGCGGGTTGCCGGAGCCGTCGACGGCCTGGACCCGCCACCACAGCGGGCCCTCCGGGTAGGTGGTGTGCGGCGAGACGACGCTGCGCTGGTCGACCTCCAACCTGTCGATCACCGCGTCGAACTGGGGGTCCGTCGCCACCTCGACCCGGTAGTAGAGGGCCTCGGTCGTGGCGGGCGTCGACGGGTTGGAGTCGGAGTTGTCCGCGGTGCTCACGGTCTGCAGGTAGTCCTCCCAGCGGAACTGGACGGCGTTGCTCACCACATCGCCTTCCAGCGGGGCGAGGGGCTTGACCGCGTTGCTCAGCTTGTTGAACGAGTGCTCGGCGTGCTGCAGGGGCGCACAGGCGTCGCTCGCCCGGCACGGCTGGACGGTCCAGAAGTAGGCGGTCCCGGCCTGGCTGTCGGGGAGTGCCACGGTGTCGGACCACATGGTGCTGTAGACGCGGATCCCACCCAGCCGGGGAACGAGGTTGGTCAGCTCGGCGTCGTAGGACACCCAGAGCCTGTAGTAGGCGGTGTCCGGGTGCGCGTCCCAGGAGAGGACCGGCGTCTGGCGGAGGTTCTGGCAGCTCGCCGGCAGGGTGGCGTCGCAGTCCACGACGGGTGTCCCGGCGGCGCCGGTCAGGTGGTTGCCCGTGATGGCGGCGCGGTATCCGGTCACGACGGCGGGTGGGGCCAGCGTGAAGGTCCCGATCGCGCCGCTGGCGATGACCGTGCCGCCGCTGTAGGCCTCGACGAACCACTGGTAGTTGCCAGACGCGAGACGGCTGGTGCCGGTGTCCTCCCCGGCGGGGTAGGGGAAGTTGCCGACCTCCTGCCACCCACCACTGCTCCCGCGCCGCATGTAGAGCCGGTAGCCCGTGGCGTTCGTCACCGGGGTCCAGGTGAGCGTGGGCTGGTGCCTGTGGACCGCGTTGGGCGACGTCGGGGCGGGGGTCGTCGCCGTGGCGGGAGGGGACGAGACGACGGTGAACGTGCGCTGCCATGCCGGAAGGACGCTCGACCCTGCGCGCCCGTCCTCGCTGACGGCTCTGACGCTCCACCGGTACGTCCCCGGCTCCAGGATGTGCCAGGGGGTCCACGACACACCGGCGGTGCGGCCCGAGGTGACCGCGCTCGTCGCGATGTTGGTGACGGTGACGTCGTAGTAGGAGGCCCCCGCGCTCGCTGCCCACGACAGCGTCGGGACGGTCACCGACTCGCCCTGGGACGGGCTCTGCAGCGAGACCAGCTCGGGGTCGTAGGTGAAGCTGAAGACCTCCGCCGAGATCAGGTCCGAGACCGGGGCCGGGCTCGAGTAGTCGTCGATGGCCTTGACCCGCCAGAAGTAGGTGCCGGCGGCGCCCGGCCAGCAGTCGCCGTTGGCTGCCGGCGTGAAGGTCGTCTTCACGGTGCGGCACCTGATGACCGAGGACTCGGGCGTGAAGCTGTCGTTGGTGCTGAGCTCCACGACGTACGTGCTGGCGAGCTGGGTGCCGGTCCACTGGAAGTAGAACGGGTCACCGACGGTGGACTCGTCGAGCGGGTACTCCAGCTCCGGTTGGTCCGGCCAGTTGCGACGGAAGCTCCAGGCGTCCGACGTCGACGGCCAGGCCGGCCGGTAGCCGGCGGCGTCGACGGCGCGGACCCGCCAGAAGTACTGGTCGTTGTTCAGGGTGCCCGGACGGGCGTAGGTGGTTCCCCTGATCCCGCGTCGGTCCTCCACGACGGTCAGGAAGTTGCGGTCCGTGCTGACCTGCAGGTCGTAGCTCGCGGCCCCGGGCACCGGGGTCCAGCTGAGCACGGCGTCCTGGACGACCGGGGCGACGTTCGGGTTCGCCGGGTCAGGAACCGGCGACACGCGCAGCGGCGCGGCCAGTCCCGGGTCGACGTAGGAGCGGACGGCCGACCAGTCGGTGTAGTTGCCGGGGCCGGCTTCGGCCCGGACGTGCCAGTAGTAGGTGTTGGGCTGCTGGAGGGGGACCACGAAGGTCGTGCCGCGGGTGAACCGGCTGGTCTTCTGGGCGGTGTCGGTGAAGTTGGGATCGGTCCCGTACTCGAGCTCGTAGGCCGTCGCTCCCGCGACCGGGTTCCACGAGAGCTTGGGTGGCGACTGGGGCTGGGGGAGCACCGCACCGTCGGCAGGTCCGGTCTGGGTCGGTGCCGCGCCGGGCGAGCGCCGGAACCCGGCAGCGGTCCAGGGATTCGAGCCGCTGACCCGCACCCGCCACCACAGGTCGCCGTTGGGCAGCTGGGTCCGGACGACGTACTGGTGGTTGACCGTGCTCTCGGCGACGACGATGTTGCTGAACGACGCGTTGGTGGCGATCTGGACGTCGTACCGCGCGGCTCCCGGCACCCTGTCCCAGGAGAAGACCGGGAGGCCCGCCACCGTGCTGCCCTCCGCCGGCGACAGGCTCGTCGGCTGGTTCGCGACGGCGGCCGGAGCGTTCACCGACACCAGTCCCACGAAGGCCACAGGCGTGACGACGAGCATCGCCAGGACGCGGACGAGGGACCGAGATCGGCTCACAAGAGCTCCTTGAGCAACGGAGGGCGCAGTTCGCGCCACCGTAGGTCGGCTCTCGAGGCCCCGTGGTCGAACCAGGACAAATGGTCCGAAGGGACTACCGGTCAGTCGGAACGACGAGTCGGGTCACCTGGCGGGTCGGGCCACGGGCGAGAGGTCGCGCCGCTCCCCGAACGGCACCAGGGCGCGCCGGGACTCCTCCACGGCGTCGTGGACGGCGGTCCGTCCGCCGGCGCCGAACACCGGGCAGCTCCACTCGCCCTGGACGTCGACGAGGCGCACGCCGGGCGACTCCAGCCAGCGCAGCACCTTCTCGGACTCCTCGGCCGTGGCCGCGCCGACCGGTCCGAGACCGGGCAGCACCGTCTCGGCGGAGTCGCCCAGCTCCTCGACGTACTGACGGGCATCGGCGCCCGACGGGATCACGCCGGCGGCCGCGAGCCGGCCGTAGCGCACGACGTGCACCGCCCAGCGACCGTCGTCCTCGCGCCGCACCGCGACCAGCTCCGGGCACCGGGTCAGGGAGGAGAGCCGTTGCGTCCGCGAGCTGGCCCGGACGAAGGCTGCCAGCCGGTCGCGATGGACGCTCGCCTCCTCGAAGCGCTGGTCCTCGGCGAGGCCGGCCATCCGGCTGTTGATCGCCTCGACCACCTCGTCGGGCCGCTGCAGCAGGGTGTCGCGCAGCACCCGGACGACCGAGGCGTACGTCGCGTGGTCGACGCTGCCGTCGCACGGGGACAGGCACCGACCCATCTCGGCGAGCACGCAGGGCGTCCGTGACGGCTGTCGCCCGAAGCGGTCGGAGCACTGGCGCACGGGGAACGTCTCGTGCAGGGCGGCCAGGCACTTCTCCGCGACCTGACGTGACCCGAACGGGCCGAGGTAGTCGGCATCGTCGTCCAGGACCTTCTTGACCAGCGAGAGCCGGGGCCACGCCTCGCGGGTCAGCTTGACGAAGTGGACCTTCTCCGGGAACCGGGAGCGACGGTTGTAGCGCGGCTTGTGCTGGGCGATGAGGCGCAGCTCGCGGACCTCCGCCTCGAGGGCAGTGCTGCACGTGATCCCTTGGACGCTCTGGGCGAGACCGACCATCTCGCCCATCCGGGACCGGGTCTCCGAGGCGGTGAAGTAGCTGCGGACCCGGGTGCGCAGGTCGCGCGACGTGCCGACGTAGAGGACCTGGCCGCGGTCGTCGCGGAACAGGTAGACGCCCGGTGCGTGCGGCAGCCCCTCAGCGAGGTGCCGCTTCTTCCGCTGGGCGGTCGACACCCGGGACGAGAAGGTCTGCAGCTCCTCGAGCGTGTGGACGCCGAGCCCGCCCAGCCGTTCCATCAGGCCGTGCAGCACGTCGACCGTCGCCCGGGCGTCGGAGAGCGCGCGGTGGTTGGGCGTGGTCGTGGAGCGGAACGCCAGGGCCAGGGACGACAGCTTGCAGTTCGGCGCGTCGTCACGGGTGATCACCCGGCGGGCCAGCTTGGCCGTGTCGACGACCTCGAACCTGGGCCAGGGCCGGCCCTGCCGCTCGGCGAAGTGACGCAGGAACCCCACGTCGAACGGGGCGTTGTGGGCGACCAGGACGGTGCCGGCCGCGAACTCGAGGAAGGCGGGCAGTGCCGAGTCGATGGGTGGGGCGTCGCTGACCATCGAGTTGCTGATGCCGGTGAGCACGGCGATGAACGGCGGGATCTCGGTGTGCGGGTTGACCAGCGTCTGGAACTCGCCGAGCACCTCACCGCCGCGCACCTTGACCGCGCCGATCTCGGTGATCATCGAGCCGGCCTCGGCCGAACCGCCGGTCGTCTCGAGGTCGACGACGGTGAACGTGACGTCGCGCAGGGGGCGGCCGAGCTCGTCGAAGGTGCGCTGGCACTCCCAGCGCGCGACCTCCGGCGTCATCGACGTCCCGTCACCCATGCCTGCGACGGTAGGTCCGGTCGCCGACATCGCCCGGCACCCACGCCGGACCCCGGGCTCGGGGGCTGTTCCTCCTGAGGTCCTCCTAGGGTGTGGGGCGTGACCGCCACCCCGGGCCTGCCGGACGCCGCCAGCCGGTGGCGCTGCGGCGGCTGCGGCAACCTCACCCGGTTCGACGTACGGCGCACCCGCACGACCACGGAGTTCTGGCACTTCGACCTCGCCGGGTCGCACCAGGTCGAGGAGACCGACGTGCTCGACGAGACGGTGGAGTCGGTGACCTGCCGGTGGTGCGGCCGGTCGGACGCGATCGAGCTCGTGGCGCGCAGCGACGTCGGCTGAGGGCCGCCCGGCCGCCCACTGTCGGTGGGCTCTGTCACCGTCGGGGACATGACGACACGCATCGACTGCGACACCTGTGTGGTGAGGGGTCTGGCCTGCCACGACTGTGTGGTGACGGTGCTCCTCGGGCCGCCGCCCGAGCTCACCTTCGACGACGACGAGCAACGCGCCCTGGACGTGCTGGCCCGGGGCGGCCTGGTGCCGCCGCTGCGGCTGGTCCAGCCCGTGTCCGGGCCGGAGGTCGAATCGGCGTGAGGTCGAGCTGAGGGCTGAGGTCTGAGTGACGGATGTGAATGGTGTGACGCAACGTGCGGAAAATCTCCCCGGCGCGGACGGTTGAGGTTTGGACGACCGGAGCACGGACCGTTAGCGTGCGTGTCCAGGTGCTCGTGGAAGTGGACCAGCCGGTCCGCGCGGGCGCCGCGCTGAGTCCCGGTCCGCCGGGAGCCGGGGAACCACCTGCCCGAAGGCTGGGCACCTGGGGTGAATCCGCCGTGAGGTGCGACCGTCGAGAGGCGGCCGTGAGGAGCGGTGGTAGGGCAAGTCGTGCCCGAACCCGTCAGCTCACCCGGTAGGCGTACGACGCCAAGGAGACCCCTCGACCGTGCACCACCCCCGGTGGCGAATCGTCACGGCCCTCTCGGGCATCGCGCTCTTCGCAACCCTTGGGCTCGGCGCCTCGTCGCCCGCCCAGGCCGAGCCGGACATCGAGGACGTGCAGGCGCGCGTCGACCGGCTCTACCACGAGGCCGAGCAGGCCTCCGAGCGCCTCAACGACGCCGAGCTCGAGCTCGCAGAGCTCGAGCGGGACCTGGACTCGCTGAACGCCGACCAGCAGCGTCAGGACGCCACCCTCGATGCGGCCCGCGACGAGCTCCAGGACTCCATCGTCAGCCAGTACCAGGGTCAGAGCCTGGCGGCCGTCGGTGAGGTGATCGTCTCCGACGACCCGAGCGGGTTCCTCTCCGGACTCTCCACGATGTCGGCCTACCAGGGTGTCCAGGCCCAGCTCTTCGACGCGTACGCGGACCAGGCCAAGGCCCTGGACCTCCGCGCGAAGGCGACCGCCGAGCGACTCGCCGAGATCGAGCGCACCGAGGCCCTCCTGGCCAAGGAGAAGGCCGAGATCGAGGAGAAGCACGGCGAGGCCGAGGCGCTGCTCGAACGTCTCGAGGAGGAGGAGCGCGCCGCGCTGCTCTCCCGCGGCTCGGTCCGCCTCCCCTCCGGTGTGGAGACCTCCGGCCGCGCGTCCGCCGCTCTCGAGTACGCGATGGCCCAGGTCGGTGACTCCTACGTCTACGGCGCGGCCGGGCCCAACGCGTTCGACTGCTCCGGTCTCACGATGATGGCCTGGGCCCAGGCGGGCGTCGGGCTGCCGCACTCCTCGAGCGCCCAGTACGGCTCCGGCCCGCACATCCCTGCCAGCGAGCTGCGTCCGGGCGACCTCGTCTTCTACTACTCGCCCATCAGCCACGTCGGGATTTACATCGGCAACGGCCTGATCGTGCACGCCGCCAACCCGGGTGCGGGCGTCCGGGTCGCCGAGCTCTACTCCATGCCCTACGTCGGCGCCGTCCGCCCCGGCTGAGCC
>NZ_JAEMSS010000297.1 GCF_016462705.1 Nocardioides sp. | reverse complement strand
GGTCCTCAACGTAGGGAGCCCGGGAGTCGTGACGGTCACCACCGTGTGACGGCGGGGTGAAATCTCGGGCGGGATCCACCTCAGTCGGGGACCGGCTCCGCGATCGTCGAGCCGGACCGGGTCGCGCCGACGCTCGCCGCCACCACGCAGGCCATCGCCACGAGCTGCAGCGGGCTGAGCAGCTCGCCCACGACGACCAGGCCGGCCAGTGCCGCGGCGGCCGGCTCGAGGCTCATCAGCACGCTGAACACCGCGGGCCGCAGGCTGCGCAGCGCGACCAGCTCGCAGGTGTAGGGGATGACCGAGCTCAGCAGCCCGACCACCGCGCCGAGGACCAGGACCCGGGTGTCGACCAGCTGGTCGGCGTACCGCCCCAGCGTCAGCGGCGTGAGCAGCAGCATCGCGACCACGCTCGCCAGGGCCAGGCCGTCGAGACCGGGCCAGCGCCCGCCGGTCTGCGCGCTGAGCAGGATGTACGCCGCCCAGGCGGCTCCGGCGAGGAGGGCGAACCCGACGCCGGCCCAGGTGAGGTCGCCCGGCTCGAGCCCCAGCAGCAGGACGCCGGCCGCGGCCAGCGCCACCCACACCAGGTCGCGGGCCCGGCGTGACCCGAGGATCGCCAGCGTCAGCGGCCCGACGAACTCGATGGTGACGGCCAGGCCGATCGGGATCCGCTGGAAGGACTGGTAGATCGCCCAGTTCATGACCCCGAGGCTCAGGCCGAAGCCGAGCACGACGGCCCAGTCGGCGCGGGTCCGGCCGCGCAGGACCGGGCGGGCCACGGCGAGCAGGACGACCGCGCTGGCGGCCAGCCGCAGCCACACGATCGTGGTCGGCGACGCCTCGTCGAAGAGGGTCTTGGCCACGCCGGCGCCGAACTGCACGGACAGGATCCCGACGAGGACCAACCAGATCGGAGACACCGATGACTTCCGGGCCTCCACGCGGTCAACTTAGGTCATGGCGACAGTACTGATGATCGGCACCCGCAAGGGCCTGTGGATCGGCCAGAGCGACGACGCGCGTGCGGACTGGGAGTTCACCGGCCCGCACCACAACATGGAGGAGGTCTACTCCTGCCTCGTGGACACCCGGACGTCACCCCCCAGGCTGCTCACCGGCGCCTCGTCGAGCTGGCTCGGCCCCCAGGTCCGGCGCTCCGACGATCTCGGTGCGACCTGGCAGGAGAGCCCGGGCGGCGCGATCCGGTTCCCCGAGGACGTCGACGCCTCGGTCGAGCGGGTGTGGCAGATCGCCCCCGGCCACGAGCCGGGCACCGTGTGGGCGGGGACCGAGCCCGGCGCCGTGTGGCGTTCGACGGACCGGGGCGAGTCGTTCGAGCTGGTCCGCGGACTGTGGGACCACCCGCACCGCCCCGAGTGGGGCGCCGGGTTCGGGGGCCAGGCGTTCCACACGCTGCTGCCGCATCCCGACGACCCGGACTCCGTGACCGTGGCCATCTCGACGGGCGGCGTCTACCAGTCCGCGGACGGTGGTGCCACCTGGGAGCCCCGCAACCGGGGCATCCGTGCGGAGTTCCTGCCCGAGGGGCAGCAGTACCCCGAGTTCGGCCAGTGCGTCCACAAGGTCGCCCGGCACCCGTCGAAGCCGGAGCGGCTCTACCTGCAGAACCACGGCGGCGTGTACCGGTCCGACGACCACGCCGCGTCCTGGGACTACATCGGCGACGGACTGCCGAGCGACTTCGGGTTCGCGCTGGTCGTGCACCCGCACGAGCCGGACACGATCTTCGTCTTCCCCAACGGCGCCGGCGACGGCCGGTTCCCACCCGACGGCAAGGCCCGGGTCTGGCGGTCCCGGGACGCCGGCGACACGTGGGAGGAGCTCGGCAACGGTCTCCCCGACGACTTCTACGTCGGGGTCATGCGCGACGCCATGGCCCACGACGGCCACGACCCGTTGGGTGTCTACGTCGGCGCCCGCAACGGTGCCGTGTGGGCGTCGACCGACGCTGGCGACTCGTGGCGGCAGATCGTCGCCAACCTCCCCGACGTCATGGTGGTGCGGGCGGCCGCGGTCGACTCAGTGTGACGGGACCGGCGGGTCCACGAGCGGCAGCTCCGAGGGCGAGAGCTCCTGGTGGTCCTCGAATGGGATCGGCTCGGGCACGCCGGCGGTGATGGTCGTCCCGTCCGCGCGGGTCCCCCCGATCAGGGGAGCGTCGCCCAGCGTGCCGTCGATCCGCTGGCCGTGCCCGTCGAGCGCGACCCGGACCGTCGTCCCGGCCTGCAGGGAGTGCTTCACCCCGCGCACCGTGATCTCGACGTCGTGGCCGTCCCCCTCGGACCGGATCTCGAGGGCGTCGGAGGACACGGTCACCTGCAGCCGCTCGCCGTGCCAGCACAGCGGGAACGTGATCTCGCTCCACGCGTCGGGGAGCCGGGGGTCGAACGACAGCCGGCCGCCGGTGTCGCGCATCCCGGCGAACCCGAAGACCAACGCGCTCCACACGCCGCCGGCGGAGGCGACGTGCAGCCCGTCGACGGTGTTGTCGTGCAGGTTCATCAGGTCGACGTAGAGGCCCTGGAGGAAGTAGCCCCAGGCGACGTCGTGGTAGCCGACCTCGGCCGCCATGATCGACTGCACGACGGCCGAGAGCGTCGAGTCGCCGGTCGTGATCGGGTCGTAGTACTCGAAGTCGGCCCGCTTCTCCTCCGCGGTGAACCGGTCGCCCTGGAGGAACAGGGCCAGCACGACGTCGGCCTGCTTGAGCACCTGGAACCGGTAGATCACCAGCGGGTGGTAGTGCAGCAGCAGCGG
>NZ_JAEMSS010000148.1 GCF_016462705.1 Nocardioides sp. | reverse complement strand
CCTCGAGGATGGTGACGCCGAACTTCGTCTCGAAGTCCTTGTGCACCTCGACCGGGAGGGCCGAGCCGCCGGCGACCGCGACCCGCAGGTTGTCCTTGATCTTGGCGACGTCGACGGTGTCGTCCAGCGCGCCCAGCAGGCCCCAGTACATCGTCGGGACGCCGGCGAAGAAGGTGATGCCCTCGCTCTGCATCAGCTCGAGCGCGGCCGCGGGCTCGAACCGCGGCAGCATGACCACGGTGCCGCCGTACGCCGCCGCGCCGTTCTGGATGACGGTCTGGCCGAAGGAGTGGAAGAGCGGCAGCACGCAGAGGAACGTGTCGGGGTCCTCGGCGCTGGCACCGAAGAGCTTCTCGCCGAGCATCGCGTTGTCGCGCATGTTGCGGTGCCGGAGCTCGGCGCCCTTGGGCTGCCCGGTCGTGCCGGAGGTGTAGAGGATGACGGCGGTGTCGTCCTCGTCGGTCTCGACGGCGTCGAAGGTCCCCTCCATGCCGCCCAGGATCTGGCCGAAGGTCTGGGTGCCCTCGAACGGCGAGTCCGCCATCAGGTCGGCGGTGATGGCGACGAAGAGCTCGCACCCGTCGGCGTCCTGGAACCCGGCGAAGCCTTCCTGCCCGATCGGCAGCTCCGCGGTGCCCTCGAAGCAGAAGTAGGCCTTCGCGTCCGAGTCGCCGAGGTGGTAGGCGACCTCGCGTCCCTTGAGCAGCACGTTGAGCGGGACCACCGTGCCGCCGGCCTTCAGGATCCCCCAGTAGACGAGGGAGAAGTAGGGGAGGTTGGGGCAGCTCAGCGCCACCTTGTCGCCGCGCTGGATGCCCTTGCTGACCAGGAAGTTGGCCACCATGTTGGCGACCATGTCCACCTCGGCGTACGTCATCCGGCGGCCGGTGGCGGGGAAGACGATCGCCTCCCGCTCCGGGTAGTTCTCGGCGCTGGTCTCGAGCAGGGTGGCGAGGTTGTAGGAGGTCACGCGGTCAACCTAGCCATAGGTGCGTAGCACCCGCAGGGCCTGGAGGGTCATCCAACGGGCCCGGTGGTCGCGGTCCAGGGGCGCGTGGGTCTCGCCCGGCCAGGTCCGGCCCGCCGGCCACCGCCCGTCCGGCCTCCGCAGCGACGGCAGCGCCGCGACCGCGTCGTCCATCCGGGGGTCCCGCGGGACGCCGGCAGCCGCGAGGGCGTCGAGCCCGCGGAGCACGTCGAAGTGCCAGCGCGGCGGGTGGTGCAGGCGGACGAACTCGGGGTGGATGACCTCACCGGTGCGGTGGCTGCGGACCAGCCGGTGCTCCAGGAAGTAGCCGGCGCAGCCGTCCACCGCCGCCCGCACCTCGCTCCGGCGGTGCTCGTGACCCCGGGACAGGTAGGTCACCAGCCCCTCGAGCACCGACACGGTGGTGTGGTGGGAGGAGTGCGTGGCGCCGGACCGGTCGGTGCGGCAGTTGAAGCCGCCGTCCGCCAGGGGCCTGTCGAGGAGCCAGTCGACGATCCGCGCCAGCGCCGACGGCTCGCCGTCGAACCACGCGCAGAAGCTGAGCGCCATGCCGTTGACGCAGGTGTCGGACCAGCCGGTTCCCGGGTCGATGCCCCCGTCCGGGCGCAGGTGGTCGCGCAGGACGCTCGCCACGGCGTCGCGAGCGACCGGGTGGTCCGGCGCCAGGCAGAGGTCGCGGAGCTCGAGCAGCGTGTAGTGGGTCGAGGTCCACTTCGGCTGGTAGTAGGAGCGACCCCAGCCGCCGCCGGGCCTGCGCGCGGCGAGCAGCGCGGCGGCGTACCCCTCTGTGCCCATCCGGTCCTGCAGCTCCGGCACCTCGTCGTCGAGGAGGTCGCGCCGCGTCTGGTACTGGACGGACACGTCGCCGGCGAGCAGCCAGGCGAGCACCTCGTCCGACGCGCCCATGCGCGGCTACCGGCCGGCGAGGAGCCGGGCCGCGCGGCGCAGGTCGCCGCGGACCGCAGGGACGGAGAGGACGCTCGCGCCCAGGCCGAGCGGGCCGAGGGCGTGGATGCGGAACCGGAAGTGCACGTCGCACGCAGCGTCGCCGACCGGTGTGAACCGGAGTGTCAGGTCGGCCCGGACGAACCGCCACGTGCCCGACTCCGCCCAGAGACGCGGCCGCTCGAGGACGGTGGTCTCCATCGCCGCGTGCAGGCCGGGCTTGGTCACGTCGGTCCAGGTCTGGCCGACCCGGGGCCGGCCGTCGACGGCCACGACCCGGCGGAGGCTGGACTGCCACTCCGGTCGGTGCTGCGGGTCGACCAGGTAGTCGAACGCCGTCGGCGCGTCGACGTCGAAGCGCACGGTGCCGCCCGGCTCGCGGGTCATCGGGAGGCCATCAGAACGTCTGCCCGGTCAGCCGCTCGAAGGCCTCGACGTACCGCTGCCGGGTCAGGTCGACGATCTCGGCCGGCAGCTCCGGTGGCGGCTGGTCGGCGGCGCGGTCCCACCCGGACGCCGGCGAGAGCAGCCAGTCGCGCACGAACTGCTTGTCGTACGACGGCTGGGCGTGTCCGGGCTCCCACTGGTCGGCCGGCCAGAAGCGCGAGGAGTCCGGGGTCAGCACCTCGTCGGCGAGGACCATCGTGCCGTCGGCGCGGGCGCCGAGCTCGAGCTTGGTGTCGGCCAGGATGATCCCTCGGTCCCGGGCGATGCCCTCGGCCCGCGCGTAGACGGCCAGGGTCAGGTCGCGCAGCCGGACGGCGACCTCCTCGCCCACCGTCTCGACGACGGCGTCGAACGAGACGTTCTCGTCGTGCTCGCCGAGCTCGGCCTTCGCGGCGGGGGTGAAGATCGGCTCCGGCAGCCGGCTGCCGTCCTCGAGGCCGTCCGGCAACGGCACCCCGCACACCTCACCGGTCGCGCGGTAGTCGAGCAGCCCGGAGCCGGTCAGGTAGCCGCGGGCCACGCACTCGACCGGGAACATGGCCAGCCGCTCGCAGATCACCGCGCGGCCGCGCACCTCGGCGGGCACGTCGGTTGACAGGACGTGGTGGGGCACCAGGTCCGCCAGCTGGTCGAACCACCACAGGGACATCCGGGTCAGGATCTCGCCCTTGTCCGGGATGGCGGGGCTGAGGATGTGGTCGAACGCCGAGATGCGGTCGCTGGCCACCATGAGCAGCTGCCCGGCGTAGGGGCCCTGCTCGAGCTCGTAGAGATCGCGGACCTTGCCCGAGTGGATGTGCCGCGTGCCGTCGATCACCCGAGCCGGCGGCAGCTCGATCGTGCTCACAGCGCCAACCTTATGGTGGCCGCATGGCCGAGACTGCCGAGCAGGTCCACGCCCGCATCGCCGCCGCCTCCGCGAACGGCCGGCTCGCGGCGCCGCCGAGCAACGACTGGGACAACTTCCCGTGGGAGGCGGTCGACGGGGCCGTCGTCCCGAGAGTGCTGCCGCCGCCCGCCGACGACCCGGTCCGGGCCGGCGAGACGCCCGGCCTGCCGTGCCCGGCCTGCGACAGCGTGAAGTCCGACAACGTCATCTGGGAGGACGAGGCGTGGCGGCTCAAGCACTTCGGCGCGCCGAGCGGCCTGCCCGTCGTGCTGATCCTCGAGCCCAAGGCGCACCTCGACTTCGGCGAGCTCGACGACGACCTCGCCTCCGAGCACGGCCGGATCTCCAACCGGCTGGTCCGCATCATCGAGGCGCTCGACAACGTCGCCCGTTGCCACGTGCTGCGCTACGGGGACGGCGGCGCGCACGCCCACACCTGGTTCGTGGCCCGGACCGCTCGGCTGGCCGGCGTGGTCGGCTCGCCGGTGATCGAGTGGAACGACGTGCTGCCACCCGGACCCGAGGACGTCTGGCGGGCGGACCTGCACACCATCGCGACCAAGCTCGCGAACTGGGGCGGCGACGCCCGGGCCTGAGCGCCCCGGGTGATGAGCTTCCATGCCACCGACCGTTGACCTGGCGTACCCGTTCCGCGGGCGATGGCTGGTGCAGAACAGCCCCGCCGACCGGGTGCCCAGCCACGGCACCCGGCTGTTCGCCACGGCGTATGCGATCGACTTCGTGCCGGTCGACGAACGGGGCCGCAGCGCGCGGATCTCGCTTGCCTCGATCCTGCGTCCCGAACCACCCGAGGCGTTCCCGGGGTTCGGACGCCGGCTCACCGCACCTGCTCCCGGGGTCGTCGTGGCGGTCCACGACGGCGAACCCGATCACGAGGCGTTCCGAGGCATCCCGTCGATCCGGTACGCCCTCACCCAGCGGCAGCGGGTGGCCGGTGGTTGGCTCGGGCTGGCCGGCAACCACGTGGTCATCGAGCTGAGGACCGGAGAGTTCGTCGCGATGTGCCACCTCCAGCGCGGCAGCGTGCAAGTCTCAGTCGGGCAGGCGGTTGCTGTCGCGGATGAGGTGGGCCGGTGCGGCAACTCCGGCAACAGCACCGAGCCCCACGTGCATGTGCAGGCCATGGACGCGCTCGACGTCCAGCACGCCAACGCCGTCCCCATCAGCTTCCAGGGAGGACTCCCGCGCAACCGGGAGGTCGTTCACGTGCCCTGAGGCGCCTCATCGCTCGCAGCGGCGACGGACTTCTGCGCGGCATGTGTCGAAGCCGTCGCGACCGTCGGCTGTGTCGCGTCCCGGCCCGCCGAGAAGCGTGTCGTTGAACGCCAAGCCTCCCCGCAGGTGGTCGTTCCCGCCGCCGCCCAGCATCCTGGTCGACCTGTTGCGGCACTCCCCGCCCTGCGGGACGAGCCCGAGGCCGTTGCCGTGAACCCGAAGATCGTCCTTACCGCCTCGGCCCTTGATGGTGATGCGGCAGGCGCTGGTGAGGCCTGACAGCGCATTGCCTCGGTCGTCACCCTTGAGGGTCACAGCGCGGCCAGTTGCCTGAATCTCCTCGAAGCCGCGTAGGTCGTAGGAACCCGTCTCGTCGATGCTCAGGTGGTGCTGGCGAAGGTCGGCCCGGACGGACTGCCGCGATGCCACGATGACGGAGTCGGCCCCGGAGCCGCCGCGCACGACGCCCGCACCGCCGGACGAGTAGATGAGGACGACCGAGTCCCGCCCACCGCCCAGGGACAGGTCGAGGTCTTCGGCGAAGCGGACGTCGAGGAACTCTCGGGCGTCGCTGCCCTGCACCTGAACGGCGTCCGTGCCGTCGCCGCCGTTGACGTAGCCCGTCTCCATGCAGATCACGTCATCGCCTGCCAATGCCTCGATCTCGACCGAGCCGGTCGTGGAGATCACGTCGTCGGACGCTGTTCCAGGAACCGCTGTGGTGACCCCGTCCGGACTGTCGACGTTGATCGTCGCGACCTTGCCCTGGCAGGTCGCTGGCGCCGCGGTTGCCGACGAGATCGCCGTTGAAGGCGCCGCCAGTAGCACGGATATGACTATCCCGAGTGACCGCACCGGGGAACTCCTCCCAGTCGAGTGGCTGTCAGAGAGTGTGATGCCACCGCGTCGCGATTGGTTCGCGGCCGGACACCCGTGCGTTCCGGCTCAGGCGTACGCCGCCACGTCACCGACCCGTGCGGTGGCCCGCGCTGCCTGCACCTGGCCCGCCCCGGACGCCCAGATGGTCACGATCCCGGTGGCGAGCACGCTGCGCGAGGCGAGGGCGGCCAGCGGCGGGCAGTAGGTCGCGGCGTCGTCGGCCGGGAAGCGGCCGATGTTCGTGGTCCCGACGAACACGGCGACGCCCGTCGGGTCCCGGGGGTCCCACGGGTTGGGGACGAACCGGCAGGGCTGCTCGAGGGTGCCGCCCTCGGGGGTCAGCGCCACGCTGCTGCTGGCGAAGATCGGGAGCAGGCCGGGCAGGTCCCCAGGTGCGTGCACGAGCTCGACCGAGTGCGACAGCGGCTCGCGGGGCGGCTCGTCCTGGCAGGACGCGGCCACCGAGGCGAAGGAAGGCTTGCCGATCTGGGCGACGTTCTTGTCCAGCCAGCCGCCGACGGCTGTGAGGCCCTTGGCCAGACCGTCAGCCAGGTCCTTCCCTGCCTTGGAGAGCTGGTCGGACGTCGTCGACCGCGGCGCGCGGTGCTCGGTCCAGGCGGTGCCGTCCCAGTAGCGGTACTGCGCCGGGTCGTCGGGGTCCGGGAACCACGCCGCCGGAGGTGCTTCGGTCATGGGGACACCCTGCCGCAGGAGCAGGCGGCGAGAGCGGCGGCCGCGTCGTCGATGGCGTTCTCGGCGGCGGTCTCGCGGGGCTTGCGGATCCGGTCGGCCATCAGCACGAACACCATCTGGTGCCCCTGCTGGTCGACCACGACCCCGGCGAGGCTGCTGACCGCGGTCAGGGTGCCGGTCTTGGCCCGCACCAGGCCGCGGGCCTCCGGGAGGGCGCCGGCGAAGCGGTCGGTCAACGACCCGGTGAAGCCCGCGACCGGCAGCCCCTCGATCACGGTGCGCAGCGACGGCCCGCCGGTGGCGGCCGCGCGCAGCACGGCGAGCAGTGCGTCCGGGGTAATCCGGTTCTCGCGGGACAGGCCGCTGCCGTCGTAGATCTGGATGCCGGAGCGCGGGACGCCGAGAGCCTCGAGGGTGGTCAGCGTCCCGTCGACACCCGCCTCGAAGCTGCCCGTCCCGCCGACCGCGAGACCCACGTGGTGCGCGAGGACCTCGGACGCCTCGTTGTCGCTGACCTCCAGGACCCGCTCGACGATCTGGCGCACCGGCGCGCTGGTGACCGTGGCGATCTCGCGGCCGCCGGACGCCGCGACGCCGTACGTCGGGTCGCCGACGACCTTGACGCCCGCCTCGACCAGCGCTGCGGCGAACACCTGCGCGGCGTGGAGCGACGGGTCCTCGACCCGGACGGAGCTCTCCGGCAGGCGGCCCTGGTCGACCCACAGCGCCGTGATCGGGGAGACGATGTCACCCTCCTCGGCGTACGCCGCCGGCCAGGCCGGGTTGAACCCCGGCTCGGCGAAGAGGGAGTCGTCGAAGCCCAGCCGCACCCGGGCCCGGCCCTCCTGCTGCAGGGCGGCCGCCGTCTGCTGGGCCAGGGTGACGATGTCCGCGCGCGGCGGGTAGGACGGACCGTCCTCGTCGACCGGCTCGGACATGAGGAAGGGGTCACCGCCGCCGACCAGGACGATCCGCCCCCGTCCGCCGGCGACGACCCGGGTGCTGAAGGTGCGTTCGGGCCCCAGCGCCTGCAGCGCGGCGAGCCCGGTGAGCAGCTTGGTGGTGGAGGCGGGGATCGCCGCCCCGCTGCCGACCCGGGCCAGCGGCCGGCCCGTCGTGAGGTCGTCGACGGCGGCCAGCACGTGTGGGCCGAGGTCGGCGTCGGCGAGGTACGGCGCGAGCGCGGCCTCGACCTTCGCCGGCGCGGCCCGTCCCGGGACGGCCAGCGCGGCGGCCACCGGTGCCGCCGTCGGCACGGCCGGCAGGTCGAGCCCGGGAGGCGGGGGGATCTCGGCCGGGCTCTCGGCGAGCGGGGCGGTCGGCTCGTCCCCGAAGAAGTGGTCGTACCACGGCTCCACCAGGTCGAGCCGGTAGGCCGCGACCCCGGCGACGACCAGGGCGAGGACCAGCAGGCCGGCCAGAGAACGACGCAGCGAGCGCGCGATCCGGCGGCCATTGGTACTCACGGAGCCATTGTGGTGGAGGATGGGTCACATGGAGTTCGACGTGCTCGTGGAGATCCCGAAGGGGCAGCGCAACAAGTACGAGGTCGACCACCTCAGCGGCCGGATCCGGCTCGACCGGACGCTGTTCACCTCGACGCAGTACCCCGCGGACTACGGCTACATCGAGAACACGCTGGGCCTGGATGGCGACCCGCTGGACGCGATGGTGATCCTCCAGGAGCCGACGTTCCCCGGCTGCCTGATCCGCTGCCGCGCGATCGGCATGTTCCGGATGACCGACGAGGCCGGCGGCGACGACAAGGTGCTGTGCGTGCCGGCGACCGACCCGCGCCTGGAGCACCTGCGCGACATCAGCCACGTCTCCTACTACGACCGGATCGAGATCCAGCACTTCTTCGAGGTCTACAAGGACCTCGAGCCCGGGAAGTCCGTCGAGGGAGCCGAGTGGGTGGGCCGGGCCGCGGCCGAGGAGGAGGTCAACAACTCCTTCAAGCGGTTCCAGGACGAGGAGGGCGAGGACGCGGTGACCCCGCACCCGGCACCGCAGGGCGCGCCGGCACCCGGTCACTGACGGGGGCACTGACCGTCAGGACGCCGGCGGTCCGATCAGCTCGGGCGCGCGCAGCATCTCCTCGGGGATCCCGAACGCCTCGACCAGGTCCCGGGCCAGCGGCCGGACCCGGCGGCACAGCGAGTTGATCCGGCGGCTGATCTCCTTGGACCGCACGGTCGTGAGCCGGCCGTGCTCCATGAACCAGGCCCGGTCCTCCTCGATCACCGACAGCGCGTGCAGGTCGCACAGCAGCCCGAGGGCCACCTTGTTGGGGCTGTCCTCAAGGCCCCGGACCTTCTCGACGAACGCCTCGAGCACCAGCCGTTCGACGTGTGCCCGGGCCGCGTGGATCACGTGGTCCTGCACCCGGGAGAAGACCTCGCCGGGGTTCATCTTGTTGTCCATGCCGCGCTTGAGGCGCCGGGCGACCCCGGCCAGGGTGTGCTCCTCCCGGAACCGCAGCATCGCGAGCTGGTAGTCGGAGTCGAGGACACCCGCCTCCTGGTCCCACTGGTCGCCCCCGGGCAGCAGGTCGCGGACCCGCTCGAGGAGCTTGTGGGCGTTGGTCTTCTCGATCACGGTCTCCACGGCCAGGCTCGTGACGAACCGGACCATGCCGAGCTGGTCGAGGTCCTCGAAGTCGCTGGAGTAGTCGGTCAGCAGGCCCTTCGCGACCAGCTGGAGGAGCACGGTGTTGTCGCCCTCGAACGTGGTGAAGACGTCGGTGTCGGCCTTGAGTGCCGCGAACCGGTTGACCGAGAGGTAGCCGGCACCACCGCAGGCCTCGCGGCACTCCTGGATGGTCCGGGTCGCGTGCCAGGTGGCCAGCGCCTTGGTGCCCGCCGCCCGCGACTCCAGCTCGCGCCGGACCTTGTCGTCGGCGGCCTCGCCGGTCATGACGCCGCTGAACACGTCGTGGCACTGCCCGGCCACGATCTCCTGGGCGAAGTCGAGCGCGTAGGTGCGGGCCAGGAGCGGGAACAGCCGGCGCTGGTGCTGCCCGTAGTCGAGGAGCAGGTCCTCCTGGCCCTCGGTGGTCGCCTCGAACTGCCGGCGCTGCAGGCCGTAGCGGATCGCGATGGCCAGCGCCACCTTGGCCGCGTTGAGCCCGCCGCCGCCCACGCACACCCGGCCCTGCACCAGGGTGCCGAGCATCGTGAAGAACCGGCGGTTGGCGTTCTCGATGTCGCTGACGTAGGTCCCGTCCTCGCGGACGTCGGCGAACCGGTTGAGCAGCGCCGTCCGCGGGATGCGGACGCCGTCGAAGCGGATCCGGCCGTTGTCGACGCCGTTCAGGCCCATCTTGAGGCCGTCGTCCTCGATCGTGACGCCGTCGCACACCCGCCCCTCGTCACGGATCGGCACGACGAACGCGTGCACGCCCCACCCCTCCCCCGCGACCTCGAGCTGGGCGAAGACCACGGCCAGCTCCGCGTGCACGGCGGCGTTGCCGATGTAGTCCTTCCACGCGTCCTCGCGGGTGGTCTGCACGACGAACTCCTGCGCCTCCGGGTCGTACGTCGCCACGGTGCCGAGCGCCTGCACGTTGGAGCCGTGCCCGGTCTCGGTCATCGCGAAGCAGCCCATGGTCTCGCCGGTGATGAGCTTGGCCAGGTAGGCGTCGTGGTGGGGCTTGGTGCCGAGCTGGAGGATCGCGCCGCCGAACAGCCCGAACTGCACGCCGACCTTGACCAGCACCGACAGGTCGCCGTAGGCGAGCGTCTCGAACGCCGCCAACGAGGCGCCGATGTCGCCGCCCCCGCCGTACTCCGTCGGGAAGCCCATGCCGGTCTGCCCGGTCTTCGCCATCTCGACGACGACGTCCTTGACGCGCTCGCGGAAGTCCGCGGTGCTCATGGTCTCGGCGTCGGTGAGGATCGAGGCGTACTCGGCGAGGTTGGCGCGGACCAGGTCGCGCACCTCGGCGTACTCGCCGTCGAGGAAGGCCCGCAGGGCTCGGACGTCGATCTCCGGCGGGACGTGCAGGGGCTTCTCCGGCTGCTCGGCGGGAGGCGCGGCGCCCTCGTCGGGCTCGAAGTCGCTGGGCGGGAGGGTGTCGGTCGCCATGGGGTGACGCTACCCAGCCAGCCCTACGGCCGGGCGAAGAAGTTGGGCGTGATCCAGTAGTACATCGAGACCTCCTCGACGTCCCGGCCGGTGCGCGGGGCGTGGATCATCATCCCGTCGCCGACGTAGAGCGCGACGTGGTAGATCGAGGAGGGCTTGCTGCCCCAGAAGAGCAGGTCCCCGGGCTGCAGGTCGCCGATCCCGATCGGGGTGGCGGTGGAGTACTGGCCGACCGAGTAGTGGGGCAGCGACTTGCCGCCCTGCTGCCAGGCCATCATGGTCAGGCCCGAGCAGTCCCAGCTGCCCGGTCCGGCCGCGCCGTACTTGTAGGGCTCGCCGATCTGGGCCCGGGCGAAGGCGATGGCCGCCCCCGCGCCGCCGCCGGGAGCGGGGGG
>NZ_JAEMSS010000014.1 GCF_016462705.1 Nocardioides sp. | reverse complement strand
GTTCTACGCCGTGCGCCGGGTCCTCCCCTACCTCAAGCTGGCCCGCGACCGTGGGCACGTCACCGACGACCAGGCCCACACGGTCGAGTCCGTCATCGGCCGGCTCAGCGACCTGCTGCCGGTGGAGCCCCCGGCGCGGCTGCACGGCGACCTCTGGAACGGCAACGTGCTCTGGGGCCAGGACGGCCGGGTCTGGCTGATCGACCCGGCGGCGTACGGCGGTCACCGCGAGCTCGACCTGGCGATGCTGTCGCTCTTCGGGATGCCGCACCTCCCGCGGGTCCTGGACGCCTACGCGGAGGCCGCTCCGCTGGCCGACGGCTGGGAGGACCGGCTGCCGCTCCACCAGCTGTTCCCGCTGCTGGTGCACGCCGCGCTGTTCGGCGGCGGCTACGGCGCCCGGGCCGCCGACGCGGCGGGGCGCTACCTGTAGCCACCTCCTGCCACCTCCTGCCACTGCCGCTAGCTCCGTCGGTAGATCGCCCTCAGGGTGACCTTCGGGTCCCAGACGTCGAGCTCATGCCGCCGGGCTCCCCCGTCGGACCAGCGCACGAACGTCCAGCGCACGCCGCCCCGGACCTGGAGCCTGGGGGCCGACAGCCGGACCCGGGATCCCGCGACCACCCGGCCCGACCAGCCGCTCCGGCGCACGACACCGTCGACCTTGACCGACAGGCCGGGGCCCGACGTGCGGAGCTTCAGGCGCACCGGCACCGGCTCGAGGCGCAGCTCGCGGGTCGCGGTCGCGCCGTGGGCGTCGGTCACGGTCGCCACGAGGAACAGCCGCGACGGGTAGGGCATCGGCGGCACCACGAACCGTCCCGTCGACGTCCCGGTCCAGCGCTGGACCTCGACCCGGGGGCAGCCGCTGCGGCAGTCCTGGCGCAGCATGGTGAACGAGAAGGCCGTGGCCGGCAGCGCCTGCTGGGGGTCGGTCCCGGCGGCGTCGAAGCCGAGGGTCTGACCCACCCGGTAGCCGCCGGACGGGTACGCGGTGACCCGGGTGAGCGTCGGCGCGGAGTTGGTGGCGGTGATGGTCCGCGCCGCGACAGCGCTGCTGCCGTGCTGGTCGGTCACCCTGAGCCGGGTTGTCAGCGTCCCGACCGGATAGACGCCCGTGGCCGTGGCACCGGTCGCGTCGTCGTACTGGCCGTCGTCGTCGAGGTCCCAGGCGTACGTGAGTGGTCCGCCGTCCGGGTCCTCGGAGGTCGAGCCGTCGAAGGACACGGTGAGCGGCGCCGGTCCCGACCCGGACGCGGGGTCCGTGACGATCACCGCGGTCGGACCGGAGTTGGTGACCGTCACCGTCGTCGACGCGGTTCCGGTCCCGTTGTCGGCGTCCGTGACCCGGACGCCGACCCGGTGGCCACCGACCCCGGTGAAGGTCGCGGACGCGGTGGGCCCGGTGGCGTCGTCGTAGGCGCCGTCGTCGTCGAGGTCCCACGCGTAGCCGAGCGCGGTGCCGTCCGGGTCGGCGGAGCCGGCTGCCGAGAGCGCGACCTGGAGGGGCGCCGGCCCGCTCGACGGGTCGGCGCTGACCGCCGCGACCGGGTTGCGGTTGGGGGCACTCACCTGGACCGAGGCGGTGCTGCTCGCCTGGTCGCTGTCGGTCACCCGGAGCCCGACGGTGACGGTCCCGACCTGGTAGGTCCGGTTGGCCGTGGGCGCCGACCCGTCGTCGTACTGCCCGTCGCCGTCGAGGTCCCAGGCGTAGGCGAGGGTGCCGCCGTCGGGGTCGCTCGAGGTGGCGCCGCTGAAGGTGACCGGCAGCGGGGCGTTGCCCGTCGGCGGCGACGGGGTGGTGGTGATCCGCGCGGTCGGACCGCTGTTGGTGACGGTCACGTTCGTCGACGTCGTCGAGGACCCGCCGTGGGCGTCGGTCACGCGCACGGTGATCTCGTGGGCGCCCAGCCCGGTGTACGTCGCGGACGCGGTGGCGCCGGTGGCGTCGTCGTAGGCCCCGTCGTCGTCCAGGTCCCAGGCGTAGGTGAACGTCGTGTCGTCCCCGTCGGGGTCGGTCGCCGTGGCCGAGACCTGCACCGCCAGGGGCGTGGGTCCGCTCGTCGGGTTCGCGGTCACGACGGCGGTCGGGAGCCGGTTCTGCCGGGTGTAGCTCGCCGTGTAGGTGGTGGCCGACGCCGGCACCGTGACCGCGTGGCTGCGGGCACCTCCGTCGGACCACGCGGTGAACCCGTGGTTGGCGCCGCCGACGACCCGGGTGGCCGGCACCGACACGGGCACCTGCGCGCCCACGACGAAGGTCCCGGTCCAGGGAGCCACGTGGTCGGTGCCGGAGACGGTGGTGACCCCTCCCGTCGGCGTCGTCGCGAAGGTGAGGTCGGCGGTCCTCGGCTCCAGCTGCCGGGTCGCGGTCGCGGTGAGGCCCTGCGTGTCGGTCACCGTCACCGTGAGGAAGAGGTGGGACGGGTACGCCATCTCCGGGACCACGAACGAGCCCGCCGGGCCCGTGCTCGTCGTGACCGTCGTGCGCGCGCAGCCGGTCGCGCAGTCCTGCCGCTCGACCCGCCACGTGTACGCCGAGGGCGGCAGGGTCTCCTGGGGGTCGTTCGCCGTCGCGCTGTAGCCGATCGTCTGGCCCACCGACCACGTCGTGCCCGCGGCGGGGCTCACCGAGGTCACCGAGGGGGCGGTGTTGGCCGCCGTCACGGTGACCGTGTCGGTGTCGCTGTCGCCGTGGTTGTCGGTGACCCGGAGCCGCACGGTCGTGGTGCCGACGCCGTAGGTCCTCTGGGGCGGAGTCGGGGTGCCGAGCGTCTCGAAGGTCCCGTCGCCGTCGAGGTCCCAGGCGTAGGTGAACGTGTCGCCGGGGTTGGGGTCGGTCGTGCTCGCTGCGGAGAAGGCGACGGCGAGCGGCGCCGTGCCTGACGCCGGCGACGGTGTCGTGGTGACCGTCGCGGTCGGCGCGGTGTTGTTCACGGTGACCGTCGTCGACGCGGTGGCGTTCGCGCCGGCGTTGTCGGTGACCCGCACCCGCACCGGGTGGGGCCCCACCGACCGGAACGTCGCCAGGCTCGTGGTCACGCCGGTCGCGTCGTCGTACAGGCCGTCGTCGTCCAGGTCCCAGGCATAGGTGAGCGGACCCGACTCGGGGTCGGTCGACCCCGCGGCGCTCAACGTGGGTGTCAGCGGGGCCGGCCCGGAGGAGGGGCTGGCCGAGACGGCCGCGGTCGGCGGCTGGTTGGCCGGGGCGTCGAGCACGTAGTTCGCTGTCAGCGTGGTGGCCGACGCGGGTGCCTTGTAGCCCGTCCGGGTGGGCGTGGTGACCCCGTCCGACCACGACGCGAAGGTGTAGTCGGCGCCGTTGTACTGCCGCTGCGCCGGGGCGATGAGGTTCATGGAGTGCCCGACGATGAAGTCGCGGCTCGCGGGCGCGAACAGGGCCTCGCTGTCGACGGTCAGTGCCGCCCCCGGCGGGTTGCTGGCGAAGCCCAGGGTCACGCTCTGGGGGTTCACCTGCACGGTCCTGCTCGCGGTGAGGCCTTGGCTGTCGGTCACCGTCACCGTGACGAGCAGGTGCGAGGGGTACTCGTGGTCGGGCGCGGTGAAGCTCCCGGAGGACACCCCGACGTAGTTCTGGTGGGAGTGGGTGTGGCAGTTCCCGGTCGGGCAGTGCCGCAGCGCCACGTTCCAGCTGAACGCCGAGGGCGGGAGCGTGCCGTCCTGGGCGTCCGTGGCGGAGGCCGAGAAGCTGATCGTGTCGTCGACCTTCCACGTCAGGGTGCCGGCGGGGGTCATGGCCCCGATGACCGGCTCGGTGTTGCCGGCCTGGATGAGCTGGGACGCCGTGGCCTGGTGGCCGTGCCCGTCGTCGACCCGGAGGCGCACGGTCACGTTGCCGACCTGGTAGGTCCGGGTCGGTCTGGCCGCCGTCGAGTCGTCGTACTGCCCGTCGCCGTCCAGGTCCCAGGCATAGGTGAGCACGTCGCCGGGGTCGGGATCGGACGAGGTCGTGCCGTCGAAGCTGACCGTGAGCGGCGCGGGACCCGACACCTTGTCGGCGACGATCCGCGCGGTCGGGGCCGCGTTGCTGGACGTGTAGGTGATCCGGTGGACAGCGCCCGCGTTCGCGGTGGGCACGCCCTCGGCGTTCAGTCCGTAGTCGACGTAGTAGAGGTCGCCGCCCGGCCCGACGAGGAGGTCGGTCGGGGTCTCGGCCGCCTGCACGAACGGGGTGATGCTCGTCGGGTCCGGGGTGCCGTCCTGCTTCTTCCCCAGCCGCCAGATGCACGACCGGGCGAAGTCGGTGAAGAACAGCGACCCCTGGTAGGCGTCGGGGTAGTTGCTCGACGCCGAGCCGAACGCGATGCCGGAGACCGACGAGGTGTCGTTCTGGCAGTCCTCGCCGGGGGTGAGGAGCGGACCACGGGTCTGGTAGCTGAAGTACGGCGCCACGACCGCGCCCGGGCCCTGGGCGTAGAGGTTCTCGCAGATCGGCCGGTTGAGCGCGTCCCACTCGCTCTGCCGCGCCGAGCCCGTGAAGGAGCCTTCGTAGCAGGGCCAGCCCCGGTTGACCGGGGTGGTCACCGTCCGCACGTCGGGGATCCGGTTGACCTCCTCCCAGGTGCTCGAGCCGACGTCCCCGGACCACAGCTCGAACCGCTCGGGCCCGGTCGGCGACCGGAACGCGAGCCGCCACGGGTTGCGCTGGCCGTAGGCGACCATCCGGCTGGCGTTCGCGGTGCTCCCGTCGGGCGCCGCGCCCGTGTCGGGGTGGACCCGGAAGACCGACCCGCCGAGCCCCAGGGCGTCCGGCGTGGTCTGGTAGTCCTGGCTGCGCAGCGAGCCACCCTCGAGGCCGTTGGGCGGGTCACCCGGGCAGGGGTTGCCGGCCTGGCCCCAGTCGGCGGTCGTGAAGGCAGCCCCCTCGCCCGCCGAGGCGTAGAGGAAGCCGTCGGGGCCGAACAGCACGTCCCCCGACGCGTGGCTGCCGAACTGGATGCACGCGTCCTGGACCAGCTCCCTCTCGCTGCCCGCCTGCATCGCCCAGCCGCCCGCGCCCATCACCGCGGTCAGCCGCGAGACGCGGACCGTCACCAGGCAGCCGACCCGGACCGGCGAGACCGACGCCTCCTCCTGGCACTCGTCGTAGTAGCCCCCGGGCTCGCCCCACTTCGGCACCTGGGGCGGGTTGTCTCGCGGGTCCCGGTCGTAGGTGTAGTTGACGTAGACGTAGGGCCGGGTCGGGAACTGGGGGTCGACCTCGATGCCGGTGAGCCCCCGGTCCCAGTAGTTGTTGACGTTGGTCGACAGGTTGGCGAACACCGACCCGGTGCCTTCGAAGGTCCCGGTGCCCGCGTCGTAGTCGAAGGCCTGGATGATGCCCGGCTTGAGGGCCACGAACGCCGTCCCGCCGGCCGTCCCGTTGGCCGGCCCGGTGGGCACGACGGCGACCGAGGTCGCCTCGGAGAGGTTGGCGATCGCCACGGTGTCTTGGAACCCGGCCGGCAGCTGCGGGGCGGCGGCGGCGGGGGCGGGAGGCGCCGCCGACGAGGACCCGGCGAGCCCGGCGACCGGGAAGGCCAGGGCCACGGCCATCACCCCGGCCGTGAACGCGCGCATGCCTGTGCTCACCGATCCCCCCATCGAATGTGCAGCGAGGGCAGCGTAAGCAGGATTCGGCCGTGTGCCTATGGCCCAGAGGGGCCCGGCTCGCCCGGCTACCCCAGGGTCGACCTGGTCCTCGGGGGGTCAGGCGCGGCGGTAGATCGCGCGCAGGTCGACCCGCTGGTCGCCGATCACGACCCGGTGGACCCGGCGTCCACCGTCGGACCATCGGACGAAGACCCAGCGCTGGCCCTTGCGGGTCTGCGCCGGCGCAGCCGCCAGCCACACCTTGGTCCCGACCTTGAGGTCGTCACGGAAGGAGCCCTTCCACTTCTTGCCGTTGACCAGGAAGGCCAGCTTCTTCGAGGGTGCCGTGCGGATCCGCAGCTCGGCCTTGACGGGCCGGTAGGAAGCGGTCAGCGTCCGCTTCTTCTTCGGGGCGACGATCTCGTGGCTCGGCTTGCCCTTGTCCGACCACGACCGGAACCGGTAGGTCACGCCGCGCTTGCGCTGGACCTTCGCTGCCGAGACGGTGGCACGCGAGCCGACGATGAAGCGCTTGGCGAACGGCGCCTTGGCGGCGGTGCCCGCCGCGGTGAGCCGCAGCTTCGCGGGCGAGGTCGCGAAGGTGACCTTGACGCTCTTGGGGTCCAGCCGGATCGTCCGCCGGACCGGCATCTCCCGGGAGTCGGTCAGGGTCAGGGTCAGCAGCAGGTGCGAGGGGTACTCGTGGTCGGGGGTCCTGAAGGACCCCGCCTGCTGGTCGCGGAACTGCTCGAGCGGGTGCGTGTGGCAGACGTCGGGGCAGTGCCGGATGCTCAGGGCCCAGTCGAACGCCGGCGCGCCCAGGACCCCGTCCTGCGGGTCGGTCGCGGCCGCGGAGAAGCCGACCTTCTGGCCCACCCGCCATCGCAGTGACGCGGCCGGCGAGATCTTCGTGATCTGGGGTGGGTCGTTGCCCGGGTAGATGGTGAGCGTGGCCGTCCCGGACTGGCCGGCGTCGTTGGTGGCCTTGAGACCGACCGTCACGTTGACCGCGGCGGCGTACGACCGTTGCGCCGTCGGCGTGGCACCCGTGCTGGTCTCGTAGCTCCCGTTGCCATCGAGGTCCCAGGTGTAGGTCAGCGGCCGCCCGTTGGGGTCGGTGGTACCGGCGGCGCTGAAGGTGTAGGTCGCGCTCAGCGGGCCCGAGATGCGGTCCGCCGTGAGGACGGCGACCGGCGCCGGGTCGCGGTAGGCGATCCGGTGGACACCGCCCGCGCCGGCCTGCGGGACACCCTCGTCGTCGAGCCCGAAGTCGACGTAGAAGAGGTCCCCCTGCGGTCCCGCGACCAGGTCGACCGGAGTCGAGGCGCCCTGGACGAGCGGGGTGATGCTCGAGGGGTCCGGGTCGCCGTTGGGCAGCTTGCCGAGCCGCCACACGCAGGCGCGGGCGTAGTCGGAGAAGAACAGCGAGCCCTGGTAGGCCGCCGGCCAGTTGCTCGACGTCGGGGCGAACGCGATCCCGGACACCGACGACGTGCTGCTGTCGCAGTCCTCGCCGGGGGTCAGCAGCGGGCCGCGGGTCTGGTAGCCGAAGTAGGGCGGCTGCACGGCTGCGGCACCCTGGCCGTAGAGGTTCTCGCAGACCGGCAGGTTGAGCCCGTCCCAGTCGGGCTGCCGCAGCGAGGTCCCGCCGGGGGCGCCCTCGTAGCAGGGCCATCCGCGGTTGGCCACGCCGGTGCCGCTGGGCGCCGAGCCCGCGCCCACCAGGCGGTTGATCTCCTCCCACGCGCTGCCACCGACGTCGCCGTTCCACAGCTCGTCGGTCCCGGGACGGAACGTCAGGCGCCACGGGTTGCGGTGGCCGACGGCGATGATCCGGCTCGCGTTGTCGGTGGCGCCGTTCTTGGCCCGGCCGTTGTCCGGGTTCACCCGGAACACGGACCCGCTCAGCCCCAGCGCGTCGCCGGCCGTGCGGACGTCCTGGCTGCGCAGCGACCCGCCCTCGTTACCGTTCGCCGGGTCACCGGGGCAGGGGTTGCCGGCCTGCCCGTGGTCGGCGAAGTCGAAGCTGGCGCCGTCCCCCGCGGAGGCGTACAGGAACCCGTCGGGCCCGATCGCGACGTCACCGGACGCGTGGCTCGGGAACTGCATGCAGGCCCCTTCGACGAGGGGCAGCTCGGGTCCTGTCATCACCCAGCCGGCCGGTGTCGACGTCGCTGTCAGCCGGGAGACCCGGATGTCGACCAGGCAGCCCGGCACGACCGGCGGCCCGAGCGACGCGCCCGCGGGACAGCCGTCGTACTGCTCGGTGCCGTTGGACCACGCCGGCTGGTTGCCGTTGCGCGGGTCGCGGTTGAGGGCGTAGTTGACGTAGACGTAGGGCCGGGCGGGGAACTGCGGGTCCACCTCGATCCCGGTCAGGCCGCGGTCCCAGTAGTTGTGCACCGTGGGTGACAGGTCGGCGAAGTTGGTCTCCTGGCCGAACGGCTCGTAGGTGCGGCTGGTGGCGTTGTAGTCGAACGACTTGATGAGACCCGTCTTGAGCGCGACGAACGCCGTCCCGTCGGGCGCGAACGCCACCGCCGTCGGCTCGCTGAGCCCACCGATCGCGACCTTGTCGGTGAAGTCGGCCGGCAGCGCCGGGGCCCGCTCGTCGTCGTGCCCGTCGTGCGCCGGAAGCGGGCCCGGGCCCACGGACGCGGAGGGGACGGCGAGCAGCAGGGTCGCGGTCAGCGCCAGCAGCGTCGCCGCGACGGCACCGCGCACGCCTCGAGTGGTCATTCGGTCCCCATGGTGTCGTCATGGTAATTCAGGTGCGGCTCAGGCAGCGCTGGCAGAGTGGAGCGGTGAGCAACCGGCCTGAGGCGCGCCCCCGCGTGCTCGTCGTCGACGACGACCGCGCGGTCCGCGAGTCGCTGCGGCGTTCGCTGGAGTTCAACGGCTACGACGTGGTCCTGGCCTCCGACGGCGCCGAGGCGCTCGCCGGCCTCGGTGCCGGTGCGGCCCCCGACGTCGTCGTGATGGACGTGATGATGCCGCGCCTGGACGGGATCGAGGCGACCCGGGCCCTGCGCAAGGCGGGCCATGACGTCCCGATCCTCGTGCTCACCGCCCGGGACGCCGTCGGCGACCGGGTGGAGGGTCTGGACGCCGGGGCAGACGACTACCTGACCAAACCCTTCGCCCTGCAGGAGCTGCTGGCCCGGCTGCGCGCGCTGCTCCGCCGGATCACGCCACCGGAGGGCGAGGCGGACGAGGTGCTGGCCTTCGCCGACCTGTCGATGGACCTGGCCTCCCGGGAGGTGCGCCGCGGCGACCGGGCGATCGAGCTGACCCGGACCGAGTTCACGCTGTTGGAGATGTTCCTGCGCCGGCCCCGACGGGTGCTCGAGCGCAGCTTCATCCTCGAGGAGGTCTGGGGCTACGACTTCCCCACGACCGCCAACTCCCTCGAGGTCTACGTCGGCTACCTGCGCCGCAAGACCGAGGCGGAAGGGGAGCCGCGGCTGATCCACACCGTGAGGGGTGTGGGCTACGTGCTCAAGGAGTCATGAGCACCCCCGCCGTGCTGCCTCCGCCCCCTGACCCCGCGGACGAGTCCAAGTGGGGCTACCGGCAGTCCCTCGCGAGCCGCGTCGTCCTGCTCACCACCTTCGCGGTCGCCCTGGCGGTGGCCTTCGTCGCCGCCGGCGCCTACGTCACCGTCCGCATGCAGCTGCAGTCGTCGATGGACTCCCAGCTCCTCGAGCGGGCGAAGACCGCCTCGTCCGAGATCAAGGAGATCAGCAAGGGCGTCGATGACGGACAGGCCTTCCTGATCGGCGTCTCCGACGTCCGGGTCGCGTCGGTCCGCGCCGACGGCGTGGTCAACTTCCTCGACGAGAGTGACCGGATCCGCTTGGGAACCCCGGAGCTGGAGGTCGCCCGCGGCGAGACGGCGGAGAGCATCCGCACCCTCATCTTCGACGGCACCCGCTACCGGGTCGTCGCCGTCCCGGCGGCCGGCACCCCCGGCATGGCCCTGGTCATCGCCCAGTCCCTCGAGCCGCAGCAGCAGACCCTCAACCGGCTGGGTGTGGTCTGCCTGCTCATCGGGCTGGTCGGGATCGTGACCGCGGCCCTCGTCGGCATGGCGGTGGCCCGCAACGGACTGCGCCCCGTCCGGCGGCTGACGTCCGACGTGGAGCGGATCGCCCGCACCGAGGACCTCACCGCGCTGCCCGTCGAGGGCGACGACGAGGTGGCCCGGCTGGCGACGGCGTTCAACCAGATGCTCGCGTCACTCGCCGCCTCTCGAGATCGCCAGCGGCAGCTGGTGGCCGACGCCGGGCACGAGCTGCGCACCCCGCTCACCTCGCTGCGCACGAACATCGACCTGCTCACCCAGGCCGGGGAGGGCTCGGCGATGGGCTTGTCGGACCGGGCCCGGTCCGAGCTCCTCGACGACGTACGGGCCCAGATCGAGGAGCTCACGACCCTCATCGGCGACCTCGTCGAGCTCGCCAGGGACGAGCCCATGTCGCCCGTCGTCGCCACCGTCGAGCTGCACGAGGTCCTCGAGGCCGCGGTCGCCCGGGTGCGGCGGCGGGCGCCCGGTGTCACCTTCCGGTTGGACGCCGCGCCCTGGTACGTCGAGGGCGAGGCGGGCGCCATCGAGCGCGCGCTCACCAACCTGCTCGACAACGCCGCCAAGTGGAGCCCGCCGTCCGGCACGGTCACGGTGTCCCTGGTCAGCGGGATCGTGACCATCGACGACGAGGGGCCGGGCATCGACGAGGCCGACCTGCCGCACGTGTTCGAACGCTTCTACCGGTCCTCGGAGTCCCGGGCCATGCCCGGCTCGGGGCTGGGCCTGGCGATCGTCGCCCAGGTCGCCGAGCGGCACTCGGGCACCGCCGTCGCCGGGCGGTCGCCGTCGGGCGGCACCCGGATGATGTTCGCGCTCCCGGGCGCCCCAGCCCCGAAGCCACTGCAGGTACCGGAGACCCAGACCGTCTAGTCGAGTTCACGGGCTTGCATTCCGACCGCAGCGAGCGCCCCGCGATCGGCTCGGCGGCCACGATGGACGGCGAAGCTCGCGAGCGGAGCGAGCGTCCGTCGTGGGTGCCGGGCCGAAGCTCGCGGGGGTCAACTGCTGTTCGGGTTGGGGTCCCGCCAGGACCGCTCGAACGGCAGCCGCCAGGCGTGCGGCGCGATGAGCTGGTGGATCGCGTTGGGTCCCCAGGAGCCCGGGGCGTACGCCCGGACCGGGGGCGGGCTGGTGAGCAGCGGCGTCGACTTCTCCCAGAGCGTCTCGATGCCAGCCGCCGTCGTGAACAGCGTGTGGTCGCCCTTCATGGCGTCGAGGATGAGCCGCTCGTAGGCCTCGAGCACCGCGCCCGAGGACTGGGTGTCGTGGGTGGCGAACTGCATGGACAGCTTCTCGAGCTGCATGCCGGGGCCCGGGCGCTTGCCGTAGAACGACAGGGACATCTTCGACTGGTCGGCCAGGTCGAAGGTGAGGTGGTCCGGCCCCTGGGTGCCGACGTTGGAGCCGGACGGGAACATCGTGAGCGGCGGCTCCTTGAAGGCGATCGAGATGATCCGGGCGCCCTCGGCCAGCTTCTTGCCGGTGCGCAGGAAGAACGGGACCCCGGCCCAGCGCCAGTTGTCGATCTCGACCTTCATGGCGATGAAGGTCTCGGTGTCGGAGTAGTCCGAGACCTCCTCCTTGCCGCGGTAGCCGGTGTACTGGCCGCGCACCACGTTGTGCGGCTCGATCGGCCGCATCGAGCGGAACACCTTCAGCTTCTCGTCGCTGATCGGTCCCGGCGTCAGCGTGGTCGGCGGCTCCATCGCCATGAACGCCAGCACCTGCATCAGGTGGGTGACGACCATGTCGCGGTAGGCGCCGGTGGTCTCGTAGAACTTGGTCCGGCCCTCGAGGCCGAGCATCTCGGGCACGTCGATCTGTACGTGGTCGATGAAGTTGCGGTTCCAGATCGGCTCGAAGAGCCCGTTGGCGAAGCGGAACGCCAGGATGTTCTGGGCCGCCTCCTTGCCCAGGAAGTGGTCGATCCGGAAGATCTGGTCCTCGGCGAAGACCTCGTGCAGCTCGGCGTTGAGAGCGACCGCCGAGGCGAGGTCGGTGCCGAACGGCTTCTCCATCACGATCCGGGAGCGCGCGACCAGGTCGCAGGCCTCCAGCTGGTGGACGACGTCGAGGGCGGCCTTCGGCGGGACGCTCAGGTAGTGCAGCCGTCGTACGTCCTCACCCCCGCCGAGCTCCTTCTCCGCCTCGTGCACCCGCGCGGCGACGGCGTCGTTGCCGGCGGACTGGGGCACGTAGCTGAGCAGGGCGGAGAACGGCGCCCAGCGCTCGTCGGTGATGTCCCCCTTGCCGAACTCCTCGCAGGCCGCGCGCGCCAGCTTGTCGAACTGCTCGTCGTCGAGGTCCTCCATCGACGTGCCGATGATGCGAGCGTCGTTGAGCAGGTCGGACTCGGTCAGGCGGAGCAGCCCGGGCAGCAGCTTGCGGCGGGCCAGGTCACCGGTCGCCCCGAACAGCACGATGACGTGCGGGTGGGCCACGCTCTCGACGGTACTCATGAGTGGTTTCCACGGTATTACGTGGTGGGTTCCTCCGGGAGGGTCTGCAGGGCTCGTTGGAGTCGCTCGGCCTTCCACTCCGACTCGGCGAGCTCCCCCGTCACGTCGGAGTGGACGGTGATGCCGCCACCGGTACCCAGCCGGTAGGTCCCGTCCCCGGTGGTGGTGAGGCTGCGGATGACGACCCCGAGGTCGGCCCGGCCGTCGGCGGCCAGCCAGCCGAACGCACCGGCGTAGGCGCCCCGGGGCGTGCTCTCGACCTCGTCGATGATCTGCATGGTCCGCAGCTTGGGTGCGCCGGTCATCGAACCGGCCGGGAACAGGGCCCGCAGCGCGGCGACCGTGCCGATGTCGTCGCGGAGCCGGCCGCGCACCGTCGAGACGAGCTGGTGGACGGTCTCGTAGGACTCGACGCCCATCAGCGAGGGCACCTCGACCGAGCCCGGCTCGCACACCATCGACAGGTCGTTGCGGAGCAGGTCGACGATCATCAGGTTCTCGGCGCGGTAGCGGGGGTCGGTCGCCAGCCGCAGCCGCTGCTCCTCGTCGCCGAGCAGGTCCTCGCCGCGCGGCGTCGTGCCCTTGATGGGCTTGGTCTCGATGGTGCGGCCGCCGTCCCGGTCGGTCGTCACCAGCGCGTACCGCTCCGGGCTCGAGCTGAGCAGCCAGGCCGGCGCCCCGGCGACGTCGTGCTGGAGGAACCCGGCGTACGGCGCGGGGTTGAGGTCGCGCAGCCGCAGGTAGACCGCCACCGGGTCGGCGTCGCCGGCCAGGTCGAGCCGGTAGGTCAGGTTGACCTCGTAGCTGTTGCCGGCGTGCAGGTGCTCCTGCACGCGCTCGAAGGCGGCGGCGTAGGCGGCGGGAGCTTCACCGGCCAGCCGGTGGAGCTCACCCTCCGCCGCTGAACCTCGAGCGGCCAAGCCTGAGTTCCTGCGGCCCAGGCTGTGATCGAACAGGCGGACGTGGCTCGGCCGCATCCACACGGCGTCCGGTACGTCGACCGACGGCCGGGCCGGGAGGTCGGGCCGGGAGGCGTAGCCGAGGTAGCCGAACCACTGGTCCCGGGGCGACCCGGCGGCCAGCTCGGTCTCGAGGACGGCGAACACGTCGTCGCCGACGACCTCGGCCGACGAGCCGGAGTGCCGGGTGACCTCACCGCTCGCCGCGGAGTAGGAGAGCGAGACGTCGTCGTCCTCGAGCCAGCCCACCAGCGACCGGCGTCCGGACCACTCGCGGGCTCCCCCTCCGTCGAGCCAGAAGCAGCGCCGGCGTACGGCGGCGACGTCGCGGAACTCCTCGGCCGGGTCCGGTGCGGTCACGACCAGCTCCTCAGGAAGCTCGCGACCATGGCGGCGCCGTGCTCGGACAGGATCGACTCGGGGTGGAACTGGACGCCCTCGAGCGGCAGGTCGACGTGTCGCACTCCCATGACGGTGCCGCCGCCGGCGTCGGAGGCCGACACCTCCAGCGTCGCCGGCAGGTCCAGCGCCGCGAGCGAGTGGTAGCGGACCGCGGCGAACAGCTGGGGCAGCCCGGCGAAGACACCGGCCCCGTCGTGGTTGATCCGGGCGACCTCGCCGTGCGCGGGCGCGACCCGCCCGACGGAGCCGCCGTACGCCGTCACCAGGCCCTGCATCCCCAGGCACACCCCGAACACCGGGCGCGTGCCGGCCAGCAGCACCTCCCGCCCCACCGCGAAGTCCGTGACCACGGCGGGGTGCCCCGGTCCGGGCGACAGCACGACGTGCGAGTGCCGCAGCACCTGGTCCGGCGACACCTCGTCGTGCTGGACCACGGTCGGCAGCACGCCGGTCACGGACGCGACGAGGTGGACGAGGTTCCACGTGTACGAGTCGTGGTGGTCCACCACCACCACGTCGGGAACCGCCACACCAGGAAGGCTAGGGCGTCGTGGCCGAACGGCGAGTCGGCGCTACTGTCCGTCAGTAACGCCGGCTCGGCGGTCAGTCGCCGAGGAGCAGCTCGGACACCAGGTGGTGCAGCACGTCGTAGCCGTGCTGGCTCAGGATCGACTCGGCGTGGAACTGGATGCCGCGGTAGTGCGGTCCGACGAGGTGGTGGATGTCGCCGGACTCAGGATCGGCGTCGACGCGCACGCCGTCGGGCAGGGGCGAGCCGTCCGGTGCCCGGCCGACGAACGTGTTGTAGAACCCCACCCGCTCGGTCCGGCCGTCGATCGCGACCGGGGACTGCGTGCCCTGGAAGACGATGTCCTTGTAGAACAAGGGGATCCCGAGCTCGTGGCACAGCGACTGGTGGCCCAGGCAGACCGCGAGGAACGGCTGCCCCGAGGCGAGCAGGGCCTGGACGGCCACGCGCATCCGCTGCATCTTGGGGTCGTCGCCGTCCCGGGGGTCGCCGGGGCCCGGCCCGACGATGACCAGGTCGAAGCCGTCGAGGCAGCCCTCGACGTAGTCCTCCTGGCGGACCACCTCGCTGGTCATGCCGAACACGCCCAGGACGTGCCGGAGCATGTTCACGAAGTCGTCCTCGCCGTCGAGGATGACGACGCTCGTGCCGGCCAGTCTCGGGTCCGGGTTGGCGTCGGACTGGTCGGTCAGCCAGAACGTCGACAGCCGCCGGTTGCGCGCGTTGAGGGCCAGCAGCACGTCCTCGTCGGTGACCAGCTCGGCCATGTCGATCTCGGGGGCGGGCGCCGCCGGCACCAGGCCGAACGCCGAGAGGATGCCGCCGGCCTTCGCGTGCGTCTCCGCCACCTCGTACGCCGGGTCGGAGTCGCGGACCAGGGTCGCGCCCGCGGTCACGGTCAGCCGGCCGTCGAGGTCGACCGACGCGGTGCGGATCACGATCGGGCTGTCGACCATCGGCCCGCCCGCGGCGTCCCGGCCCAGGACCGCCAGGGCGGCGCCGTAGTAGCCGCGGCCCTCGGTCTCGTACTGCGCGATCAGCCGGCAGGCGTTCTCGACCGGGGACCCGGTCACCGTGGCGGCGTACATCGTGTCCCGCAGGACCTCACGCGGGTCCCGGTCGGTGCGCCCGGCGAGGAGGTACTCGGTGTGCACGAGGTGGCTCATCGGCTTGAGGAACGGCCCGAGCACCTGGCCGCCCTCGTGGCAGATGTCGCACATCATCTTGAGCTCTTCGTCGACGACCATGAAGAGCTCGTAGATCTCCTTCTCGTCCTGGAGGAACTCCAGCAGCGACCCCTTCACGTCCGCGGCCCCCGGGCCCTCGCGGGGGATCCGGAAGGTGCCGCTGATCGGGTTCATCCGGACGTCGCCGCCCAGGATCGACACGTGCCGCTCGGGGCTGGCGCCGATGAGGTAGCGGTCGCCGGTGAAGAAGACGTAGGTCCAGTAGGCGCCGCGCTCGCGCTCCAGCAACCGGCGGAACACCGAGAGCGCCTTGTCGGCGCCCCAGTCGGCGACGGTCGCGCGGTAGTGGCGGCCGACCACCAGGTTGGCGCCCTCGCCCTGCCCGATCTCGTCGCTGATGATCGTCGCGACCAGCTTGGCGTACTCGTCGTCGTCGATGTCGAAGCCGCCGCGGTCGGCGAAGTCGACCCCGGTGTCGTCGATCGCGTCCACGATCTCGGCGACCGAGAACTCCTGCTCGCTCTGGATGTCGACGACGACCAGCGGCGTCCCGTCGTCGTGCGCCGCGAAGCCGCGCTCGGCGATCTGCCGGAACGGGATGGCGAGCAGCCGGTCGGCGATGTGCCCGTCCTCGGGCACGCCGGTCTCGAGGGGTACGTCGAGCACGGACTCGACGACGCTGCGCCGGCCGCCGACGAGGCCGACGGTGTCCCGGTCCCCGGCCCTGGTCGAGCGCCGGATGATCGCCCACGCCTCGTGCCCCTGGAGCGCGGCGATCGCGGCCCGGGCGGCAGAGGTGCTGGATGAGGACATGTGCGGCAGCGTACGCAGTGCACAGCTTCAAGAAGAAATGATAAGGAATAAGAAGGAACAGCAAGGAGACCGATGGCCAACCCGTTCAAGCCCTCCGCCGGCTCGTCGCCGCCGGAGCTCATCGGCCGGGCCGGTTCCCTGCGCCGGATCCAGGAGGCGGTGACCGACGGCCCGGGCGCGCCGGGACGGATCTGCTTGTTCACCGGCAAGCGCGGGGTCGGCAAGACCGTGATGCTCAACGAGTACGAGGACGCGTTCCTGGCCGCCGGGTGGCTGGCCGTCGGCGTGACCGCGACCTCGACGTTGGTGCCCGACCTCCGCCGCCGCGTGGCCGCGCTGCTGCGCCAGCAGCAGCCACCCGCGCGCCGCCGGCTCACCGGGCTCTCGCTCCCCGGAGGCGTGGGTGCGGACTGGGAGAACGTCGACCAGCCGTCGGCCGACCTGCGCACGCTGGTCACCGAGCTGCTCGACGCGCTCGGCCCGGACCGCGGCCTGCTGGTGACCATCGACGAGATCCACGGCGGCCAGCGCGACCAGATGCGCGAGATCGCGTCGATGAGCCAGCACCTGGTCAGGGAGGACCGGCAGTTCGCCCTGGCCATGGCCGGCCTGCCCTCCTCGGTCTCCAACCTCCTCTCGGACCACGTCCTGACGTTCCTGCGCCGGGCGGACCGCCACGACCTGCGGTCGCTCGCCGTCGACGACGTGGAGGACGCGCTGCGCAGCACCGTCGAGCAGCACGGCCGGTCGATCGACGCGGAGGCGAGCCTCGCCGCCGCCGAGGCCACGGAGGGCTACCCCTTCATGGTCCAGCTCGTCGGTCACCAGATGTGGCGCGCCGCCGACGCAGAGGTCATCGACCTGGCTGCCGTCTCGCGAGGGGTCGCGGTCGCCAAGCGACGGCTGCGCGAGCTCGTCCACGAGACGGCGCTCAACGACCTCTCCGACGTCGACCGGGAGTTCCTGCTCGCGATGTCGGTCGACGACGGCCCGTCGAGCACGGCCGAGATCGCCCGGCGGATGGGGCGGTCGAGCCAGTACGTGAACACCTACCGCGGACGCTTGATGGCCGCCGGTGTCATCGAGGCGCCGGCGCGCGGCAAGGTGGACCTGTCGATCCCGTACCTCCGGGAGACGCTGCGCGACCTCAGCTGACCGTGGTGAGGAGCTGGGTGGCGCGGGTCAGCACGACGTAGAGCGTCGCGCGGCCGGTCGCCGACTCCGCCTCGATCTCCTCGGGGCGGACCACCACGATGCCGTCGAACTCCAGCCCCTTGGTGTCCAGGCCGGTCAGGACCACGACCCGGTCGTCCCCCGACGGTGTGACCGCGGAGTCGATCGCGGCCCGTGCCCCGGCGGCGTCCTCGGCGAGCTCGGGCCACGACGCCAGCCAGGCGTTGACCTCGGAGCGGCGCCGGGCCGGTACGACGACCGCCACGGTGCCGCCCACCTGGCCGGCCATCTCGACGACGGCCGCCCGGGTCGCAAACTCGAGGTCGCCGGCCGCGTCGACCACCCGCGGCTCCACCCCGGTGGAGCGCACCGCGGTGGGCAGGTCGGCGTCGAGGCCCACGCGCTGCGCGTAGGCCGCGGCGAAGTCGTAGATCTCCGCGCTGTTGCGGTAGTTGGTGGAGAGGTGGAACTCGTGCACCGGCTTGCCCTCGAGCGCCTCGGCCCGGGCAGCCGCCGACTCGACGGGCACCGGCCAGGACGACTGCGCCGGGTCGCCGACGATCGTCCACGACGCCGTACGGCCCCGGCGTCCGACCATCCGCCACTGCATCGGCGTGAGGTCCTGGGCCTCGTCGATGAGGACGTGCGCGAAGGGGTCGTCCTCGATCTTGTGCGTGGGCGGCGCCCAGGCGCGACCCGACGGCGCGTACTCGCGGTCGGCGGCGGTGAGCAGCTCCTGCATGTCGTGGCCGCCCTCGAGCAGCCCCGTCTCGTCGAGGTCGCGCTCGTCGTCGGTGCGGGCCGGCACGTCCCCGAGCGCGTAGCGCAGCTCGTCGAGCAGCGGGACGTCCTGGACCGACGGCACGATCGGTGCGTCCGAGCCACCCCACGACTTGAGCAGCAGCAGCTGGTCCTCGGCGCTCAGCACGCCGTCGGCCATCCGGGCCAGCACGTCGGGGTCGCGCAGCCAGCCGAGCACCTCGACGGCGTCGACCGGAGGCCACCACGCCACGGCGAAGTCGAGGAACTCCTGGCTCGACAGCATCTCGTCGTCGAACGCCTCCCGGCCGCGCTCGCGGCCGCGCTCGCCCCGGACCTGGCGCCACATCTGGTCGAGCAGCGCGTTCGCCACCCGCGGCAGCTGCCGGTTGCGGCGCCCCTGGGACATGAGCGTCCGGCGGACCCGGCCCAGCACGCCACGGTCCAGCACGATGACGTCGTCGCG
Organism: Nocardioides sp.; assembly: GCF_016462705.1. Taxonomy (GTDB): domain Bacteria; phylum Actinomycetota; class Actinomycetes; order Propionibacteriales; family Nocardioidaceae; genus Nocardioides. The sequence goes on along the minus strand of NZ_JAEMSS010000014.1, from coordinate 21,056 downwards.
CCAGAACACCCGGAAACCGCTGGGGCTGCCGGGCGCCTGCATGCGCGCCACCCGCCGGAGCACGGTCGCCATCCGGGCCGAGCCCTTCACGTCGGCCACCGCGGGCTCGTCCTGTCGGGTCGCCTTGACGCCGTCGACCACCTCGCCGAGGGAGCGCAGCGCCACCGCGGTCTCACCGAGCGACGGCAGGACCCGCTCGATGTAGCGCATGAACACGCCGCTCGGGCCGACGATCAGGACGCCGCCGCTCTCGTACCGGCGCCGGTCGTTGAACAGGAGGTACGCCGCGCGGTGCAGCGCGACCACCGTCTTGCCGGTGCCCGGACCACCGCTGATGACCACGACGCCACGTCCGGGCGCCCGGATCGCGAGGTCCTGCTCGGCCTGGATGGTCGCCACGATGGAGTGCATCGACCGGTCCCGGGCCCGGGACAGCTGAGCCATCAGCGCGCCCTCGCCGACGATCGGCAGCTCGGTGTCCACCGAGTCGTCCAGCAGCTCGTCCTCGACGCCGACCACCCGCGGTCCGGTGCAGCGCAGCACCCGGCGGCGGACGACGTCGTGCGGGGTGGCGGCCGTCGCCTGGTAGAACACGGCGGCGGCCGGGGCGCGCCAGTCGATCAGCAGCGAGTCGCGCTCGGAGTCGCGTAGCCCGATCCGGCCGACGTAGCGCGGCTGCGGGTCCACCTCGGGACGCATGTCGAGGCGGCCGAAGACCAGGCCCTCGTGGGCGGCGTCCAGCTGGGCGATCCGCCGGGCGGCGTGGAAGACCATCGCGTCGCGCTCGACCAGGCCGCCCTCGTGGCCGAGCCGGCCCCGGTCGTGCCCCTCCTTCGCCAGGCGCTGCGCGGCCTCGGCGGAGACCTCCAGCTGTCGGTAGACCTTGTCGACGAACGCTTGTTCGTCAGCGATCTCCCGCTCGACGAGCTCGTCACTCACCTGCTGCAACCTCCGACGCGGACCTGTCCCGCCTCCCCAGGGCGGAGCCATCAAGCCTAACCCGCCCGGGGCGGCGCGGAAGAGTTCTCGCTACTTGCCGCGGGACAGGAAGGCGGTCATCGCCTCGCGCGCCTCGTCGGAGGCGAACAGGGTGGCGCTCAGCGCGGCCAGCTCCTCGCCGCGTTCGTCGATCCGCGCCACCAGGTCCCGGTTGAGGATGCGCTTGGACTCGCGCAGCCCCTGCGCGGCACCGGTCGCGAGCGACTCGCACGTGCGGCGTACCTCGGCCTCCAGCTCGGCGGCCGGGACCGCCACCGTCACGAGGCCGTACGCCGCGGCCTGCTCGCCCGTGAACACCTCGCCGCCGAGGGTGGTCAGCGCCGCGGCCCTCGGGTTCATCCGTTGGTGGACCGTGAGGGAGATGATCGCCGCGGCGAGGCCGAGCTTGACCTCCGTGAGCGCGAAGCTGGCCTCGGTCGAGACGACCGCGACGTCCGAGGCGGCGACGATGCCGATGCCTCCCGCGCGCACCGGGCCGGCCACCTCGGTGACCACCGGCTTGGGCAGCGTCAGCAGCTGCCGCTGCAGGGCCACGATGGCCCTGGTCCCCTCCTCCATGCCCCCGCTGCTCGCCTCGGACAGGTCGGCTCCCGAGCAGAACACCCGTCCGGACGAGCGGATCAGCACCACCCGCACGGACCCGTCCTCGCCCGCGGTCGCCACGTGCCCGACCAGCTCGGTGACGAGCTGCCGCGAGAGCGCGTTGCGGTTGTGCGGCGAGTCCAGGGTGATGGTCGCGACCGGGCCGTCCACCTCGAGGTGGACGAGCTCGGCCGCGGGTTCGGAGGGACTGTCGGTCATGAGCGCAATACTCACGTATGGCCCAGGGCATGGTGATCGACCCCAGGTGGATGCCAGCGTCGTCCCGGTGGTGCGATGGCAAGGAGCCGGAGCGCTGGCAGACTGGGCGTCTTGCGAGCGACGGCAACGCCGCCAGCGCGCCGTCGGGGCGGCGCTGGCGCCGCCTGGGAGTTGATCACCATGGCCTATGACGTGGAGCTCGCGGACCGGCTGCGCGACCAGCTCGAGGGCACGCCGACCACGGAGCAGAGGATGTTCGGCGGGCTGGCGTTCCTGGTGGGCGGCAACATGGCGGTCGCCGCGAGCAGCAAGGGCGGGCTGATGGTCCGCTGCGCCCCCGAGGACACCGGCACCCACCTCGCCGCCGGCGCGACGCCGTTCGAGATGCGAGGCAAGCCGATGGACGGCTGGCTGCGGGTGCCCGCGGAGGCGGTCGCCGACGACGACGCGCTCGCCCGCTGGGTCGAGGTCGGGGTGGCCCAGGCGGAGGCGCTCCCGCCGAAGTAGGCGTCCGCTCCGAACACGGGGCATGAAGCGCCGTCTGCTCTACGCCCTGTTCGGAGTGCTCGCGACCCTCGTGGGGGTGGCGACCGGGCACTTCGTGGCCGCGCTGCTCAACCCCGCGTCGTCCCCGGTCCTCGCGGTGGGCTCCCAGGTGATCGACCTGACGCCGACCCCCATGAAGGAGTGGGCGATCCGGCAGTTCGGCGACCGGGACAAGGCGATCCTCATCGGGTCGGTCATGGCCGGCGTGCTGCTGCTGGCCGCGGTCGCCGGAGTGCTGGCCCGCCGGAGCCTCCGGCTCGGCGCCGGTCTCCTGCTGGTCCTGGTCGCGGTCGCGGGCTTCACCGCCATGAACCGCCCCACGGCCGAGCTCGTCGACGTCGTTCCCAGCGTCGCCGCGGCGATCTCCGGGGTCGCGGCGCTGTGGTTGCTGGACCGCACCGCACGTCCGGCCGCCACCCGGGCGCCCGCCCCGACCAGCAAGCCCGCCGAGCACCCGATGGAGCACCTCATGCCGGGCGCGGACCCGGCGGCGACCGCGCCGTCGCGCCGAGGCGTCCTGGTCGCGACGGGGGCCCTCGCCCTCGCCGCCGCGGCGCTCGGGGGAGCCGGCCGCTACATCGGCCGGGTCCGCACCCGGCTGGAGAACATCTCGCTGCCGGCGCCTGCCGACCCGGCACCCGCCTTCCCCACCGGGCTCGAGAGCCAGTTCGACGGCATCACGCCGTTCCGGGTGTCCAACGAGGACTTCTACCGGGTGGACACCCGGCTCGACGTGCCGATCGTCGACCAGGACGAGTGGACGCTGACCATCGACGGCGACGTCGACCGGGAGGTCACCCTCACCTACGACGACATCCTGGCGATGGACCTGATCGAGCGGGACATCACGCTCACCTGCGTCTCCAACAGCGTCGGCGGCAAGTACGTCGGCGGCGCCCGCTGGCTCGGTGTGCGGCTCACCGACCTGCTCGACCTGGCGGGCGTCGGCACGGCCGCCGACCAGATCTTCGCGACCGACGTCGACGGCATGACGATCAGCACGCCGCTGGCGCTGGCCACCGACGGCCGCGACGCGATGCTCGCGGTCGGCATGAACGGCGAGGTGCTGCCGCGCGAGCACGGGTTCCCGGCCCGCGTGGTGATCCCCGGCCTCTACGGGTTCATCAGCGCCACGAAGTGGGTCACCAGGCTCACCCTCACGACGTACGAGGAGAAGACGGCGTACTGGACCGAGCGGGACTGGGCCACCGACGCCCCGATCAAGATCTCCAGCCGGATCGACACCCCGAAGGCCCTCGCGCAGCTCGAACCCGGCGAGGTGGTCATCGGGGGGGTCGCCTGGGCGCAGCAGAACGGCGGCGTGGCCACGGTGCAGGTCCGCATCGACGGCGGCGGCTGGCAGGACGCCGAGCTCGGACCGTCCGCCGGCAACGACTACTGGCGGCAGTGGTTCTACCGCTGGGACGCCCGGGACGCCGGCCAGCACACGGTCGCCGCTCGAGTCGTGGACGGCAACGGCAACGAGCAGGCGACCGTCCGGGCGACGCCGTTCCCGGAGGGCGCCAGCGGCATCCAGGAGCTCATCGTCACGGTCACGTGACCCCTGGACCCAGGACGGCCCAGGGAGGCCCAGGTGGCCCAGACCACACCGAGCCGCTGGCCGTCCGGACCCATCCGCCGCGACCGGCGCACCGAACACCTCACAGCAAGACACCTCACAGCAAGACACCTGACAGCAAGCCGACCAGAGCACGACCCACCGAAAGGTTCCTCCCGATGAAGCGATCGACTCTCCGCCGCAGCGGCGCAGCCGCCGCCGTCCTGGCCCTCTCGATGTCCCTCGCCGCGTGTGGCGACGACAGCGAGGAGCCCACCAGCGGCAGCGACGACACCACCTCCGAGTCCTCGGCTCCCGCCGACGACGCCAGCGAGGACATGACCGAGGACGAGGCGGCCCCGGCCGGCGCCGGTGCCGACACCTTCGGTGAGGGTTGCGCCGCCGTCCCGACCGAGGGCGACGGCTCGTTCGACGGCATGGTCGACGACCCGGTCGCCACCGCCGCCTCCGCCAACCCGCTGCTCTCGACCCTCGTGACCGCGGTGGGCGAGGCCGGTCTGGTCGACACCCTCAACAGCGCCGAGGCGCTGACCGTGTTCGCGCCGACCAACGACGCCTTCGCCGCGATCCCCGAGGCCGACCTCAACGCCGTGCTCGCGGACAAGGAGCTGCTGACCTCGATCCTGACCTACCACGTGGTCGGGGAGCAGCTCGACCCCGACGCGGTGGTCGGCACCCAGACCTCGCTCCAGGGCGCGGAGCTGACGGTGGCGGGCGACACTGAGGGCATGACCGTGCAGGACGCCAACGTCATCTGCGGCAACATCCCGACGGCCAACGCCACGGTGTACGTCATCGACACCGTGATGATGCCGCCGGCCGCCTGATCCACGACGGCCTATCGGGTACCGGGTTTCGACAGAGCAGGATCGAGGACCGTGGAACACCTTCGGCCAGTGACCGCCGGCGTCCCCCAGGAGGGGGCGCCGGCGGCACCCGACCTCGCCGACCTGCTGAAGCTCTGCGGGCGTGGTGACCAGAACGCCTTCGCCCAGCTCTACGACGCGGTCTCGGCCCGGGTCCACGGTCTCGCCGTCCGGGTCGTCCGCGACCCGGCGCAGGCGGAGGAGGTCGCCCAGGAGGCCTTCCTGGAGATCTGGAAGAACTCCGGCCGGTTCGACCCCGCGAAGGGCAGCCCGCTCGGGTGGCTGCTCACGATCGTGCACCGCAAGTCGGTCGACCGGGTCCGGTCGGCCGAGGCGTCCACCCGGCGCGACACGACGTACAACCAGCAGAACCAGCCGGTCGACCACGACTCGACCGCCGAGGCCGCCCAGGCCTCGCTCGAGGCCCACCGGGTCCGAGCGGCCCTGGAGAGCCTCACCCCGATCCAGCGCGAGGCTCTGGAGCTCGCGTACTTCGGGGGCTACACACACACGGAAGTTGCCACCATGCTCGACCTGCCGGTCGGCACGGCCAAGACCCGCATCCGAGATGGCCTCATCCGGCTGCGCGACACGATGGGAGTTGGGGCATGAGCGACATCCACGCCCTCTCCGGCGCCTACGCCGTGGACGCCCTCGACGACCTCGAACGTGCCCAGTTCGAGCGCCACCTGCGGGACTGCGAGATCTGCAGCCGCGAGGTCGAGTCGCTGCGCGACGCGTCGGCGCTGCTGGCCGAGACCTCCGCGGCCGCTCCCCCCGCTGCCCTGCGCGACCGGGTCCTGGCCGAGATCGCCACGGTGCGGCCCCTGCCGCCCGTGGTCACCGCCGCCTCGACGCCGCACCGGCGGAGGCGACTGCCCGCCTTTCTGGCGGCCGCGGCAGCGGCAGTGGTGATCGGGACCGGCGGAGTCGTCTGGCAGCAGGTCGACGACGACGGCCCCGAGAGCCGGACCGAGCAGGTGCTCGCGGCGCCGGACGCCCAGACCTTCACCCAGGTCCTCCCCGGCGGGGCCGAGGCCACCGTCGTCCGGTCCAAGGAGCTCAACGAGGCGGTGCTGATCACCCACGACATGCCGGCCGCCCCCAACGGCCACGCCTACGCCCTGTGGCTCCAGCACGACGACGTGATGGTGCCCGCGGGCGTCATGCCCCCGGGATCCGACAACGAGGTCCTGCTCAGCGGCGACGCGGCCAGCGCCAACGGCGCGGGGATCACCGTCGAGACCGCCGGCGAGGAGCACCCCGAGCCCGAGGGCGACGTGGTCGTCACCTTCGACTTCGAGTCAGAGGCCTAGGCCGGTGACCCCTCCGCCCACCCGGGTCGCGGTCGTCGGATCCGGGGTCGCCGGGCTGACCGCGGCCTACGTCGCCTCCAAGTCGGCGCACGTGACCCTGTTCGAGGCCGACGACCGGCTCGGCGGCCACGCGGACACGCACCGGGTGGACGACGGGGCCGACGGGCTGGCCATCGACACCGGCTTCATCGTCCACAACCCGCGCACCTACCCGGTGCTGCTGCGGATGTTCGCCGAGCTCGACGTCGCCACCCAGCCGTCCGAGATGTCGATGTCGATCCGTGACGACGGCACCGGCCTCGAGTGGGCCGGCGCACTCGGCCGACGGGGCCTCTTCCCGACCTCGGCCAACCTCCGGAACCCGCGCTACCTCGCGATGCTCACCGAGATCCCCCGGTTCCACCGGCGCGCCCGGGCCGCGCTCGCGGACCCGGGTCCGGACCGCACGCTGCGCGACTTCCTCCACGACGGCCGCTTCTCGGCGTACTTCGTGCGGCACTTCATGGAGCCGCTGGTCGCCGCGGTCTGGTCGTGCGACCCCGAGGTCGCGCTCGACTACCCGGCGCGCTACCTGTTCACGTTCCTCGAGCACCACGGGATGCTCGGGATCTTCGGCAGCCCGCAGTGGCGCACGGTCACGGGTGGCTCGCAGGCGTACGTCGCCAAGGTGGCCGCCGAGATCGCCGAGGTCCGCACCGGCACCAAGGTCACCTCCGTCCTCGAGCGCCCCGGCGGCGTCGAGGTCACCGACGGCAACGGCGTGGTGACCCGGTTCGACGCAGTGGTGGTGGCGACCCACCCGGGGCAGGCCCTGGCCATCCTCGCCGAGCCCACCGCGGCCCAGCGCGAGGTGCTCGGCGAGATGCCGTACTCCCCCAACGTCGCGCTCCTGCACACCGACACGTCCGTGCTGCCGCGGGCCCACGACGCGCGGGCGAGCTGGAACTTCCACCGCCGGCCGCTGGCGACCGACGGCGTCACCGTCACCTACGACCTGACCCGGCTCCAGCGGCTCGACACCGGGTCGTCGGGGACGCACTACCTGGTCACCCTCGGCGGCGAGGACCTCGTCGACCCCGCCACGGTGATCGACCGGATGGAGTACGAGCACCCGCTCTACACGCCGGCCTCCGTGGCCGCGCAGTCGCGGCTGCCCGAGATCGACACCGCCCGGGTCTCGTTCGCCGGCGCCTACCACGGCTGGGGGTTCCACGAGGACGGGGCACGGTCAGGACTGGCTGCCGTCGAGCGGCTCGGGCTGTCGTGGCCCGCCGCCGTACGCCGGGAGCCGGCCGGCCTGCCGGCGCCCGGGCTCTTCGCGACGACCATCCGGCACACCCGGCGCACGCCGTTCGCGCGCTCCTTCACCCACCGCTCGCAGACCTGGCTCGTCGACGTCGACGACCTGCCCGACCACGGCGTGCTCGGCCGGTTCGAGTCCCGGGACCACATCGGCGACCCCGAGCGCAGCCTGCGGGAGAACGTCCAGGCCTTCCTCGACCTGCACGGCATCGATGTCCGGGGTGGCCGGGTGCTGCTCGCGGCCAACGCCCGGGCCTTCGGCCACTGCTTCAACCCGATCAGCGTCTGGTGGTGCTGGAACAAGGTGGGCAACCTGGTCGCGACCGTCGTGGAGGTGCACAACACCTACGGCGACCGGCACGCCTACCTGGTGCACACCGACGCCCAGGGCCGCGGGACCGTCGACAAGGCGATGTACGTCTCGCCGTTCCACGGCACCGACGGCACCTACCGGGTCGCCGCCCCCGTCCCGGGGGAGCGCCTGCACGTCGCGGTGACCCTGGACTCCGACGACGGGGCCACCTTCTCCGCGTCGCTGACCGGGCGCAGGTCGCAGATCACACCCCTTCGGGCCGCTCCGGCAGCAATCCGGCACACCCTCCTGATCCGGATGCATGGCGTCTGGCTCTGGCTGCGTCGTCTCCCGATCCAGCCACGTCCGGCCCATCACCAGGAGGGGACCCCTTGACCGTCACCAGCACCCGCCGCCGCTCGGCCAACCACTGGCCCGGGCTCGATGTCGTCCCGACCGGCCCGCGCGCGGCCGTCTCGGCCCGGGTCGCGGCCCGGCTCTTCACCGCTGCCGTCAACCGGCTCGACGTGACCGTGCACGTCGAGCATCCCGAGGAGACCGTCACCCTCGGCAAGGGTGGGCCGGCGATGACCGTCCACCGGCCGGAGGAGTTCTTCGCCCGGATCGGCCGGCACCAGCTCATCGGGTTCGGCGAGGCCTACCTCACCGGCGCCTGGGACACCGAGCGGCCCGAGGACCTGGGCGCCTTCCTCACCGTGCTGGCCGCGGAGCTCCCCACGCTGGTCCCGGAGCGGCTGCAGACACTGCGCAGCATCGTGGTCAAGCGCCCACCTCGGCGGGAGCGGAGCAGCACCAAGAACTCCCGCGAGAACATCGCGCACCACTACGACCTGTCCAACGACCTCTTCGAGCTGTTCCTCGACCCGAGCCTGAGCTACTCCTCGGCGTGGTTCCCCGAGCGGCTGCTCGGCGGCGCCGCCCGGCACGAGGACCTCGAGGCGGCGCAGCACGCCAAGATCGACCGGCTCCTCGACGAGGCCAGGGTCGGTGCCGGCACCCGGGTGCTGGAGATCGGTTCCGGCTGGGGCGAGCTCGCCATCCGGGCGGCCCGGCGCGGTGCCACGGTCCGCACCATCACGCTGTCCGGGGCGCAGAAGTCCCTCGCCGACCAGCGGATCGCCGCGGCAGGCATGAGCGACCGGGTGTCGGTCGACCTCTGCGACTACCGCGACCTCGGCCGATCAGGGGAGCAGTACGACGCCGTGGTCTCCGTCGAGATGATCGAGGCCGTGGGCTGGCAGTACTGGCGGACCTACTTCGAGACCCTCGACGCGGTCCTCGCGCCGGGCGGCTCGGTCGCCATCCAGGCCATCACCATGCCGCACGACCGGATGCTCGCGACCCGCAACACCTACACCTGGATCAACAAGTACATCTTCCCCGGTGGCTTCCTGCCCTCGGTCCAGGTCATCGACGAGACCACCCGCGACCACACCGGTCTCCGGCTCGTGGAGCGCCTCTCCATGGGCCAGCACTACGCCGAGACCCTGCGGCTGTGGGACGAGGCCTTCCGGGGGGTGTCCGAGCGCGTGCTCGCCCTCGGCTTCGACGAGACGTTCCTCCGGATGTGGCACTTCTACCTGGAGTACTCGCGGGCCGGGTTCGCGTCCGGCTACATCGACGTCAACCAGCTGACCTTCCGGCGCTGACACCCGCTGGTTGAGTCAGTCTGACGAGTCGTCCGCCGGGGGCGGCTGCTTCTTCGACTGCTCGTAGCGCCGTCGCTGCTCCTCGGCCCGCTCCCGCACCTGGCGCAGGAACTCCTCGTCCTTGTCCGGGTCGGTGGCGGCCGCGCGGCCGGGGCGGTCGTACTCCGGGAACGCCGACGCCGGCCGCTCGTACGGCGACGCGGTGCGGCGTGCCGACGTCTCGGGACGGCCGAACACGTACCACCCGACCGTGCCCAGCATCGGGAAGAAGAACACGATCACCAACCAGGCCACCTTGGGCAGTCGGCGCACCAGGGCGTCCGGTGTCAGCAGGACCTGGGCCAGGGTCCAGACCCACACGACGAAGACGACCAGGCTGACGAGGGCATAGATCTTGGCCACGCGAGAAGTGTGCATGCTTGACTCGCGATCGTGGACCGGGTCGCGGCAGCGTTCTCGGCGGCGCCGCGCAGGGTGTTCCTCCCGCGCGGTGCCCGGTGGCGCGCCCGCGTCGACGCCCCGATCCTGATCGGGCACGGCCAGACCAACTCCCAGCCGCGCACCGTCGAGGCCATGCTGCGGCTGCTGGACGTCCGGCCCGGCGACCGGGTGCTCGACGTGGGGAGCGGCTCCGGGTGGACCACCGCCCTGCTCGCCCAGCTCACCGGCCCGTCCGGGGCGGTCGTCGGCGTGGAGATCGAGCCCGAGCTGGTCGGCTTCGGTGCGGACAACCTGGCCCGGGCCGAGGTCCCGTGGGCGAGCATCTCCGCCGCCGACCCCGGCACGCTCGGCCGTCCCGAGGGGGCACCGTACGACCGGATCCTCGTGTCCGCCATGTCCCGCGAGCTCCCCGGGGAGCTCGTGGACCAGCTCACCGAGGACGGACGGATGGTGATCCCGGTGGGCGGGAGGATGCTGCTGGTCCAGCGGACCGGACCCGACGTGGAGGTGACCAGCCACGGGGAGTACCGGTTCGTCCCGCTCCGTCACTCCTGAGGGTGTGGCGCGGCTGCGGGCCCGGAGGTAGCGTCGCCCGACCACGGGACGGGGGAGCCATGCGGGTTCGTGCTGGGTTCGGGACGCTGGTCGTCGTCTGCCTCCTCGCCGGAGCGGCCGCATCGCCACCATCCGCTGCCAGGGTCGGGACCACCACCGCGGCAGCCCCCGCGAGTGCGGCCCAGCGGGCCACCCCGACGTTCGTCTGGACCGGCGGGAGCGCGGTCGGCTCCGGCGACGGTCGGGTGTCGTCGGCCGGCAACTGGGCCGGCGGGGTCGCTCCGGCGACCGGCCAGCGGGTCCGGCTGGTGTTCCCCGCGCTCGACTGCGTCGCCGAGGGTGTCTGCGAGCAGGTGGTCAACGACGTCCCGGACCTGGTCGTCGAGTCACTCAGGGTGACCACGCCGCGCCGGACCCCGGTGATGTACTGGTACCCGGACGGCTACGCCCTGACGGGCCTGGGCCTGCGGCTGGTCGGCCCGCTGGTGAGCACCGGCGAGCGGAACTCCGAGGCGTTCGTGCCGGGACTCGGCCTGTGGCTGCCTCTGGACCTCGGTCAGCGCGCCCGTCGGTGGCGTGTGTCCGACGCTCCCGTCTACGTCGGCGACATCGTCGGCAAGGCGCTCACCGTGCGCACCCGCCGGGGCGGCGGCGTCAACGTCCAGCGGTCGATCGCCACGGATCGCTACCTCGAGCACGGCAACGGCTCGGCCGAGGTCTTCGGCGGCAGCGTCAACACCAGGACCCGGGGACAGGTCACCTACCGCCGCACCGACGTCAACCTGATCGACGCACGTCTCGGGTCGCTCTCCACCCACCGCGTCCGCCTCACGCTGACCAGTGCCGGCGAGCCCAACCGCGCCCTCGGTCCCGTCAGGCTCGACGACCGGACCGTGATCGAGATGCAGGCCGCGACCGCGGCCCACCCGTTGCTCAAGGCGGCCGGCCCGCTCGACCTCGGCGGGGTCCGGCTCAAGGGCTCCGTGGACTGCACGGACGCGGAGAAGGGCGAGCCGTTCACCGTGCTCCGGGGCACCCGGCTGCTGGGCCGTTTGAGCGACGCCCAGGGGCGCCCGGTGCCGAACGGCGCGATCCTCGCCAACCTGACGACCTACGACTGGTGCGACCACGTCGTGCGGGTGGGGTACACGCGCCGCTCGGTCACCTTCACCCTGCTGGACGCCCCCTGAGTCCCTGCTCCTAGGCTCGGGTCGTGTCCGAAGCCGAACTCGGCGAAGAGCTGGTCCGGCTCGCGTCCGCCGACAACTTCCGCGACGTCGCAGGGATCGACACGGCGTACGTCGCCGCCGACGGGGTCCCGCTGCGCCGCGGGCTCCTCTTCCGGTCCAACGAGCTGCAGCTGAGCGCAGCCGACGTCGAGTCGATCGCCGCCCTCGGGGTCACCGCGGTCTACGACCTCCGGCACGACCACGAGGTCGAGGCCCACCCCGACGTCCCCATCCCGGGCGCCCAGTGGCACCACCTCGAGGTGAAGGGCATCCCGATGGACGCGGTGAGCAACCTCGAGACCCGGGAGGCCGGCACCGAGGTGATGCACGAGGTCTACCGCAGCTTCGTGGACAAGCCTGGAGCCCGGGCGGCGTTCGCCGAGCTGCTCACCCGGGTCGCCGAGACCGACGGTGCGCACCTCTTCCACTGCACGGCCGGCAAGGACCGCACCGGCTGGGCCGCGGCCCTGCTCCTGCACGTCGCCGGCGTGGACGACGAGACGATCCTCGCCGACTACCTGCTCACCAACGACTTCTCCTCCGGCACCCGGGAGAAGTACCTCGGGATGGTGGCCGAGCACCTCGGCGCGGACAAGGTCGAGGTCTACGAGCGGGTGATGGTCGCGGACGCCGACTACCTGCAGACGGCCTACGCCGCCGCGACCGCCGAGTACGGCGACGTCGACGGCTACCTGCGCCAGGGACTCGGCCTGTCCGACGAGCTGCTCGAGCGGCTGCGGGAGAAGCTCAGGACGTGACCGAGCTGCCGGCCTTCGCGTGGCGGCCGGTCGGTCCGGTCCTCGCGACCGGTGACGCGCCCGGCTTCACCCCGCCAGGTGCCCCCATCGGCTGACCAGCTCGCTCCACGGGCCGTCGTCCACGACCCGGCCGGCGTCGAGGACGACCACCCGGTCGGCCTGCACGAGCGCGGCCGCCTTGCTCGTCGCGCCGATGACCGTCGTGCCCCGCTCCCGCAGCGACCGCCACAGCTCGATCTCGGTCGTGGCGTCGAGGGCCGAGGAGATGTCGTCGGCGAGCAGGACGTCGGCGTCGCAGGCCAGGGCGCGGGCCAGCGCGAGTCGCTGCACCTGGCCCCCGGACAGCCGGACGCCACGGTGCCCGACCAGCGCGTCGGCACCGCCGGCCTCGGCGACGTCACGGGTCATCCGCGCGGCGTCCAGCGCGGGCTCGACGGCGCGGTCGCCGTGCGCGAGGGCGACGTTGTCGCGGAACGTGCCCGACAGCACGCGGGGCACCTGCGCGACGTGCGCGACCCGGGCCGGCCGCAGCTCGGTCTGGGGGTCACGGATGGAGCGGTCGTTCCACCGGACGTCGCCGGTGGTGCTCACCAGGCCGGCCAGCGCGCCGAGCAGGCTGGACTTGCCGGACCCGACCTGGCCGAGGAGCAGGACCAGCTCGCCCGCCGAGACGTCGAGGTCGACGTCCTGCACGCCGAGGGTCCCGTCGTCGTGGACGGCGGAGACGCCGCGCAGGGTCAGCGTGCGCAGCGGGTCGCGCTCGACGGGAGCGGGACCCGGGGCAGTGCCTCCGACGAGGTCCATGCCCGGCGGGAGGTCCATCAGGTCGCCGCCGCCGGCGAGCCGGCTGGTGGCGTTCATCCACGCCCGGACGCCCGGGGCCTCGGTGACGACCGAGCCGGCCACCCGCCCGAACCAGTCGAACCCGCTGACCGCGTTGGCGACCAGCAGCGCGGTGGCCAGCCCCCACTCACCGGCCAGCAGGCCGCCCCACGCGGCGACGACGCCGCCTTGGACCATCACGACCGGGACGCCGTCGAGCAGCGCCTGCACGCGGTGCTCGCGGACGGCCGCGTCGACCCGGCCGCCGTCGACCCGCCGCAGGTGCGCGTGCACCTGCGGGGTGGCCGCGGCGAGCTTGACGGTGCGCACCGACTCCAGCGCGGAGACCAGCGACTGGCCGAACCTGGCCCGCGCCGTCGAGGAGGCCGCGGCGGATCGACCGGCGACCCGGCGCCCCAGGGTGGAGGCGAGCGCCGACGCGACCATCACCGCGAGGAGCACCGACCCGGCCAGCCAGCTCTGCGCGATCAGCCCGGTGATCAGCGCGACCAGCAGGCCGTTGACGAAGTCGACCCACCGGTCGGTGTAGCGGGCCAGCCGGTCGGCGTCCATGGTGCGGGCGACGACCTCGCCGGGCGGGGTGCGCTCGAGCCGGTGCTGGGCGGTCTGCCCGTGCAGCACCGCCGCCCGCACCCGCAGGCGCACGTCGACCCACCAGTGGGGATAGGTGCGGAACGCCTGCGACAGCAGCAGGGGGCTGGCGACGAGCGAGACGACCAGCCCGACCACGAGGAGTCCCGGCCCGACCCCCGCCTGGAGGTCGGTGATGATGAGGCCCCAGACCCAGCCGGTGAGGGCGCCGAAGGCACCGGTCAGGGACGAGACCAGGAACAGCACCGCGCCGAGCAGCCCCCACTGCGGCTGCACGCGGATGGTGTGGAAGACCTGCCGGGCCAGGCTCGGGGTGGGTTGCAGCTGGGGGGCCGGCGGCGGCGTCGTGCTCCGGCGGACCGACCCGATCGAGGACTGCTGGTGGTGGTGCTCCTCGACGACCGCCTCGTGCGCGGCCGCCTCGACCAGGGTGCGGAAGGGGCCGTCCTCGCGGGCCAACCGTGCGCGCGGGCCCTGCTGCACCACGCGGCCGGACTCGAGGACGGCGACCTGCTCGGCGCGCTCCGTCGTCGAGAGCCGGTGTGCCACCAGGATGCCGGTGCGCCCGGAGATCAGCCGGTCCGCGGCCCGGACGACCCGGGCCTCGGTGACCGGGTCCATCCGCGCGGTGGCCTCGTCGAGGACGACGACGCTGACGTCGCGGACGAGCAGGCGCGCGAACGCGACCAGCTGCTCCTCGCCCGCGGACAGGCTGGTGCCGCCGGGCCCGAGCACCGTGTCGAGACCGTCGGGCAGGCCCGCCACCCAGTCGGTCAGGCCGAGCTCGTCGACCGCGGCCTCGACCTCGGCGCGGGGCGTGTCGGCGAAGAGGGTGATGTTCTCGGCGAGCGTGCCGGCCAGCACCTCGGTGCGCTGGGTGACGACCCCGACGGCCGCGCGCAGCTGCTGGAGGTCGAGGTCGCGGACGTCGATGCCGCCCAGGAGCACGGAGCCGCGCGGCGGCTCGACCGCGCGGGAGAGCAGGGAGGCCAAGGTGGACTTCCCCGACCCGGTGCGGCCGACCAGCGCACACGTGTGCCCGGCAGGGACGCGCAGGTCGACGTCGCGCAGCGCGAAGGTGCCGGTGTCGTAGGCGAAGTCGAGATGGGCGAACTCCACGTCCAGGGGACCGTCCGGCAGCGGCAGTCCACCGACCGGCTCGGCGGGTGAGGCGAGCATCCCGCGCAGCCGGAGGACCGCCCCGAAGCCCTCCTGGAGGTCGGGCAGGTGGCGGGCGAGCATGTCGACCCCGCCGACGAACATCGTGGTGACCAGGAACAGCGTCACCAGCCGCGCCGTGGACAGGTCGTCCGCCATGACCAGGGCGATCCCCACGACCCCCACGGCCGCCAGCGCCCCGTGCAGCAGCCCGCCGCTCCGGCGGGTGATCTTGACCTCGACGGCCAGCACGTCGTCCAGGGTGCGGTGGACGGTCGCGGCGAGCTGGGCGTTGCGGCGCAGGACGTGGGCCTGACCCTGCGACGTGCGCAGGTCGTCGCGGGCCGCGACACCCTCCTCGGTCGAGGCGGCGTGGTCGGTCCAGGCCGCTTCCTCGAGGACCTTGCGCTGTGAGACCTGCGGCAGCAGCCGTCGTACGACCAGGAAGGTGACCACTGCGGTCAGCGGGAACAGGAACACCGCCGGCCACCAGGTGAGCGTCGCGACCACCCACAGCGGGCCCGAGGCGAGGAAGGTGCGCGCGGCCTGCCACACGCCCCACCGCATCAGCTGGCCGACCTCCCAGGTGTCGTCGTCGATGCGGTCGAGGATCTCCCCCACCGCCTGTTCGGAGAGCTCGGACAGCGGCTGCGCCATGGCCGCGTCGAGCAGGTCGGAGCGGAGCCGGCCCTCGGCCCGGTCGCACACGGTCGCCCACATGGTCTTGGCGACGGCGTCCATCACGGCGCCGCCGACGACGCACAGCGCCAGCAGCCACAGGAGCCTCGACGTGGCGTCCTCCGCGAGCTGCCCGGCCACCATCGATCCCAGCGCCGCGGAGACCGCGCCGAGCATCGACATGGAGAAGCAGAGGTAGGTCAGAGGTCGGCGTACCCGCCGCCAGTCGACCGGCTCGCGGCCGGCCGCCGCCGCCGGGTCGGGGCTGGCCGTCGGCGTCGGCCTGCTCTCGACCCGAGTGACCGTCACAAGTACAGGACGGTACGTCGCGGGGCCGACATCGCGCCTCTGGATTTCGGGTCCGCACGGCCCCGGGCTCTTGGAGCGGACGCGAGGATTTGAACCTCGACCCCTTCCCTGGAAGGGAAGCGTGCTGCAACTACACCACGTCCGCGGAGCCAGCCTCTGACGAGACCGGCACGCCCCAAGTATGGACCACCTCAGGACCGCCGGAGCCCATGGGGCCGGGTGCTAGGCCCAGTGGTCGGGAGGAGGCTGGATCACGCAGAACTCGTTCCCGTCCGGGTCGGCCAGGACATGCCAGTCCCACCCGTGTTCCGACAGCGGTTCCGTCGTGAGCAGCTCGGCTCCGAGGTCGACCACCCGTTGCACCTCGGCCTCCAGGTCGCGGGTCCGCATGTCCAGGTGCACGCGGTTCTTGGTCACCTTCACGTCGTCGACGCGCTGGAGCAGCACCTCGACGCCGACTCCATCCGAGGGCAACAGCGTGCGGTACCGCTGGCTCTCGGCACCCTCGTCGTCGTACCCCAAGGCCCGGGTCCAGAACCGACCAGCCCGATCCAGGTCCGAGCAGTCCACGACGACGACCAGCTCTCCACGACCCCCGAGGTACTCCTGTCTCTTGCGGTGCACCCTCGAACCGTAGCCACGTCAGTCGCTCTTCCTGCCGTTGCGTCCCGGCTCGTGGGGGATCAGCAGCTCACCGGTCTCCGGGTCCTTGAAGGCGACCTGGACCTCCTCCGACGTCTTGTGCCGCTGGGCCTGCGCATAGCTGGCGTAGGCCCGGCGGTCCGCGTCGGTGAGCTCCGGGCGGTCGACGAAGAGGGTGCGCAGCGAGCGCGGCCACAGCTTGCGGGCCAGCACCACGTTGACCTCGATGCCGATCACGCCCATGAACGAGGCGACGTAGATGATGCCGATGAGACCGAGCACCAGGCCGAAGGCCGCGTCCATGCCCTTGGTGCCGGCCAGCACCTGGGTCGTGTAGTACTGCCCGACCTCCTGGAGAACCAGCCACAGCACGGCCACGGTGAACGCCCCGGGGGCCGCCCGGCCGAGGTGGTGCCGCCGGGCCGCCGCGAGGCGGAAGACGACGGTCAGCAGGATCCCCACCAGCGTCACGTTGGCGAGCCGGATGAGCCACCTGATCAACATCGAGTCGCCGAAGATCTCGGCTCCCGCGATGGACACGGCCGTGATCGCGATCATGAAGATCCCGAGGGTCAGCAGGAGCAGCAGGCTCTTGAACCGCAGGGCGACGGGGTTCGGCCGGTTGTTCCGCGGCACCGACCAGGCGACGTTCAGCGCGTTCTGCAGCGCCTGCCCGAGCCCCAGCGATCCGTACGTGGCCGCGAGGACGCCGACCACGACGCCGGTCGTCGAGCCCTGCAGGCCGTCGGGCCGGCCGAGCTCCTCGCCGATGATCGGGAACGTCGTCAACGCGGAGTCGAGCACCTGCCGCTGCAGGTCGTCGTTGCCCTGCAGGACGAAGCCGAAGATCGAGGTGGCCAGCAGCAGGATGGGGAAGACCGCCAGCGTCGCGTAGAAGCTGACGATCGCCGCGAGGTAGGGGCCCTGGTCGTCGACGAACTTGAAGAAGACACCGATGGGTATCCCCAAGAAGGACCGTCGCCGCTGCGTCCGGTCGAGCGCGTCGACGAACCCCACGAGGTGAGGCTAACCGCGACGGCTCACGCGACCACGGTCAGCGTGCCGTCCATGTCGGTCGTGAAGAGCTGGACGCCCTCGTCCACCTCGGGGGTGTCGGCGCGCAGGGCGACGGCGATCTTGTTGGCGGCGTTGCGGGCCACGTCGAGGACCACCTCGACGGCCTGGGCGTCGCTGAGGTGGCGGCGTACGTCGGCGACGACGTCGTCGGGGATCGCGGTGGGCGTCCAGATCATCGCGTCCACGAGCGCCAGCGCCGCCTTGGTGGCGTCCGGGAGGTCACTGGTCGCGTAGTGGTCGACCGCGTCGAACTCCGCGTCGCCGGCGCCCTGCTCGATCGCCTCCTGGGACCGCCGCGACGAGCAGAGCCGGCAGTCGTGCTGCCGGGCACCGCGCAGCCGGACCAGCTCGGTCAGGGTGGGGTCGAGACCGCGCAGCCGGGCCACGGAGGTCATGAAGCCCTCGACCGATGCCCACACGCTGGACACCGGGAAGCGGCGGGGAGGCTCGGGCCAGTCCGACGCACCGAACAGCGCGTCGAGCGCCGACCGCACCCGCGGCGCCATGTCGGCGATCCACACCATCTGGACGACGTCGAACTGGTGCGTGCCGGTGGCGAGCGAGAAGTCGTCGCGCAGCCCGTCGTCGATGACCGAGACGTCGGCCGCGAACTGCTCGGCGAACCTGGCGACCGCCGGCGACTCGAGCAGCTCGTCGTGGACCCCCGAGGGCCGCACCTCGACGAGGGTGTTCAGCGCCTTCTCCACGTCCGGAGCGACTGACCTCAAGGCTGCGCTTCCGGAGTCCACGTACCGACGCTACCCGAGGGGTCGGCAGCCGACCTCGCGACGACGGCCCCCGGTCACCCGACCTTGCGGACCGGCACCGGCACGGCGGTGCCGGGAGACGCGACCTCGTAGGCGTAGGCCTCCTTGATGTCGCGCTTGCCGGAGTCGGTGAACACGAGCATCCGCTCGCCGTCGGTGCGCACCCGGACCAGGCCGTACGCCGAGCGCCGGAAGCCGAAGAACGACGGCCCGGCCGGCTTGCCCGGCGGCACCTGCCGGGTCGACCAGCCGACGGTCTCGAAGAACGCGACCATCTCGGTGACGAACACGAGGCCCGCGTCGTCGCGGGAGTACCGGCCCAGGCTGTTGACCAGGGTCGCCCGGGGATGGATGTACTCCACGCGGCTGTTCTCGTCGCCGGAGGAGATGACCGAGACCAGCGGGGAGACGGCGCGCAGGAACTCCGCGCTGAACTCGTGGGACCCGTGGTGCGGCACCTTGAACACCTCGGACGTGAGGTCGAGCGCGCCGGTGTCGTGGTCCTTGACCAGCGCCTCCTCGACCGGGTTGTTGAGGTCGCCCGCGAACAGCATCCGGACGTTGCCGTAGGTCAGCCGCAACACGATGGAGTGGCCGTTGACCGTGTGCGAGGCGCTGAGCGAACCCGGCTCGTAGCCGAGGTGGGCCATCGGGACCCCACGCTTGGGGGCGCGCAGGTACGCCAGCCCGGGGGTGCCGCCGGCACTGGTCTGGATCGGGCCCAGGACCTCGACCCGGATGCCCTCGGGGGCCAGGAAGTCGAAGGCGTCGTCGGAGCCCCGGGCCAGCCTGCGGAACTCGATCGGACCGCCGTCCTCCTGCCACCCGGTCAGGGCGCGCCGCCAGGCCTGGAAGAACTTGTTCATCGTGCTCGCCGGGACGGCCGTCAGATCGGTCTCGAGGCCGGTGATCACCGTGCGCGACCCGGACTTCTTCGTGGCCCCGAAGGCCTCCAGCTCGGGCACGCTGCTCGGGCGCTTGACGAGGCCGTTGTGGAAGACGCGGACCGGCTGCGCGAAGAACCGCTTGCGCGGCGAGCTGTTCGTCTCGGACTCGCGGATCTCGGGCAGCCCGCCGAAGTGGTCGGCGTCGCCGTGGCTGACGACCATGGCGTCGATCGTCTGCCGGCGGTCGGCCCCCGTGCCGGGGAACCTGCTGGCCAGGAACCGCGCGAACATCACGTTCTCGCCACCGTCGACGGTGACGACCTTGCCGCCCGGCGTCTGCACCAGCGTCGCGTCGCCCTGCTGGACGTCCACGAACGTGACCTGCAGGACCTTCGAGTCCGCCACCGGCACTGCGACGTCCCGGGTCCTGCCGTCGACCCGGGTGCGCCGCTGCAGGAAGCCGGCCTGCTCGAACCGGGTCAGCGCCCCGTCCGGCCCGGTCCTCCAGGCCGGCACCGTGACCTCGAGCCGGGAGTCGGTCCGGCCGACGACCGACACGCGGTCGCCCCAGGCCAGCAGCGAGAGCGCGGTGTTGCCGGCGTCCCGGAGGACGGCGAAGTCGACGTCGACGCAGTAGGGCTCACTCATCCTCGGATGGTGCGCCGACCAGGTCGCGGCGGGAATAGCCCGAACGGGCCGTGCCGGGTCAGTAGGACTTGGGCAGCCCCAGGGAGTGCATGGCCACGAAGTTGAGGATCATCTCCCGGCTGACAGGAGCGATCCGGCCGGCCCGGGTCGCGACCAGCAGCCCGGCCATGCCGTACTCCTGGGTGATCCCGTTGCCACCGTGGGTGTGCACGGCCCGGTCCGCGGCGTCACAGGCGGCCTCGGCGGCGGCGTACTTCGCCATGTTGGCCGCCTCGCCCGCCCCCAGGTCGTCACCGGCGTCGTAGAGGGCCGCCGCCTTCTGCGTCATCAGCCGGGCCATCTCGATCTCGATGTGGCTCTGCGCCAGCGGGTGGGCGATCGCCTGGTGCGAACCGATCGCGTCCTTGAAGACGACCCGCTCCTTGGCGTACTGCGCTGCCTTGCCGAGGGCGAACCGGGCCAGCCCGGTCGAGAACGACGCCGCCATGATCCGCTCCGGGTTGAGGCCGGCGAACAGCTGCACCAGGCCGCCGTCCTCGTCGCCGACGATCGCGTCGGCGGGCAGCCGGACGTCGTCGAGGAACACCGTGAACTGCAGCTCGGGGCTGACGATCTCCATCGGGATCGCCTTGGCCTCGAAGCCCGCCGCGTCCGTGGGCACCACGAACAGGACCGGCTTGACCTTGCCGGTCCCCCCTTCACTGACCGGGCGGTCCTCGGCGCGGGCGACGACGAGCACGTTGTCGGCCTCGTCGACACCGGAGATGTAGATCTTGCGGCCGTTGAGCACCCACTCGTCGCCGTCCCGGCGGGCGGTGGTGGTGATGTTGTGGGTGTTGGTCCCGGCGTCCGGCTCGGTGATCGCGAAGGCCATCGTCCCGGTGCCGTCGCAGATCCCGGGCAGCCAGCGCTGCTTCTGCTCCTCGGTCCCGTAGCGGCTGATGATCGTCCCGCAGATGGCCGGGCTCACGACCATGAGCAGCAGCGGGCAGCCCTGGGCGGCCAGCTCCTCGCAGACCGCGGCGATGTCACCGATCCCGCCGCCCCCGCCGCCGTACTCCTCGGGGATGTTGATGCCGAGGTAGCCGTTCTTGCCGATCTC
>NZ_JAEMSS010000296.1 GCF_016462705.1 Nocardioides sp. | reverse complement strand
ACGTTGTCGAGGACGACCTTGTCGCCATGGGCCTTGCGCACGTTGCGCAGGGTGAACACGTACTCAGCCATGGTCGGCAAGCCTAGGTGGGAACAGGCGTGAGACCGATTCGGGGGCCACGGCGTCTCTACGGTTGACCCGCCCACACCGACACAGGAGGCCAGGCGCGTGACACCGATGCGGCGTTCGCCGAGTTCATGGCGGCCCGGTCGAGCCAGCTGTTCCGCAGCGCCTACCTGCTGACGACCTCCCAGCACGGCGCGGAGGCAGACACCGGTCCCGGCGCGTTCCAGGTGCTGCTCATCCCGCCGGACCCCACCGGGCCGCTGCCCGACGCCGTCACCACCACGGACGTCGAGGGCAACACGACCACCACCGCGCAGGTCCCCGGCCAGACGCTCGCGGACCGCATCCGCTCCCCCGCTGACCACCGACCAGCTGGTCGCGCTGGCCCAGGACCCGGCGTGGACGGACTACGCGCCCGCGGGCTGAACGGGCTCACGCGGCCACCTCGGCGGGATCGGGGGGCGCCTCCACGTCGCTGGGCGGTTCGGCGTCCGGTGGCGCATCGGGCCGAGCCGGCCGGACGAACCGGCTGATGCCCCGGTTGAGGTCGTGGCCGACGGCGGTGGCGTGGACCTCCCAGGTCTGCTGCTCGACACCGTCGGCGTTGACCCAGGTGTTGAGCGACATCCGTCCGCTCACGATGACCGCATCGCCGGTGCGCAGCGATGCGGCGCAGTTGTCGCCCAGGGTCCGCCAGGCGTTGATCGTGAACCACTGGGTCTCGTCGTCGGACCAGGTGCCGCTCCCCTTCTGGTAGCGCCGGGGGGTGCAGCCGAGGCGGAAGCTCGCGACCACCGAGTCGCCGGCCACGCGCAGCTTGACCGGCCCGCCGAGGTTGCCCTGCAACGTCACGAGTGTGTCGTTCACCCGCTGTCTCCTCTCCATCCGGCCGTCCCCCGTGGGACGGCACGAGACCGAGACTCGACGTGGGCACCGACCCGGGACGGACCGGCCGGCCGCCCCTGTGGACAGCCGCCTGCACCGCGCGGCTGTGGACCGGTTCCGGCTCGGAGGTGCTACCTGAGCGCCGTGGTGAGCGCGTTGCGCACGGTGCGGAACGCGTCCAGCTCGGCAGCGACCGGTGCGACCACCAGCTCCGCCGACACCTGCTCGACCGCCTCGCGGAGCCGTCGGTCCGCGGACCTGGCCCGGGACCTGGCGGTCGCCGCGACGAGCAGCCGGCACACGAGCGCCACCAGCACCCCGGCGCCGACACCACCCAGCAGCAGCACCAGCGGGAGGGAGATCCCGGCGACCTTCGGCACCGCCGAGGAGCCCAGCGTCCCGGACGCCGCCATCGCGACCGACCAGATCCCACCCACGATCGCGGTGAGGATGAGCAGCCACTGGACGACCCGCACGATCCCGGCCCACACCGGTAGCCGGGCCACACCGAGATCGGTCTCGGCGATGGCCAGGTCCAACCGGTCGGTCACCTCCGGGAGCCGGGACACCGACGCGCGCCGGACTGCGTCGGCCCACGGTGGGGTCATGCCGGCCGAGACGTCGTCGGCGAGCTCGCGGACCTCGCTGTCGACCTTGGCCCGCTGCACGGGCGTGGCCTCGGGCACCGACGTGCGCGACCGTGAGGTCAGCTGCCTGCCCGCCGCCCCCAGGTCGAGATGCAGGCGCTTGAGCGGATCGGGGCGGAGCCGACCGAGCCACGCGACGAGCGGCCAGCCCGTCGCCTGGCCGGCGCGCAGCCGGGTGGAGCGCTCGATCGCCGCCACCACGGTGGGCACGCCGGCGGCGTCGGCGAGCGCGTCCTCCAGCGCCTCGACCCGCTGCTTGGCCAGCGAGCGCGGCTTGCCGGTCCCGCACTCCTCGTTGAGCCGGGCGGCGACGGCCCGCAGGTCCGCCTCGAGGCGCAGCCGGGTCGACCGCTTGTCGGCCACCCGGCGCGAGATCTCCGCCCGCAGCTCGGCGATGCCGTCCCCGTGACGCGCACTGGTCGCGAAGACCGGGACGTCGGCGAGCCCGTCGTCGGCCAACAGCCGCCGGACGTCGTCGAGCATCGCGTCCCGCCGGTCCTCGGGCACGGTGTCGATGTGGTTGAGGACGATCACCATGACGCCGGCATGGGTGGCGAACGGCGCGAGGTAGCGGTCGTGGACCGCGGCGTCGGCGTACTTCTGCGGGTCGAGCACCCAGATCAGGAGGTCGGCGAGAGCCACCAGCCGGTCGACCTCGAGGTGGTGCCCCACCTCCGTGGAGTCGTGGTCGGGCAGGTCGAGGAGGACGACGCCCTCCATCTCCTTGTCGGGGTTGCCCTTGCCCCGGTCCAGGTGGGCGTCGAGCATCGAGTCCCGGGTCGTCTGGTGCCGCGGCGGGATGCCGAGCCACTCGAGCAGCTCGGTGGCGCCCTCGGAGCCCCAGACGCACGCCGTCGCCCACGAGGTCGTGGGGCGGCGTACGCCGACCGCGGAGAGCTCGAGACCGGTCAGCGCGTTGAACGTCGAGGACTTGCCCGACCCGGTCGCGCCCGCGATCGCCACGACGGTGTGGTCGGCCGAGAGCCGCAGCCGGGCGGCCGCGCGGTCGACGAACTCCTCGGCCTCGGCGACCACGGACTCGTCGAGCCGACCTCGGGCCGCGCGGATCGCCACCTCCAGCGCCTCGATGCGGGTGCCGAGGTCGGAGCCACGGGTGACCATCGAGCGGGCACTCTCGAGCAAGGACGGCATCGTCTCTCTCGGGTTGTCGGATGCGGGGATCTGGGGTGGAGCGGCTGGTGGCGGGTGCGGCGG
>NZ_JAEMSS010000147.1 GCF_016462705.1 Nocardioides sp. | reverse complement strand
GCACCGAGCGGGCCACCTGGCGCCGGCTGGCACCGATCGCCCGCAGCAGGGCCATCACGGCCAGCCCGGTCTCCGCGTCGAGCTGCCCGGTGGGCTCGTCGGCGACCAGCAGTCGGGGCGACCCGGCCAGGGCCCGGGCGATGGCCACTCGCTGCTGCTGACCACCGGAGAGCTCCGCGGGCCGTTGCCGGGCGTGGTCGTGCAGGCCCACGAGCTCGAGCAGAAGGTCCACCCTCCGGTCCCGCCCCCCCGTCGGCTCGCGCCGCAGCCGCAGGGGGACCCCGACGTTCTCCGCCGCCGTCAGCGTCGGGATGAGCCCGAACGTCTGGAAGACGTAGGACACGGTGTCGCGGCGCAGCCGGCTCAGGCCGTCGTCGTCGAGGGCGGTGACGTCGGTGCCGTCGACGTGCACGGTCCCGGTGTCGGGCCGGTCCAGCCCGCCGAGGAGGTTGAGCAGCGTCGTCTTGCCCGACCCGGAACGCCCCACCAGCGCGACCATCTCGCCCGGAGCCACCTCGAACGTCGCCTCCCGCAGGGCGTGCACGGTGCCCGGGCCGGTGCCGTAGGTCCGGGTCAGGGCCCGGACCGCCACCATCGCGCCCGCGGCGGTCATCCGTCCTCGTCGCGGTCGGACCGGATCTCGACGTGGTCGTCGGTGAGCGCGAGCCGGACCCGCCTGGTGAGGGCGAGAGCCTCGCGGAACTCCCGCGGCACCTGGACGCGGCCGGCCCGGTCCATGACGGCGTACTCCTCCGCCGTGCCCTCGGCGTGCACGTCACCCGGTCCCACGCCGCTGCGCAGCACCTCGCTGCTGGTCCGCCCGTCGCGGATGGCCACGGTGCGCGCCACCTGGCCGCTGACCGCGGCGTCGTGGGTGACGACCACGACGGTGGCCCCGAGGTCGTGGTTGGCGGTGCGCAGGGCGGCGAACACCTCCTGGGCCGTCTCGCTGTCGAGCTCGCCGGTCGGCTCGTCGGCCAGCAGCACCCGCGGCCGGTTGGCCAGGGCGACGCAGATCGCCACGCGTTGCTGCTCCCCTCCCGACATCTGGTCCGGGCGGCGCCCGGCGCAGTGGGCCACCCCGACGCTCTCGAGGAGCTCCGCGGTGCGGGTCCGCCGCTGGGCCCGCGGGACGCCCGCGATCGCCATCGGCAGGTCCACGACCTGGCTGGCGGTGAGGTACGGCAGCAGGTTGCGGGCGGTCTGCTGCCGGACGAAGCCGACGACGTGCCTGCGGTAGCGCACCCGGTCGGACCGCGACATGTCAGCCAGGTCCTGACCCGCGACCCGGGCCCGGCCGGCGGTGGGCGCGTCGAGGCCGGCGAGCACCTGGAGCAGCGTGGACTTGCCCGACCCGGAGGCTCCGACGAGCGCGACCATCTCGCCCTCGTGGACCAGCAGGTCTAGGCCCTGCAGGGCCTGCACCTCGATGCCCTCGGCCTGGTAGATCCGGACCAGGTTGTCGCACACGACCAGCGCGTCGTGGCCGTACTCGGCCTCGCGCGCCGGAGCGGCGGGAAGCCTCATCCCCGCTTCCGTCACCGACGTCCCCCTCCGCGACCACCCTCGCGAGAGCGTAGCCGCGGGCGGCCCCGCCCTCGGGGATCAGTCGCCGGAGATCAGCGGATCGTGACCTGCCGGTTCGCCAGGCCGGAGCGGGCCGCGCGCTGCTCGGTGGTCAGCGGCGAGTCGTCGGCCAGCGCCTCGGCGAGGGCGGCGGCGAAGTCGGTGGCCGGGTCCTCGAGCGCCTCGGGGCCGGTACCGAGCGGCAGGTCCCAGACCGGGGTGAGCAGGCCGTGGGCCCGGAACATCCCGACCAGCCGGCCCCCCTCGACGAGCTGGTCCCGGCCGGCGGCGTGCAGGCGCGACAGCGCGTCGAGCAGCTGGTCCTCGGGCTCGGGCATCACCCACCGCAGGTGCTCCTTGGTGGAGACGTCGGTCCAGTACGCCGCCTCGACCTGGGTGAGCCGGGAGGTCGGCGAGGCCGCGCCGTTGGCCGCCTCGAGGGCCGACGCGAAGGACCCGTCGTCCTCCACGTCGGCCATCCAGAAGTCGAAGCCCTCGTGCACGGTCACGTCGAGCCGGTCGCCCTCCACGAGGTCCTGGAGACGGGGTCCGTCGCCGGGCGGGTCGGTCAGGCCGACGACGCCTGGCTCGGCCTCGAGGGCCAGGCTCAGCACCGCCCCGAGGTCCCGGGCCGGGTCGCCGAAGTTGTGCTGCACCTGCAGGCCCAGCCAGATGTCGCCGCTGTCGCGCACCATCGCGGGCGCGGCCATGGGCAGCAGCGACGCCAGCAGGACGTTCTTGTCGGTGCCCGTGACCGTCAGCGGTGCCGTGGCGGCAGGCACCAGCTCGCGGAGCGCGATCACGTCGCACTCCGAGGGCAGTCCCTCGAACGGCCGGGCGACGTACGCCGTCGGCGCGCCCGCGCCCGCGCCGTGGCAGGCCTTGTAGCGCTTGCCGGACCCGCACGGGCACGGCTGCCGCGGACCCACGGCGCCCTCCGCGGGCGAGCTGTCCGACGTGCTGCTGTCACGGGCCTTGGTGCGGGACTTCTTCGCCATGGGCCCAGTCTGGAGCTACCGGGCCCGGTCCTCGTCGCCGGGGGCGCCGTCGAGCAGGTGCAGCATGAGTGCCGGCCGGTCGCTGATGACGGCCGTGACCCCGAGGTCGAGGCAGAGCCGCAGGTCCTCCTCGGTGTTGACCGTCCAGACGTGGATGTCGTGGCCGCGGCGGTGGATCCGGCGGGCGAGCTCCGGCTCCTCGCGCAGCAGGTCGATGCCGGGGCCGACCAGCCAGTCCTTGCCGATCATCCGGCGCAGGACCGGCCACATGGCGCTCTTGTCCAGCAGCATCACCAGAGGCACCTCCGGCGCCATCTGGTCGACCCGGCTCAAGGCGGTGAGGCTGAAGCTCATGACCCGCACCGGCGTGCCCTCGCGGTGCCAGCCGAAGTCGCGCAGGGTCTCGACCAGCCGCTTCTCGACCAGCCCGCCGTAGCGGGTCGGGTGCTTGGTCTCGATGGCCAGCTCGACCCGGCGGTGGTAGTCCGCGGCGGTCTCGAGCAGCTTGCGCAGCGTCAGCACCCGGTCGAGCGACTCGTCGCGGATCGGTGCCTCGTCGTCGAGGTCCGCCCACGGGTTCTTCCAGGACGCGACGTCGAGCCGCTCGAGGTCCGCGAGGTCCAGCGTCGAGATGGCGTCCCGGCGGCCGGCGGTACGGCGCAGGTCGCGGTCGTGCACGCACACCAGGTGGCCGTCCGCGGTCAGGCGGACGTCGCACTCGAGGCCCTCGGCGCCGGCGTCGAGCGCGGCCACGTAGGCCCCCAGGGTGTGCTCGGCGTTCTCGTAGCTGGCACCCCGGTGCGCGACCACCTGCGGCCGGACCGGCGCCTCGGCGGTCATGACCAGAATCATGGCCGATCACGGTCGTCCTCGTCGTGGTCGACCACCGTCCGGCGGGTCTCGCTGGGGTCGCATCTGTATGCGCGAAGCACATAGTCTGGGTCCATGGCTGCCTGGCGCTCCCCCGTGCTGGTCCTCGGTGCTGCCCTGGTCCTGTGGGCGTGCAGCGACGCTCCCCCGCCGTCCCCGACGACCGAGCAGGCCGAGCGAGTGCTGGACGACCTCGAGCGCCCGGCCAGTGCGTCGTTCGACCTCGGCAGCTTCGACTTCGGCAAGCCGATCGACGGCGTCGCCTCGGCCGAGGACGGGCTGCTGGCCGGCCGGTCCTGGGACGTCTACTACGTCCTCGACGACGGGGCCGTCGGCGCCTGGGGCGCGGGCCTGGACGTGTTCGGGTCGGAGGACGCCGCGCGGGCCTCTGCTGAGCGACTGGCGGACTACTGGGTCTGCGCCGGTCCTCGTGAGCCGCTCGAGATCGACGTCGACGGCTACGACGTGCTGGACGCGTCGACCTGCCGGCGGCCGACCGAGGAGGGCTACTACGCCACGCTCAGCGCTGCGGACGGCCCGGTCACGGCCAACCTCACCCTGGCCGCACAGGACCCGGAGGTCGCCGCCACCGCCCTGCGCGCGGTCTGGGAGTCCCTGTCCCGCAGCACCCGGCAGGCGGTCGACGCCCTGGACTGAGCCCGGGGCCCGGCCGCGCAGGTCAGGGGCGCTCGCGGGAGTCGGCGCCGGCCGTCGCCGGGCAGCCGCCCGTGGGGTGACCGCAGGCCACCGCGTCGCAGAGCCGGCAGATCGCCCGCGCCTCGGCACGGCTGTCGGCCGCGTCCTCCAGGATCGCCTCGGCCGCCGCCGCCAGCGCCCGGCGTCCGTCGGCGTCCAGCGATGCCAGCACCTCGCGCACGGCGCCGGCCCGGGCGTCGAGCACCCGGGCGGCCGCGGCGCGACCCTGCTTGGTCAGGTGGACCAGCGCCCGGCGCCCGTCGGTCCGGTCCGGGCCGCGCACGGCGAGGCCCTCACGCTCCAGCGCGTCCACCACCCGCACGGCCCGCGAGTGGCTGAGCCGCAGTCCTGCGGCGAGCGCGTCGACGGGCGCGCCGTCCGCCCAGGCCAGCAGCGCCGTCAGCGCCGCCGCCGAAGCGCCGGAGGTGCCGGCCAGCGGCTCGACGGCCTGCCGCATCCGGTCGGCCACCAGCAGCGCCGCCGCACCGATGACGTTCTCGTCGTGACCGAGCGGGGCGACCTGCATGCCCCGAGCATAGGGATGCGCGATCGTCGTCAGGCCTGCTGGCGCAGGTACCTGCCGAAGTGCGGCACCGTGAACGCGATCCGGCCGCGCTCCCCGGAGTAGATCAGGCCCTTCTTGAGCAGGGCGTCCCGCGCCGGCGAGAGGGACTGCGGCTTCTTCCCGAGGTGTGCCGCGACGTCGGCCGTCGCCACCGACCCGACCGGGTCCGTGGCCTCGTCGGGCAGCACGCTCGCCGCGTCCGCCATCGCCCGCAGGTAGTCGCGCTCCCCCGGCGTCGCCCGCTCGTAGCGGCTGCCGAAGAAGCCCACCGCGAGCTCGCGCTCGGCCTCGGGGGCGGCGACGGCGACGTCGGCCGCGGTGATCGGCGACCGCGGGGCCAGGTCCCAGACCGTCTTGCCGTAGGCCTGGACGAAGTACGGGTAGCCCCCGGTCGCGTCGTACAGCGCCGCGAGGGCGTCGTCGTCGTACGTCGCGTCCTCGCTCTGCGCGGGGGCGGTCAGGGCGCGGTCGGCCTCCTCGCGGGTCAGCCGGTCGATGCGCTGGTAGGAGAACAGCCGCTCCGAGTAGGACTTGCTGGCGCTGAGGACCGCCGGCAGGTGCGGGAGCCCGGCGCCGACGACGATCACCGGCAGACCCACCTGACCGATCTCGTGGCACGCGGCGCACAGTGCCGAGACGTCGTCCGGCCCGAGGTCCTGCATCTCGTCGACGAAGACCGCGACGCCCTTGCCGGTGTCGGCGGCCAGGCCACCCAGGTCGGACAGCAGCTCGACCAGGTCGATCTCGATGTCACCGGAGTCGGCCCTCCCACGGACCGCGGGGGCGTCGATGCCCGAGCTCCAGCGGTCCCGGAGCTTGGCGTCGGCGGCGTCGCGCTCGGCGAAGGCCCGGAGCACCCCCAGGAGGTGGTCGGACTCGTCCTGCTGCGGGTGGCCGAGCTCGCGGACGGCCTGGTGCAGCGCGCCGGCCAGCGGCCGGCGGAGCCGCTGGTCGGGCCGAGCCTCGAGCTTGCCGGTCCCCCAGCCCCGGCGCACAGCCTGGCTGCGCAACGCGTTGAGCAGCACGGTCTTGCCGACGCCACGCAGCCCGGTGAGCACCAGGCTCCGCTCGGGCCGGTGGTGGGCGACCCGCTCCAGGACGACGTCGAAGGCGCGCAGCTGCTCGTCGCGGCCGGCCAGCTCGGGCGGGCGCTGGCCCGCTCCCGGGGCGTACGGGTTCCGGATCGGGTCCACGCTCGGACGGTATCGGGGTGTCTAGGCGATTCCTTAGATTTCGGGCGTGGCGCGGCGGACGAGGCGGTGCGTGCGCGCCCGTTTCCGGCGCAGGAACGGGCCCTGGCTCACCGCTCCCCCGGGCCGAGCGTCAGGCGGACCGCGCCGCGCGCGCCCCGGCGTACGCCGACCCGAGACCCGCCGACAGGAAGCCGATCAGGTCGGGCACCTCGTCGATGGCGAGGCGGAACGAGCCGACGCAGACGTTCTCCCGCCACATCGAGAGCACCACCAGGTCGGCCTCGCTGTGCCAGGACACCCGGAGCGCGCGGTCGGCGCCTCGCGCGTCGAGGAAGATCGACGCCGCGGCCGGGAGGGGCGCGGTGTCCGCCATCTGTCCATGATGCTCCTGGACCGGAAATCTGTCACCCGGTCACGGGGGCGGCGCTACATAGACTGGCGGGCGTGCCGGAGCTGCCCGAGGTCGAAGCGCTGGCCCTCGACCTGGAGGGCCGGCTGTCCGGGCACGCGATCCAGACTGTGCACCTGGCGACGTTCAGCGCGCTCAAGACCTTCGACCCGCCGCTGCGGGCGCTGGAGGGCGGGCTGGTCGAGGGGGTGACCCGGCACGGGAAGTTCCTCGACATCAGCGTCGCCGGGCTGCACCTGGTCATGCACCTGGCGCGCGGTGGCTGGGTGCGTTGGAAGGACGAGGTGCCGACGCTCCCGCCCAAGCCGAGCGGCCGCAACCCGCTGGCGGCCCGGGTCGTGCTGGAGGACCAGTCCGGGCTGGACATCACCGAGGCCGGCACCAAGAAGCGGCTCGCGATCTACGTCGTCCGCGACCCGCAGGACGTGCCGGGGATCGCCAGCCTGGGTCCGGACCCACTGACCGACGACTTCACCCTCGAGCGCCTGCGCGACATCCTCACGGCCGAGGGCCGCAAGCAGCTCAAGGGGGTGCTCCGCCACCAGGGCACGATCGCCGGCATCGGCAACGCCTACTCCGACGAGATCCTGCACGCGGCCCGGATGTCGCCGTTCAAGCCGGCCTCCACCCTCGTCGAGGGCGACGACGACAGCGAGCTCGTGGTCCTGTACGACGCCATCCGGGTCACGCTCGGCGACGCGGTCGAGCGCTCCCGCGGCCTGGCTGCGAGCGAGCTCAAGGGCGAGAAGAAGTCCCACCTCGCCGTGCACGGCCGCACCGGTGAGACCTGCCCGGTGTGCGGCGACGTCGTCCGCGAGGTGTCCTTCGCCGACTCGAGCCTCCAGTACTGCGCGACCTGCCAGACCGGCGGCAAGCCGCTCGCGGACCGGCGGACCAGCAAGTTCCTGAAGTAGGGGTCGCGGTCGCGTCGGCCCCAGGGCCTCGATCCAGGGCTCGGGTCAGCACCGCCCCTGTCGGAGCAGGTCCACGACGGCGTCCGTGGCGCGTCCGACACCGTCCTCACCCCGCACGAGTGAGGCGAGCCGGGACGCCCTGTTCGACATGGACTCGTCCAGCATGCCGACGATGACCTCTGCCAGCGACGCCGCGTCCAGCTTGCCGGGCGGGAGCGGTGGCATGCCCACACCGAGCTCGGCCAGCCGACGTCCCCAGTAGGGCTGGTCACCGAGCCGCGGGACGGCGGTCGACGGCACCCCGGCGCGGATGGCTTGCGCGGTCGTGCCCGCACCCCCGTGGTGAACCACGGCGCTCATCCGCGGGAAGAGCCACGCGTGGTCGACGTCTCCGACGAGGCAGACGCGACCGTCCGGCGTGACGCGGGCGTCGCCGGGCCGCGCCACGACGCCGTGAACACCCGCGCGGACGATCGCCTCGCACGCGACCTGGACCGCCGCCTCGGCATCGAGTCCTCCGAGCATGCTCCCGAAGCCGACGTAGACGGGCCTCGGCGCGGAGGACAGGAAGTCGCCGAGAACGGCGGGCGGTGTGCTGGGTGTCCGCTCGTCCCCCCACCAGTAGCCCGTGACCACGGTGCTGTCCGGCCACTCCGGGTCCACCGGCACGACGTGCCGGCTGAAGCCGTAGACGACAGGGGTCTCCATCCACCTCGCGACGTGGTGGCGGGTGCGCCAGCGTGGCAGGGCCAGGCTGCTGCGGAGGCTGTTGACCGGCTCGGCGCCCGCCCAGTGGACCGCGCGCAGGCCCAGGCGACCCACCGCCAGATCGAGTGCCTTGGTCCCGGTGTGGAAGGGCGCCGCGCTCGCCTCGGCGAGGGACGTCGGCGTGATCGGGGCGAGGAGCAGCTGCAGGTGCGGGACCTGCCGGGCCTCCGCGAGGGCCGCGCCGATGCCGAAGGTCAGGACGTTGCTGGCGACGGCCTCGTCCGGCCGGTGCTCGGCGAGGGTCGCCTCCGCGACGCGGGGCCCGAACTCGTTGAACATGCTCCGCAGCAGCGCGAGGGCCACCCGTGGGCTGCGGTGGCTGCCCTCGACCCAGCGCCGCCCGACGTCGCTGCCGAGCATCTCGGTGGTCGACACGCCGAGGTCGACACTCGCCAGCCCGCGGGCCTCGACGGCGCCGACGAAATCGCTGGGGACGGCGAGCCGGACGGCGACGCCGCGGTGTCTCACGCCGGCGGCGAGCTCGAGCGTGGGGTCGACGTCACCACGAGTGCCGAAGGCGATCATGAGGAGGGAGCGACCAGGGTGGTCGACCATGCGCAGTGACTCCTGCTCCTGCGGTCCCGTTCGCCCCGGCGCGGTCAGCGACTCCGGCGCAGGGCCAGCACGCCGGACGCGAAGAGGGCCAAGCCGGACGCGAGCGTGACCCAGACCCCGAGCCCGGTGGACACCGCGTCCCCACCACCTGCTCCGATGAGCGCGTCCGCGGCGTCCTGGGTCCGTCCGACCTTGGCGTTCCCCGCCACCGCCAGCAGCACCACGACGGCGGCGCTCAGCAGGGTTGCGATGGCCACGAATCGGGCCTTGACAGCCGCGACCACTCCGGCGACGCCCACGATGAGTGACGCGAGAACCACAGGTCCGAAGAAGTCCTCACCGAAACCGTTCATCGCCTCGGACGAGTCGCCGGCCGTGAGGTCGCCGTCGATAGCGGCCCACGGCAGCAGCAGTCCGATCACGCCCACGGACGCCGCCCCCACCGCTGCCGCGATGGGGAACGGGACACGCACGGGACCGGTGCTGCTGGTGGACGCTGCGCCGTCGAAGGTGCTGGTCATGGGGCTCTCCTCCTGGAGGGTCGGGATCAGGTGGCCCCAGGATCGTCGGCCTGCGGGCCACCGTCGTCCCGTCGGAGGGTTGGATAACCGACGGTTGTCCTCCTATGCAGGAAGCGACTCGCGCGTGGCCTCCGTGCTCATCGGCGGCCACGCCGGGCACCATCCCCATCGCGGATGCTCAGCCGACGGGAAGCCCATCGTCAGGCTCGCTGCCTACGTTGCCGCGGTCCCGACCACGACGAGACGGTGCGATGAACCTCAACGACCTGAAGACCTGCCTGCTGCTCGCGGAGGAGCAACACTTCGGGCGGGCCGCCTCCCGCGCCCACCTCACCCAGCCCGCGGTGTCACAGGCGCTCAAGCGTCTCGAGCGCGAGTACGGCGTGCAGCTGTTCGACCGCAGCAGCAGAGGCGTACGGCCGACGCCGGCCGGAGCGGCGATGATGCCCCACATCCGTGCCCTGGTCGAGCGCGCCCAGACCCTGCAGAACCTCGCCCGCGAACGCTCGGGCGCGAACGCGACCAGCGTGACGGTGGGCTTCCCGGCCGTGCTGCGCCCCGTGATGCGGCGGATGAGCAGCCGACTGGTGACCCTGGGTGCGGACCTGTGCGTGGTTCCTCGGCTGGGCCCGGCTGCCGAGCACCGCGTGGGTCTGCTCGAAGGGAGCCTCGACGTCGCGCTCCTTCCCGAGGCGCTGATCCCCGCGGGTCATGCGTCCGTCGCGCTGCCCCCGGTCCGCCTGAGCGTCCTGACGACGTTGAGGACCACCTCCGCGGTCGGTCTGGGAGGTCTGCTCGTCCCCGACGTCCGCGACGCCGCCGTCGTGCGTCCGCCCGACCCGAGCGACCTGCGCAGGGCGGGGCATGCCGGTCGAGGCACCACTCCGGTTCGTCGCCCACCTCGAGGACCTGGTCGACCAGGTCCTGGCCGGCCACGGCGGGGCCCTGGTGGACGCGACGCACCTCGACGACTCCGTGCGGCCGCTCCTTCGGACCGTGTCGCTGCCCAGGTCCGCCGCGACCGCCACGTACCACGCGGTCGCCCGCAACAGGGACGCTCCCGGCATCCGCATCCTCCTCGGCACCGCGGCCGACCTCGCCCGGGCCGACCCGTCCTCGCCTCGTAGGCTGGCCGGGTGACCGGCATCCCCACCGTCTCGATCGACGGCGTCCCCGACCCGCTGCCCGAGGGGCTCGCGGTCCTCGACGTCCGCGAGCCCGTGGAGTGGGCGCACGGCCACATCGAGGGCTCGCAGCACATCCCGATGAACGAGCTCCCCGAGCGTCTCGGCGAGGTGCCCAACGCCCAGGTCCTCGTCGTGTGCAAGGTCGGCGGCCGGTCCGCGCAGGTCACCGGGTGGCTGGTCCAGCAGGGCCGCGACGCCGTCAACCTCGACGGCGGGCTGCTCGACTGGCAGGCAGCAGGCCGGGACCTGGTGAGCGAGACCGGTCAGCCGCCGCTGGTGTTCTGACGCCCCGAGCCGGCAGACCACGCGGCCTCCGGCACGGACATCGCCACCGCGAGCCGGTCCAGGTAGTCGTCCCGGGAGATCTCGACGGCACCCAGGGTCGCCAGGTGCGGCGTCACCCACTGCACGTCGAGCAGCCGGTCCTCGGCATGGGCGTCGGACAGCAGGTCGACGAGCCCGACCAGGGCGACCTTCGAGGCGTCCCGCTCCCGGTGGAACATCGACTCCCCGGCGAACAGGCCCCCGATCCCGACCCCGTAGAGGCC
>NZ_JAEMSS010000013.1 GCF_016462705.1 Nocardioides sp. | reverse complement strand
GCCGCCCCCCGGGTCCGCCGAGTACCTCGACAGCGGCGGCGGCCGCCCGATCGACCCGGCTCCACACCCGGGTGGACGAGGAGGGCTCCGCAAGGGCCTGCTCGTCGGTGGCGGCGTCGTCGGGCTCGCCGCCGTCGGCGTGGGTGCCTGGGCAGCGGTGTCCTTCCTCGCGACGGGCCCCCAGCCGGCCGAGGCGCTGCCGGCCAGCACGCTCGCCTACCTGTCGGTCGACCTCGACCCCAGCGGTGGCCAGAAGATCGAGGCGCTGCGGACGCTCAACAAGTTCCCGGCGTTCGAGGACGAGGTCGGCATCGACACCGACGACGACATCCGCAAGGCGATCTTCGACGAGATCCAAGGTGAGCTCGACTGCGCCGGACTCGACTTCGAGGACGACGTCGAGCCGTGGCTGGGTGACCGTGCCGCCGTCGCCGCCGTGGACTCCGGCGGCGAGACCCCCGACCCGGTCTTCGTGCTGCAGGTCAAGGACGCCGACGCCGCAGGCAAGGGCATGCAGGCGATCAAGGACTGTGCCGCGGGGGAGGGCGGCGACGCCGAGGGCGGCTGGTCCATCGAGGGCGACTGGGCGGTGATCGCCCAGACCGACAAGATCGCCGAGACCGTCACCGACGACGCTGCCGAGGGCTCCCTCGCCGACGACGAGGACTTCCAGAAGTGGGTCGGCGAGGCCGGCGACTCCGGCGTGCTCACCATGTACGCCGCCCCCGCGCTCGGCGACTACCTGGCCGAGCACGCCGACGACCTGTTCGGGTTCCCGTTCGGTGCCCTGGGCGTGAGCGACGTCGACTGTGCGATCGCCGAGCCGGTCCTGCCGCCGGGCGAGGAGACGCTGCCGGGCGACGACGACGCCGGTGGCGTCGACTCGTGCGACAGCGAGGGCGGCTACGAGGGCGAGGTCGACAGCAGCCAGTCGATGGTCAGCGACGAGCTCAAGCAGACGCTCGAGGACTTCAAGGGCATGGCCGGTGTCCTGCGGTTCGACGACGGCTCCATCGAGATGGAGTTCGCCAGTGACGGCGACGTGGCCGGCAGCAACCTGCTCGCCAGCGACGCCGGCGGCGACACCATCACGAGCCTGCCCGAGGACACGGCGGCCGCGATCGGCGTGGGCTTCAGCGAGGGCTGGTTCGCCGACCTCCTCGAGATGTACCAGCCGTACGTCGCCGGCCTCGGCGAGGACCTCACTCTCGACGACATGGTGGACGAGCTCGAGACCCAGACCGGGCTGACGATCCCGGACGACATCGAGACGCTGTTCGGTGACTCGGCCGCACTGGCCCTGGGCACGGACTTCGACCCGGAGGCGCTCTTCGAGTCCTCCGACGGCTCGGACGTGCCCGTCGCGCTCAAGGTCGACGGCGATCCCGAGGAGATCGAGGCCGTGCTGGAGAAGCTGCGCGCCCAGTTCCCGGACGAGGAGACGCTGGTCTTCGACACCGATGCCGAGGGCGACACCATCGTGATCGGGCCCAACGAGGCCTTCCGCAAGCAGATGCTCGACGACGGCGGGCTCGGCGACAACGACGTCTTCAAGGACGTGGTCCGCGAGGTCGACGACGCCTCCGTCGTGCTGTTCGTCAACGTCAACGAGCTCGAGGACCTCGTCGAGGAGAGCATGGGCGAGTTCGACCAGGAGCTGGTCGACAACGTCAAGCCGATCTCGGGCTTCGGGGTGTCGGGCTACGTCGACGACGGCGTCGCGCACTCGATCATGCGGCTCACCACCGACTGATCGCCGCCGTGGTCGCGCCGGTCACCGACACCAGGTCGGCCGGCGCGACCGCCACGTCGAGGCCGCGCTTGCCCGCGGAGACGTACACAGTCGTGTGGGCCAGCGCCGACTCGTCGACCACGGTGGGGTGCGCGCGCTTCTGGCCGAACGGCGAGATGCCGCCGGCCACGTAGCCGGTGGCCCGTTCCGCGTCCGCCACGTCGGCCATGACCGCCCGACTCCCGTCGAGCGCCCGGGCCAGCGCCTTGAGGTCGAGGTGCGCCTGAACGGGAACGATGCCGACGGCGAGACGTCCGTCCACGCTGGCCAGGAGGGTCTTGAGGACGACCGCCGGGTCGACGCCGAGGGCCTCCGCGGCCTCCAGGCCGAAGGACGCCGCCCGCGGGTCGTGGTCGTAGGCCGCCAGCCGGAAGGGGACGCCCGCACGAGCCAGCGCCACCGTCGCGGGCGTGCCGCCGGACTGCTTCTTCGCCACTGCGGCAGGTCAGTTGGGAGACCAGCGGGTGCGGGCCACCTCGGTGGCCGGCAGCGACGGGATGACGTTCATCGCCCGGAGCTCGGCGCGCAGCAGGTCGGTCACCATCTGCAGCCGCTCGCCGGCGTCCTCGGCCTCGAGGAGCCCCTGGCGCTCGTGCAGCGGGAGCGGTGCGCAGGCCGCCAGCGTCCAGGACAGGTAGGACGGGTCCTGTGGCAGGTCTCCCTCGTAGGGGTCGACCCGGATCTCGGCCAGGGCGGCGCGGTAGGCCGTGAAGGTCGACCGGGCCCGCTCGAGCAGCTCCTCCGAGACGGGGGCCTCGGGCTCGGGCCGGTCCACGACGTGGCCGACCGGGAAGGTACCCGTCGTGTCGAGCCGTTCGAGCTGGATCCGGTCCAGCCCGACCGCCTCGATGGAGAACGTGCCGTCCGGGTGGGACTCGACCTCGGTCAGCTGGACCCGGCAGCCGACCCGGAACAGGGACTGGGCGCCGTGCTCGCCCACCTCGTAGCCCTCGCGGATCCCGACCGAGCCGAACACCCGCTGGGTCGGGTCCTCGACCCGCAGCAGGTGGTGGACCAGCGCCCGGTAGCGGTCTTCGAAGACGGTCAGTGGCACGCGCACCCCGGGGAAGATCACCGCGTTGAGCGGGAACATGGGCAGGGAGGTGCTCACTCGGCCAACGTACTCCGCAGTCCACGGGACGTCGCGGATGCGGGGCGAGTCGTCGACCCTTCCTAGAATCGACGACATGATCCGCCGCATCGACCTGCGTGGCGTGCACGGCGTCGACTACCGCGACGCCGTGCCGCGTGCCGACTTCGACGTCGAGGCGGCCATCCCTGCGGTCCACGCGATCTGCGAGGACGTGCGGGTCCGAGGCCTCGAGGCGGTCGTCGAGCTGTCGGCCAAGCACGACGGCGTCGAGCAGAGCGACATCCGGGTGCCGCGCGAGGCGCTCACGACGGCGCTGGCCGAGCTGGACCCGGCGGTCCGGGCCGGGCTCGAGGAGTCGGTGCGCCGGCTCCGGGCGACGTGCCAGGCGGAGGTCGAGCAGGACGTCGTGACCGATCTCGGGCCGGGCGCCACGGTGACCCACCGCAAGGTGCCGGTCGACCGGGTGGGCCTCTACGTCCCCGGTGGCCTCGCGCCCCTGGTCTCCAGCGTGCTGATGAACGTCGTCCCGGCCCAGGTCGCGGGTGTCCGCTCGATCGCGCTCTCCTCGACCCCGCAGAAGGACCACGGCGGACTGCCGCACCCGACCATCCTCGCGGCCTGCGAGCTGCTCGGCGTGGACGAGGTCTACGCCGTCGGCGGCGCCCAGGCGATCGCGATGTTCGCCTACGGCGTGGGCCCCTGCGCCCGCGTCGACCTGGTGACCGGTCCGGGCAGCATCTGGGTGGTCACCGCCAAGCGCCTGCTCAAGGGCCGGGTCGGCATCGACTCGGAGGCCGGGCCGACCGAGATCGCGATCCTGGCCGACGAGGCCGCCGACCCGGCGTACGTCGCCGCCGACCTGCTCAGCCAGGCCGAGCACGATCCGCTGGCCGCCGCGGTGCTGGTCACGACCTCGGAGGCCCTCGCGGACGAGGTCGAGGCCGAGCTGGACAAGCAGGTGTCGGTGACCAAGCACGTCGAGCGGATCCGCACCGCCCTGTCCGGTCAGCAGTCCGGCATCGTCCTCGTCGAGGACCTCGACCAGGGGGTGGCGGTCGTGGACGCGTACGCCGCGGAGCACCTCGAGATCCACACCGCCGACGCGGCGGGGGTCGCGGCCCGGGTCAACAACGCCGGCGCGATCTTCGTGGGCCCGCACGCCCCGGTGTCGCTGGGCGACTACTGCGCCGGCAGCAACCACGTCCTGCCCACCGGCGGCTGTGCCTGTCACTCCTCCGGTCTGTCGGTGCGTGCGTTCACCAAGTCGGTGCACGTCGTGGACTACTCCCGCGAGGCGCTGCTCGAGGTGGCCGACCACGTCGTCACGCTGGCGGTGGCGGAGGACCTGCCCGGCCACGGGGCCGCGGTCGGCGTGCGCCTCGAGTCCCGTGATGAGTGACGGCACCTTCCCACCGCTCCGCGACGAGCTGCGGGGACTGGAGCCCTACGGCGCCCCGCAGCTGGACGTCCCCGTCCAGCTCAACGTCAACGAGAACCCCTACGGGCCGTCGCCGATGGTCGTGTCCGAGATCGCGGCCGCGGTCGCGGGGGTCGCGTCGAGCCTGAACCGCTACCCGGACCGGGAGTTCGTGGAGCTGCGGTCCGCCCTCGCCGCCTACCTGAGCAAGGACACGCCCGCGGGGATCGGGCCCGAGCAGGTGTGGGCGGCCAACGGCTCCAACGAGGTCATGCTCCAGCTGCTGCAGGCCTTCGGCGGCCCGGGGCGCACAGCGCTGAGCTTCGCGCCGACGTACTCCATGTACCCGGAGTACGCGCGGGACACCTCGACCTCCTGGGTGGAGGGACGGCGCGACGAGGACTTCACCCTCGACCTCGACCGGGCCAGGGCGCTGGTCGAGGAGCAGCGGCCGAGCGTGGTGCTGCTGCCGTCCCCCAACAACCCGACCGGCACCGCGCTGCCGCCTGACGCGGTCGGCGCCCTGTGCGACGCGGCGGGCGAGGGCTGCCTGGTCGTGGTCGACGAGGCCTACGGGGAGTTCCGGAGGACCGGGACGCCGAGCGCACTGGAGCTGCTGCCGCGGCACCGCAACCTGGTGGTCACCCGGACGATGAGCAAGGCGTTCGCCCTGGCCGGCGGCCGGCTCGGCTACCTGGCGGCGGACCCGGCGATCTGCGACGCGATCCGGGTCGTGCGGCTGCCGTACCACCTGTCGGCGGTCACCCAGGCGGTCGCGCTGGCCGCCCTGCGGCACGCCCCGGAGCTGCTCGCCCGGGTCGACGAGCTCCGCGCGGAGCGGGACGCCACGGTCGAGTGGCTGCGCGGCCAGGGCCTCCAGGTCGCGGACAGCGACGCCAATTTCGCGTTGTTCGGCAGGTTCCGGGATCGTCGTGCTGTCTGGCAGGGGCTGCTCGACCGGGGCGTACTCATCCGTGAGGTGGGCCCGGACGGGTGGCTGCGGGTGTCGATCGGCACCGGCGCGGAGATGACCATCTTCAAGCGAGCGCTGGTCGAGGTGCTCGAAACGGGAGACACTGGTGTGACTCCTGTGATCGGAGCAGAGACGGAAGTGAGCAGGGCATGAGTGCACGTACGGCGCGGGTGGAGCGCGAGACGAGCGAGTCCAAGGTCCTCGTCGAGGTCGACCTCGACGGCACCGGACGCCACGACATCTCGACGGGTGTCGGGTTCTACGACCACATGCTCACGGCGTTCGCCCGCCACTCGCTGGTCGACCTCACCGTCCAGACCGCCGGTGACACCCACATCGACGCCCACCACACCGTCGAGGACACCGCGATCGTGCTCGGCCAGGCGCTCCGCGAGGCACTGGGGAGCAAGCAGGGCATCCGCCGGTTCGGCGACGCCACCGTCCCTCTGGACGAGACGCTCGTGCAGGCCGTCGTGGACGTCTCCGGTCGTCCCTACTGCGTGCACACCGGTGAGCCCGAGGGGCAGCAGTACGTCGCGCTGGGTGGCGGCAGCGGTCACGCGCCGGCGTACCTCGGCTCACTGACCCGCCACGTCTTCGAGACCATCGCGTTCCACGCGCACATCGCTCTGCACGTCCGGGTGCTGTCGGGCCGCGAGCCGCACCACATCGTGGAGACGCAGTTCAAGGCGTTCGCCCGGGCGTTCCGCGACGCGGTCGCGGTCGACCCACGCGAGACGGGCGTTCCCAGCACCAAGGGTGCGCTCTGAGCCCACAGCCCCGTCGCCCTGACGTCGTCGTCCTCGACTACGGCTCGGGCAACCTCCGTTCCGCGGTCCGGGCGGTCGAGCGCGCAGGGGCGACGGTGACGTTGACGGGTGACTTCGACACGGCGCTGGCTGCCGACGGGCTGGTGGTGCCTGGGGTCGGGGCGTTCGCCGCGTGCATGCGGGGGCTGCGCGAGATCAAGGGTGAGCGGATCATCGGACGCCGGCTCGCGGGCGGTCGCCCGGTGCTGGGCATCTGCGTGGGCATGCAGATCCTGTTCGAGCGCGGCGTCGAGCACGGCGTGGAGACCGAGGGCTGCGACGAGTGGCCCGGAGTGGTCGAGCGCCTGCAGGCGCCGATCGTGCCGCACATGGGCTGGAACACCGTCGTACCGCCCGAGGGGTCGCAGCTGTTCGCCGGCGTCGAGGGCGAGCGCTTCTACTTCGTGCACTCCTACGGTGTCCGCGACTGGACGCTGGAGACCAACGACCGCACCAAGGCTCCGCTGGTGACGTGGGCCGAGCACGGAGGTGACCGGTTCGTGGCCGCCGTCGAGAACGGCCCACTCTGGGCCACGCAGTTCCACCCCGAGAAGTCCGGTGACGCGGGGTCCCGCCTGCTCCGCAACTGGGTGGAGACGCTGTGAGCCGGCGATGAGCAAGGAGCGCGCGCGGCGCCGCGAGGAGCGCCAGCGGCAGGCCGCGGTCGCCGCTGCCCAGCGCGAGGTGGCCGCCGCGAGGCAGGCCAAGCGGGAGGCCCGCAAACAGGCGGTCGCCAGGCACCTGCCTGCCGCTCACTCCCGGCAGACCGGGCTGCTCGCCGAGAAGCGACGCCGCGAGGTGTTCGCGACGGGCGCCGTCCTGGTGGTGCTCAACCTCCTCGTCTTCGCCGTGGCCGGCGACTGGGCGCTGACCGCGCTGCTGGTCGTCGCCAGCATCCTGGGGGCGCCGATCCTCCACCTGATGATGTTCCGAAGGAGCTAGACCGACAGTGAGCACCTACCTCGAGCTGCTGCCCGCCGTGGACATCGCCGACGGCCAGGCGGTCCAGCTCGTCCAAGGGGTCGCCGGCTCCGAGAAGCGCTTCGGCGACCCGGTCGAGGCGGCCCTGCGCTGGCAGGACGCCGGCGCGGAGTGGATCCACCTCGTCGACCTCGACGCGGCGTTCGGGCGTGGCCACAACCGCGAGCTCCAGGCCCGGATCGTCGGCGAGCTGGACATCCAGGTCGAGATGAGCGGTGGGATCCGCGACGACGAGTCGCTCGAGGCCGCGATGACCACCGGGTGCCGGCGGGTCAACATCGGCACCGCCGCGCTGGAGCACCCCGAGTGGTGCGCGCGGGCCATCGCGACGTACGGCGACCGGGTGGCGGTGGGTCTCGACGTGCGCGGCCGCACGCTGGCGGCCCGGGGCTGGACCCGCGACGGTGGCGACCTCTACGAGGTGCTGGGTCGGCTCGACTCCGAGGGGTGCGCGCGCTACGTCGTCACCGACGTCAACAAGGACGGCATGCTCCAGGGCCCCAACCTGCAGCTCCTGCGGGAGGTCTGCGAAGCCACCGACCGGCCCGTGGTGGCGTCGGGCGGAGTCACCACCCTCGACGACATCCGCGCGCTGATGGAGCTCGTGCCGGTCGGTGTCGAGGGTGCCATCGCGGGGACCGCGCTGTACGAGGGCCGGTTCACCCTCGAGGACGCGCTCGCCCTGACCAAGGGCGGCGGGTGACCGTGGAGTTCACCGACTACCACACCCGCCTGGCGGCCTACGCCCTGCTCGTCGACGAGCAGGAGCGGGTGCTCCTCGCGTGGTGGAACGGCGAGGGCCACAGCGACCCGCAGTGGTCACTGCCCGGGGGCGGGATCGACTTCGACGAGTCGGTCCGCGACGGTCTGGTGCGCGAGGTGTTCGAGGAGACCGGCTACCACGTCGAGCCGGGTGCGCTGCTCGCCGAGCACTTCTCCACCGGTCGGGGCCGGACCTTCGAGGGCTGGTTCCGGTCTCAGCGGTTCGTGTTCGAGGCGACGATCACGGGGGGCGAGCTGGGCACGACCGAGGTCGGCGGATCGACCGACCGCGCCTCGTGGGTGCCTCTCGCGCAGCTCGCCGACGAGCCCCGCACCGAGGTCGTCGACGTCGCGCTCGCGGCCCGCCGGGCGCAGGAGGCACGGCCATGAGCCTGGCGGTCCGCGTCATCCCGTGCCTCGACGTCGACGGCGGCCGGGTGGTCAAGGGCATCAACTTCAAGGAGCTCCGCGATGCCGGCGACCCGGTCGAGCTGGCCCGTACCTACGACGCCGAGGGCGCCGACGAGCTGACCTTCCTCGACATCTCGGCCTCGCACGAGGGCCGGGCGACGACGATGGAGGTGGTCTCGCGCTGCGCCGAGCAGGTCTTCATCCCGCTGACCGTGGGCGGGGGAGTGTCCTCGGTCGACGATGTCGACCGGCTGCTCCGCGCCGGGGCGGACAAGGTCGCGGTCAACACCGCGGCCATCCACCGGCCCGAGCTGGTCGCGGAGATCGCGGACCGGTTCGGCAACCAGGTTCTGGTGCTGTCCGTCGACGCGCGCCGGGCTCCCGGGACGGACTCGGGCTTCGAGGTCACCACCCACGGCGGCCGGAAGTCGTCGGGTCTCGACGCCATCGAGTGGGCGGCCCGCGCGACCGGGCTCGGGGCCGGCGAGATCCTGCTCAACGCGATGGACGCCGACGGCACGCAGGACGGCTTCGACCTCGACCTGATCGCCGCCGTGCGCCGCGAGGTCACGATCCCGGTCATCGCGTCCGGGGGCGCGGGCCGGGTCGAGCACTTCGCCCCGGCCGTCCACGCCGGCGCGGACGCGGTCCTGGCCGCGACGGTCTTCCACTTCGGCACGCTGCGGATCGGCGAGGTCAAGCAGGCGCTCGCCGACGCCGGCCACCCCGTCCGCTGACCGTCGCCCAGTCGGCGCTACTGAGCGTCAGTAGCGCCGACTCGTGGGGGGATCGGGTCGTGGGGCTGGGCGAGTCGTCGCTACTGGACGTCAGTAGCGCCGACTCGTGAGGGGATCGGGTCGTGGGGCTGGGCGAGTCGTCGTTGCTGGACGTCAGTAGCGCCGACTCGGCCTAGAGGAGCAGGATCCGCCGACGTTCCCGCTCGATGCTGGCCAGCCTCGATCCCTTGACCAGCAGGCTCTCGAGGTTGCGACGCTGGCCGAACACGTCGTCCTTGGTGAACTCGTCGACCACGTTCCCGCGGCCCTCGACGTACGCGCGGCGCGACGCGTCACTGCTGAGCTGGGCGTCCGACGAGTGCCACTCGAACCCGAGGTACTCGGTCATGTAGCCGAGCTCCTCGTTCCCCACGTCGCACCGAGCGATGAGTCGGCCCTCCTCCCAGAACTCGACCTGCGGCGTCGGCTCGGGGAGTCCTGCGTCGTGCCAACCGAGGAGCAGAGCTGACTCGCCCGGCGACTCGGCCTTGCCTGTCGCCAGAGGACCGAAGGTGCGCAGGTTCGTGACCCAGCGCTGGCCGCGGAACCGCTCGATGCCTGCGAGGAACTCATCTCGGGGGAATCCCTCCAGGCGCATCATCTGGTCGATCCCGGCGATGCTCCGCTGCCGAGAGCGGACCCGTCCCAGGTCCCACGCGGTGCGCACGATCGTCGAGACGGGCAGGCCGAACACCTCGGTGACGTCCGACGGGACCAGATTGCGTTCGCCGCTGACGGTCAGGTCGTTGCGCAGGCGTCCGTGACCCGACGGCCTGAACAGCTGCAGCGGCAGCACGTTGAGGTGCTCGCCGGGGGCGAGGGTCATCTCGGCGCCGTGCAGCCACCCCGCG
The DNA here is from genome assembly GCF_016462705.1 of Nocardioides sp. GTDB lineage: Bacteria > Actinomycetota > Actinomycetes > Propionibacteriales > Nocardioidaceae > Nocardioides. The sequence goes on along the minus strand of NZ_JAEMSS010000013.1, from coordinate 30,430 downwards.
TGTCGGTCGACGATGACGCAGTCGTCGGGCATGACCAGGGCCATGCACTGTGCTCGTACGAGAAGAGAGTCGGGAACCTGCGTCGCGAGGTACACACGGCGGATGGGCTGCCGCAGCAGTCCGAGCCGGCACAGCAGCGCGAGCCTGGTGCGCGAGACACCTTCCCGTCGCGCCACCGCAGCCGTGAACGGGACGTCCATCGGCAGGTTGCTCGACGCGTCCAGCGTGGGGCTGGCCTCAGTGTCGGGTGCGCTCATGGCTCCATTGGCAGGCCCGCAGATCATCGGTGTCTCGGCCATGACAACCGCCTGTGGACGGTCGAGGTCTGTCGGTCTTTGTGGACCGCAGGCGGCCCGGTCGGCGGCCGAGTCGTCGTTACTGAACGTCAGTAGCGCCGACTCGCGGGTCGGGTGGGCACTGTCTGGCGGCCGAGTCGTCGTTACTGAGCGTCAGTAGCGCCGACTCGCGGGTCGGGTGGGGGCGGTCAGCGTTCGCCGGCCTGGAACCGTTCGAACAGCACCTCGGGCTGGGTGGCGAACTGCTCGAGGTGCCCGCAGGAGCGGCAGACCCAGACGGCGATCGGCACGGACGTCTGCTGCCGGATCATGCCGGTCTGCGGGACGGTCGCGGCGTAGACCTCGCCGCTCGCCGACCCGGTGACCACGGTGTAGAGGTGGACCGGCCCGAAGACCTGACCCTGGTCACACCACCGGCAGGTGGACTCGTCCGCCATGGGGCGACGGTAGCGATCAGACCCGGTGGTCGGAAGCCTTCAGCTCGGCGACCGCGTCGGGCGGCCCGTCGAAGGTCACGTCCCGGACCGCCGCGCGGCCGAACGCCCACATCACGAGCTCGCCGACGGGTCCGGTCACCACGACCGGGTCGGCGCCCTTCCGGAACGCCGCACTGGTGCCGGGGCGGTCGGCGCGTGCCAGCCGGACCGGCACGGGCAGGCCGCGGCCCAGGAAGGACCCGGACCGGCTGAGCAGGTCCCACAGCTCGTCGACGTCCGCCGGCGGGAGCTGGCGCGGCTCCCAGCCGGGCCGGGCGCGGCGGATGTCCTCGTGGTGGACGAAGTACTCCAGCGTCTGGGTGAAGCGCTCCACGACGGGGAGGGAGTACGGCGTCAGCGGCGGCTTGCGCAGGGTCGCGACCAGCGCCGGGAGGCCCTTGGCCGACTCGCGGGCCATCGCGCGCTCGGTGATCCCGGCCAGCCTCGGGATCATGATCCCGGCGGCACTGAGCGGACGGCGCTCCCGGACGACAAGGTGGGCGAGGAGCGCGGACAGGTCCCAGTCGCCGCACAGGGTGGGAGCCGCCGGGTCGAGGGTCTGGGCGAGGTCGCAGAGAGCCTGACGTTCCCGACGGGCCAGCGAGGCGGAGGACGCGGTCACCTGGGTGACGCTAGCGGGGCCGGGGCAAACGATTCGCCGGGTGTCGGAGTGCGGGAATAGCCTGCCCCGGCGGAGAGGTTGGGTCATGGACGTGACGGACGAGGGTGGGGTCGGGTGAGCCAGGCGGAAGCGGTGAGCGCCGGCCCCGAGCAGACCAGCGACGACCCCGCCGTCCCGACGACCCGGGCGGCGACCACCCGCGACGGGTTCGCGGTCATCTGGGTCGCGATCAAGCGTGAGCCGTGGATCTTCGCCCTCTCGACGCTGGGCAGCCTGCTGTTCGGGGCCCTCACCGTCGCCGACGCGTGGGTGCTGGGCTGGTCGACCGACCACGTCGTCCTGCCCGCATTCGAGACCGGCGAGGTCGACGCGTCCATGCTCTGGGCGATCCTGGCCCTGTTCGTCGGCGTCGCGATCCTCCGCGCGGTCGGCATCGTCGCGCGCCGCCTCGGGGCCGGGATCATGCAGTACCGGATGCAGGCGCACAGCCGCCGGGCCGTCACCAGGCAGTACCTCTCCCTGCCCATGGAGTGGCACCAGCGCCACCCGACCGGCGAGCTGCTGTCCAACGCCAACTCCGACGTCGAGGCCGCGTGGGGTCCCATCGCGCCCCTCCCGATGGCCGTGGGCACCGTCGCCATGATGGCCATCGCGATCGTGCAGATGTTCCTCGCCGACACGGTCCTGGCGCTCGTGGGGCTGCTGGTCTTCCCGGCCGTCGTGCTCGCCAACCTGGCCTACCAGCGGCTCGCGTCGCCGCTCATGACGAAGGCGCAGGAGCTGCGCGCCGAGGTCAGCGAGATCGCGCACGAGTCCTTCGACGGCGCGATGGTCGTCAAGACCCTCGGTCGCGAGGGCGAGGAGACCGAGCGGTTCGCGGCGAAGTCGCGCGAGCTGCGCGACGTCAACATCCGGGCGGGCGCCATCCGGGCGGCGTTCGACCCGACACTCGCCGCGCTGCCCAACCTGGGGGTGCTCATCGTGCTCGCGGTGGGCGTCAGCCGGGTCATGGACGGCAACACCGACCCGGGCGACGTCGTGACCGTCGCCTACCTGCTGACGATCGTGTCCTTCCCGATCCGCTCGATCGGCTGGCTGCTCGGCGAGTTCCCGCGCAGCGTGGTCGGCTACGGCCGGGTCTCACGGGTGCTCGCGGCCACCGGGCAGATGCCCTACGGCGACCGCGCCATCCCCGCCGGCCCCCGGGGCGCCCGGCTGGAGGTGCAGCACCTCGGCTACGCCTACGACGCGGACCAGGACCTCCTCACCGACCTCTCGTTCGACGTGGCTCCGGGGCGCTCGCTCGCCGTCGTGGGCGCCACCGCGTCCGGCAAGAGCACCCTCACCGCACTACTGGCGCGGCTGGTCGATCCCGACCGGGGCCGCATCCTGCTGGACGGGGTCGACCTGCGCGAGCTCGCCCCCGGCGAGCTGCCGGCGACCGCGTCCCTGGTGCCGCAGACCGCGTTCCTGTTCGACGATGACGTCCGCGGCAACGTCACCCTCGGCGCCGACGTACCGGACGAGGAGGTCTGGGCGGCGCTGCGCGCCGCCCAGGCCGACGGGTTCGTGGCCGCGCTGCCCCGAGGGCTGGACACCCGGCTCGGCGAGCGCGGCACCTCGCTCTCGGGCGGGCAGCGCCAGCGGATCTCGCTGGCCCGCGCGCTCGTGCGCAGGCCGCGGCTCCTGATCCTCGACGACGCCACCTCGGCGGTGGACCCGGAGGTCGAGCAGCGGATCCTCGCTGCCCTGCGGGACACCGGCCCCGACTCGAGCAGTGGCTCGGGCACCGACGCGACGCTGGTCGTCATCGCCTACCGCAAGGCCACCATCGCGCTGGCCGACGAGGTCGTGCACCTCGAGGACGGCCGGATCGCGGCTCGCGGCACGCACGAGGAGCTGCTCGCCCGCAGCCCGTCCTACGCCCGCCTGGTCAACGCCTACGAGCACCTCGAGCCGGCGGAGGAGCACGGATGAGCGCCCGCACCGTCGAGGAGGTCGAGACCGAGGACGAGCAGCTGGGTCACGGCACGGCCATGGACAGCGGCGACGACATCGCCGCCATGGAGACGATCCGGCGCGGGATCGAGGTCAGCCCGGAGCTCAAGGAGGGGCTGCGGGGGACCCTGCTGCTGGCGCTGCTCGCCTCCGTCGGTCAGGTGGTCGTGCCGATCGTGGTCCAGCAGACCCTCGACCGCGGGCTCAACGGACCCAACGGGCCCGACGTCGCGTTCACGACCCTGATGGGCGTCGTGGCGGCGGCCGCGATCCTCGTGACGAGCGGCGCCGCCTACCTGATGACCAAGCGGCTGTTCACGACCTCCGAGCGGGGCCTGGCGACGCTGCGGATCAAGGCCTTCCGGCACGTCCACGACCTCCCGCTGCTCACCCAGAACACCGAACGCCGCGGGGTGCTGGTGTCCCGGGTCACCAGTGACGTCGACCAGGTGAGCCAGTTCCTGGTGTTCGGCGGGCTGTTCTTCATCATCAGCGTCGGCCAGGTCCTGATCGCCACGGTCGTCATGCTCTTCTACAGCTGGCAGCTCGCCGTGGTCGTGTGGGTCTGCTTCGCACCCCTCTTCCTGTCCCTGCGCTACTTCCAGCGCAAGCTGTCCCACGCCTACGGGGTCGTCCGCCGCCAGGTCGGCGTGATGCTGGCCGCGATCTCCGAGCCCGTCGTGGGTGCCGCGGTCGTCCGCTCCTACGCCGTGGAGAAGCGCACCCAGGACCGCATCGACGAGGCGATCGACGAGTACAAGGCGGCCAGCACCCGGGCGCAGGGCTTCACCGTCATCTCCTTCTCGCTCGGCGGGATCTCGGCCGGCCTGGCCAACGCCGGCGTCCTCATCGTCGGCATCTGGCTGGGCCCCGCGTTCGGGCTGTGGGGCGGGGAGATGACGGCCGGCGAGGTCCTGGCGTTCGCCTTCCTGGTCACCCTGTTCGTCGGCCCGGTGCAGATGGGCACCCAGATCCTCACCGACGCGCAGAACGCGATCGCCGGCTGGCGGCGGGTGATCGGCATCCTCGACACCCCGGCCGACCTGGTCGACCCGGGTCCCGACGGAGAGCTGCTGCCGCGCGGCCCGATCGACGTGCGCCTCGAGGGCGTCTCGTTCGCCTACCCCGGCGGACCCCTCGTGCTCCGCGACGTCGACCTCGACATCGACGCGGGCCGGCGGGTCGCCGTGGTCGGCGAGACCGGGTCGGGCAAGTCGACGGTCGCCAAGCTGCTGACCCGGCTGATGGACCCGCTCGAGGGCGCGGTGCTGCTCGACGGCATCGACGTACGGCGGATCCGGCAGGAGTCGCTGCGGCGCAGCGTCGTCCTCGTGCCGCAGGAGGGGTTCCTGTTCGACGACACGATCACGGCCAACGTCCGCTACGGCAGGCTCGACGCCACCGAGGCCGACATCCGGGCCAGCGCCGACGAGCTGGGCCTGGGCGACTGGCTGGCCGGACTGCCGCGGGGGCTGGACACGCAGGTCGGTCAGCGCGGTGAGTCGCTGTCGGCGGGGGAGCGGCAGCTCGTGGCGCTGCTCCGGGCACACCTCGCCGACCCGGACCTGCTGGTGCTCGACGAGGCCACCAGCGCCGTCGACCCCGCGCTCGAGATGCGGATCGGCCGGGCGCTCGAGCGGCTGATGAGCGGGCGCACGTCCGTCACCATCGCCCACCGGATGTCCACGGCCGAGTCGGCCGACGAGGTGGTGGTGGTCGACCGCGGCCGCATCGTCCAGCGCGGCCCGCACGCCGAGCTGGTGGCCCAGGAGGGCTCGGTCTACGCCGGCCTGCACGCCTCCTGGGTGGCCCAGCAGGCCTCCTGAGGGTGACCGGGGACAATGGCCGGGTGACCGTCCTCGACCCGGCCATCGCCGCGCGGCTCAAACGCACCGCCGACGGGCTGGTGCCCGCCGTGGTGCAGCAGCACGACACGGGCGAGGTGCTGATGCTCGGCTGGATGGACGACGAGGCGCTCGCCCGCACCCTGACCAGCGGCCGGGCGACCTACTGGAGCCGCTCGCGCCAGGCCTACTGGCTCAAGGGGGAGACTTCGGGCAACGTCCAGTGGGTCAAGGAGGTCCGGCTGGACTGCGACGGCGACACGCTGCTGGTCAAGGTGGACCAGGAGGGCGGTGCCTGCCACACGGGCGACCGCACGTGCTTCGACGCGGACCGGCTGCTCGGCGCCGCCGGTGACTGACCGGAGCGCGGCGCGCCGGACCTTCGGCCCGACCGTCCTGGTGGGGGTCGTCGCGGGAGTCGCCCTCGCCATGGCAGGCGCCGAGCCGTGGTTCACCGGCCGCGGAGCGGTCGAGTGCGAGGCACCCTGCGTGGGCCTGTCGTGGGCCGACGCCGGGACCGCATCCTCGGCGAACGCCCTGGCGCTGGTCGGGCTGGCGAGCTGGGGGGTGCTGCTGGTGACCCGGGGCCGGGTACGCCGGGCGGTGGCCCTGCTCGGCCTCCTGGCCGCCGCCGGTGGGCTGGTCACCGTGGTCGTCTCGTGGTTCACCCTGCCCGACAACGTGCGGGACACCATCGAGGAGCTGGGCCTCGAGCCGGTGCCGGTCCACAGCACCGGCTGGTTCTGGGTCGGGGCGGTCGCCGCCCTGCTCGGCCTGGCCGCCTGGGTCCTCGCCGTGCGCCGGGTCCCGGACTGGCCGGAGATGGGGCGCCGCTACGACACGCCCACCGACAGCCCTCCCGAGGATCTCTGGAAGGCGATCGACGCGGGGCACGACCCGACGTCCTAGCCCCACCGGTGGTGGCCACTAGACTCGGGCGCGACGCCCGACGACCCCCGTACCGAACCTCAGAGGAGCCCGAAATGTCTGCGAACCACGGCAACACCCCGGCCGCCTGGACGGCCGTCGTCGTGGGCATGGTCGGCTTCATCGTCGGGGGTGTCGGCCTGATGCTCGACCCGGTCAACATGACCGTCTTCTGGGTCGGCGTCGGCATCACGGTGGCCGCGGGCGTGGTGTTCCTCGTCATGGACAGGCTGGGCCTGCATGGCCCTCTCACGGACTGACCCCCCCGCGGCCGCGGTCTCGGACCGCTGGCAGCGGATGACGGCGCCGGTCCTCACGATCGGCGGTCTCGCCGCGGCCACGCTGGCCCTGCACGTGCGTGACCCCCACGAGCAGTACAGCTGGGGGCTCTGCCCCAGCGCCGCGCTCGGGTTCTGGTGCCCCGGCTGCGGGGGCCTGCGGGCCGTCAACGACCTCACCCATGGTGACGTGGGCGCCGCCCTGTCCAGCAACCTGCTGCTGGTGCTGGCGATACCGTTCGCGGTGCTGGCGCTCGGGCTCTGGGCGGTCGACCGCTGGCGGGGGACCGCGCCGACCATCCCGTGGCAGCGGCTCAGGCCGGCCGTGCCGGTCCTGGTGGCCCTGGCCGTGGCGTTCGCGGTCGCCCGCAACCTCGCGTTCGGGTCCTGGCTCGCGCCCTGACCCGACCGCGCCCGTCGTCGTGGGGACTCAGCCGGTGCTGAAGCTGTAGTCGATGCCGTTGCCGGTCGCGTACAGCACGATCTGGAGGACACCGAGCACGAGCCCGATGATCCCCAGCACCGTGCCGGCGGTGGCCAGGCCCTGGCCGCCCTCTCCGCGGGTCCGGATCTCGCCCTTGGCGATGTTGCTCAGGATCAGCGCTGCCACCGAGAAGATGATCGGGCAGCAGAGGATGCCGGCGATGCCGGTCACCAACGACCAGATCGCCTTCTGGTTGGTCCGCTGCGGCACTGCACCCCCGTAACCGGGCGGCGGTGCGCCGTAGCCGGGCGGCGGGGGTGGGTTGTCGTAGCTCATGCCGGGACATTAGCCGTTCCCCCTGGGTGACACACTGGACCCCGCAGTCCGCTTCCCCAAGGAGTCCCCGCATGTCCGTGCTCGACGACATCGTCGCCGGCGTGCGAGCAGACCTCGCCCGGCGCCGGTCGACCGCGCCCGAGGCGGACCTGCGTGCCGCGCTCGGGGACGTCGACCCCCCGCGCGACCCGATGCCTGCGCTGCGCGCTCCGGGCTCGAGCGTGATCGCGGAGGTCAAGCGGCGCAGCCCCAGCAAGGGCGACCTCGCCGCGATCACCGACCCGGCGGCGCTGGCGCGCCAGTACGCCGCGGGCGGGGCCGCCGCGATCAGCGTGCTCACCGAGGAACGTCGCTTCGGTGGGCGCCTCGAGGACCTGCGGGCGGTGCGCGCCGCCGTCGACGTACCCGTGCTGCGCAAGGACTTCCTGGTCGAGCCCTACCAGGTGCTGGAGGCCCGCGCTGCCGGCGCCGACCTGGTGCTCCTGATCGTCGCCGCCCTCGACGACGACACCCTCCGCCGGCTCCACGACCAGGCCCGTGAGCTCGGGATGACGGTGCTGGTCGAGGTGCACGACCACGCGGAGACCGACCGGGCGGTCGCGATCGGCGCGGAGCTCGTCGGTGTCAACGCACGCAACCTCAAGACCCTGGAGATCGACCCGGACGCGTTCGGCCGCCTGGCGCCGCTGATCCCGGACGACCGGGTCAAGGTCGCGGAGTCCGGCATCTCCGGACCGGTCGACGTCGAGCGACACGTCTCCGAGGGAGCCCGGGCGGTGCTGGTGGGCGAGGCCCTGGTGAAGGACGGCGACCCGGAGTCGGCGGTCCGGGCGATGACCGGGATCACGGCATGAGTGCCGACGTGAACACGGACGCGGCGCAGTTCGAGGCCGACGACAAGGGCTGGTTCGGCGACTTCGGGGGTCGCTTCATGCCGGAGGCCCTGGTGGCCGCCCTGGACGAGCTGACCGTGGCCTGGCAGGAGGCGATGGCCGACCCGGCGTTCCTCGCCGACTTCGACGCGATCCTGCGGACCTACGCCGCCGTCCCGTCGATGCTCTACGACGCCACCCGGCTCACCGAGCACGTCGGCGGGGCCAGGATCCTGCTCAAGCGCGAGGACCTCAACCACACCGGCGCCCACAAGATCCGCAACGTGCTCGGCCAGGCGCTGCTCACCAAGCGGATGGGAAAGAAGCGGGTCATCGCCGAGACCGGCGCCGGCCAGCACGGCGTCGCCAGCGCGACCGCGGCCGCCTACTTCGGCATGGACTGCACCGTCTACATGGGCTCGGTCGACACCCGCCGGCAGGCCCTCAACGTGGCGAGGATGGAGCTGCTCGGCGCGAAGGTCGTCCCGGTCGACAGCGGCAGCGCCACGCTCAAGGACGCGATCAACGAGGCGCTGCGGGACTGGGTGAGCACCGTGGACCACACGGCCTACCTCTTCGGCACCGCCGCCGGACCGCACCCCTTCCCCAGCATGGTGCGCGACTTCACCCGCGGCATCGGCGACGAGGCGCGCGCGCAGTGCCTCGAGCTGACCGGCCGGCTGCCGGACGCGATCGCCGCCTGCGTGGGTGGCGGCTCCAACGCGATCGGGCTGTTCACCGCGTTCCTCGGCGACCGGGACGTCCGCATCTACGGCTTCGAGCCGGGTGGCGACGGGGTCGAGACCGGCCGGCACGCCGCGACCATCCACGCCGGCGAGTCGGGGGTCCTGCACGGCGCTCGCACCTTCGTGCTCCAGGACGAGGACGGCCAGACGATCGAGTCCCACTCGATCTCGGCAGGCCTGGACTACCCGGGAGTCGGGCCGCAGCACGCCCACCTCGCCAAGAGCGGCCGCGCCGACTACCTGCCCATCACGGACGCGCAGGCCATGGACGCGCTCGCACTGCTGGCCCGCACCGAGGGGATCATCGCCGCCATCGAGTCTGCGCACGCCCTCGCGGGTGCCTTCGACGTGGCCCGGGACCTGGGTCCCGAGGGACTGGTGCTGGTCAACCTCTCCGGCCGGGGGGACAAGGACATGGAGACGGCCCGCGACTGGTTCAGCCTCGGGAAGCAGGCGACATGAGCGGCAGCACCACGGCGACCGCCTTCGAGAAGGCGCGCGCCGACGACCGCGCAGCGCTGGTCGGCTACCTGCCCGCCGGTTTCCCGGACGTCCAGGGCGGGATCGACGCCCTCCTGGCCATGGTGGACGCCGGCTGCGACGTCATCGAGGTGGGCCTTCCCTACAGCGACCCCGTCATGGACGGTCCCACCATCCAGGCGGCCGCCCAGCTGGCCCTCGAGCGCGGCGTCCGCACCACCGACGTGCTGCGCACCGTCGAGGCCGTGGCCGCGACCGGCACGCCGACGGTCGTCATGACCTACTGGAACCCGGTCGAGCGCTACGGGGTGGAGCGGTTCGCCCGCGACCTCGCCGCGGCCGGGGGAGCGGGCCTGATCACCCCCGACCTGACCCCGGACAGCGACCCGCAGTGGCCGGCGGCCGCCGACGCCCACGGTCTCGACAAGGTCTACCTCGTCGCGCCGTCGTCCACCGACGCGCGGATCGCGATGACGGTCGCCGCCTGCCGCGGTTTCGTCTACGCGACGGCGGTCATGGGGGTCACCGGTGCCCGGGCCACCACCAGCGAGCTCGCGGGACCGCTCGTGGCCCGGACCAAGACGGTCACCGACCTCCCCGTGGGCGTGGGCCTCGGCGTCAGCACCGGCGACCAGGCGGCCGAGCTGGCGTCGTACGCCGACGGCGTCATCGTCGGCTCGGCGTTCGTCCGGGTCCTGCTCGACCACCTCGACGACCGCGCTGCCGGTCTGCGCGCGCTGACCGCGCTGACCGAGGACCTGGCCCGAGGGGTCCGCGCGTGACTGCTGGTCGAGGAGGTCGCTCCGCGACCGTCCCGAGACCTCGCAGGCTCGCGCTGGGCGCTGCGTCAGTGCTCGTCCCCCTCGTCCTGACCGCGTGCGGTGGCGACGACGAGCAGGCGGCCAGCCTGACCGGGAGCCCGGTCGACCCACCCTTCACGGTCTCGTCGCAGGAGCTCGTGGACACCGACGGAGAGCCCTACTCGCTGACCTCCGACACCGACGAGCGGCTGACCCTGGTGTTCTTCGGCTACACCAACTGCCCCGACATCTGCGGCCGGGTCCTCGGCAACCTGAGCTCGGCTCTGACGCGGCTGAGCGAGGAGGACCGGGACCAGGTCGAGGTGGTGTTCGTGACGACCGACCCCGCGCGGGACACCGGCGAGGTGGTGCGTGACTACCTCGACCGCTTCGACCCGTCGTTCGTCGGCGTGACCGGTGAGCTGGCGGACATCGAGCAGGTCGCGGCCTCGGTCGCCGTCGGGATGGGGGAGAAGCTCCCTAGCGGGGGCTACGAGGTCGACGCGCACACCACCACGGTGACCGGGATCGACGTCGCCGACGAGGCACCGATCTTCTGGTCCCAGGAGACCTCGCCGTCGGAGTTCGCCGCCGACATCCACGCCCTGCTGGAAGAGGACTGACCGTGCTGCCCGTCACCGCCCTGTCCATCCCGAGCCCGTCCAACGGCGTCTGGTACCTGGGGCCGGTGCCGCTGCGTGGCTACGCCCTGGCGATCATCCTCGGGATCGTCGCCGCCGTCTGGCTCTCCGAGCGACGCTGGGTCGCCCGCGGCGGGACCCGCGGCGAGATGTCCGACCTGGCCGTGTGGGCGGTGCCCTTCGGCCTGGTGGGGGCGCGGCTCTACCACGTGGCGACCGACCCGGACCGCTACTTCGGAGCCGACGGGAGCCCGTGGAAGATCCTCTACGTCTGGCAGGGCGGCCTCGGGGTCTGGGGCGGCATCGCGATGGGCGCCCTCGGGGTGGCCATCGGCTGCAAGCTCAACGGCATCCGGATCCTCCCGGTGGTCGACACCATGGCACCGACCGTGCTGGTCGCCCAGGCGCTCGGCCGGTGGGGCAACTGGTTCAACCAGGAGCTCTACGGCAAGCCCACCGACCTGCCATGGGGCCTGGAGATCGACCCCGACAACTACCCGGAGGGGAAGTTCTACCCGCCCGGCACCACCTTCCACCCCACGTTCCTCTACGAGTTCCTCTGGTGCCTCGCGGCATTCTTGGTCATCGTCTGGGTGGACCGCCGGCTCCGGCTCGGCCACGGCCGGGTCCTCGCGCTCTACGTGATGGCCTACACGCTCGGGCGCGGCTGGATCGAGATGCTGCGCATCGACAGCGTCCAGCTCGACGACGTCGCCGGGCTGCGCCTCAACGTGTGGACCTCCCTCGTGCTGTTCGTGCTCGCTGCGGCCTGGTTCCTCTACGCGGGACGCCGCTGGCCGGGCCTGGAGGACGACGTCTACGTGCACCCTCGCGGGGACGCCGCGGCGAGCGTGTCGCCGGCCGAACCGAGTGCTGAAACGGATGAGTCCCGGCCGGGGTCCCTTTGATAGCCTGATCCCTCCGCGCGGGCCAATGTCGTCCCCTGCACCACAGACAGCAGTGCCGCATCACCCTCACCGCGTGGGTCGACCATGCTGAGGGCTGCGCCTCGAGAGACACGAGGGGAGATCGACGGTGACGTACCCGCACGCCTACCCGGCGCCCCAGGGCCTCTACGACCCCGCCCACGAGCACGACGCGTGTGGCGTGGCGTTCGTCGCGACGCTGACCGGGGAGGCCAGCCACGACATCGTGCGCAAGGGCATCACCGCGCTGCTCAACCTCGACCACCGAGGGGCCGCGGGCGCCGAGACGAACTCCGGTGACGGCGCGGGCATCCTGATCCAGGTCCCCGACGCGTTCCTCCGCGAGGTCACCCGTGAGGCCGGCTTCGAGCTGCCCGCCCCCAGCTCCTACGCCGTCGGCACGGCGTTCCTTCCCGGTGACGCCGAGCATGTCGCCAAGACCAGACGCAGGGTCGAGGAGATCGCCCACGAGGAGAACCTCGAGGTCATCGGCTGGCGCGACGTGCCGGTCGACGCGTCGTCGCTCGGCAAGACCGCCCACGGCGTGATGCCGACGTTCGCCCAGCTCTTCGTGGCCGGGAAGGGCAGCCGGGTCACCGGGATGGCCCTGGAGCGCCTGGCGTTCTGCCTGCGCAAGCGCGCCGAGAGCGAGACCGACGTCTACTTCCCGTCGCTCTCCTCACGCACCCTGATCTACAAGGGCATGCTCACCCCGGCCCAGCTCGACGAGGTCTTCCCCGACCTGCGCGACGAGCGGATGGCCTCGGCGCTGGCAGTGGTGCACTCGCGCTTCTCGACCAACACCTTCCCGAGCTGGCCGCTCAGCCACCCGTTCCGGTTCATCGCCCACAACGGCGAGATCAACACCGTGATGGGCAACCGCAACTGGATGCGGGCCCGCGAGGCGCTGTTGGCCTCGGACGTCATCCCGGGCGACCTCGAGCGGCTCTACCCGATCTGCACCACCGGGGCCTCGGACTCCGCGTCGTTCGACGAGGTGCTCGAGCTGCTGCACATGGGCGGGCGCTCGTTGCCGCACTCGGTGCTGATGATGATCCCCGAGGCGTGGGAGAACCACGGCGAGATGGACCGCCAGCGCCGGGCGTTCTACGAGTTCCACTCCGCGATGATGGAGCCCTGGGACGGGCCCGCGTGCGTGGTCTTCACCGACGGTGACCAGGTCGGGGCGGTCCTGGACCGCAACGGACTGCGCCCCTCCCGCTACTGGGTCACCGACGACGGTCTCGTGGTGCTGGCCTCCGAGGTCGGCGTGCTCGACCTCGACCCGGCCACGGTCGTGCGCAAGGGCCGGCTCCAGCCGGGCAAGATGTTCCTCGCGGACCTCTCCGAGCACCGGATCATCGAGGACGACGAGATCAAGGCGGGGCTCGCCTCCGAGCACCCCTACGAGGAGTGGCTGCACGCCGGCCTCATCCACCTCGACGACATCCCCGACCGCGAGCACATCGTGCACACCCACGCCTCGGTCACCCGGCGCCAGCAGGTCTTCGGCTACACGGAGGAGGAGCTGCGGATCCTGCTCACGCCGATGGCCAACTCCGGCGGTGAGCCGCTCGGCTCGATGGGCACCGACACCCCGATCGCCGCGCTGAGCGACAAGCCACGGCTGCTGTTCGACTACTTCGCGCAGCTGTTCGCGCAGGTGACCAACCCGCCCCTGGACGCGATCCGCGAGGAGCTCGTGACGTCGCTGTCGGGCAGCATCGGACCCGAGTCCAACCTGCTCGAGCCCACCCCCGCGTCCTGTCGTCAGGTCGTCCTCCCGTTCCCGGTCATCAGTAACGACGACCTGGCCAAGATCCGGCACATCAACCGGGACGGCGACATGCCGGGCTTCATCACCCACGTGTCCCGGGGCCTCTACGAGGTCGAGGGCGGCGGCGCCGCGATGGCGCGCCGGCTGGACGAGATCTGCCAGGAGGTCAGCGAGGCGATCGCGGACGGCGCGCGGATCATCGTGCTCTCGGACCGGCACTCGACGCAGGAGCTGGCGCCGATCCCGTCCCTGCTCCTCACCGGCGCCGTCCACCACCACCTGGTCCGGGAGAAGACCCGCACCCAGGTGGGTCTCCTCGTCGAGGCGGGCGACGTCCGCGAGGTGCACCACGTCGCGCTGCTCGTGGGCTACGGCGCCGCCGCGGTCAACCCCTACCTGGCGATGGAGTCGGTCGAGGACCTCGCCCGCGAGGGCTTCTACGTCAAGATCGAGCCGGAGAAGGCCGTCGCCAACCTGATCAAGGCGCTCGGCAAGGGCGTCCTCAAGGTCATGTCCAAGATGGGCGTCTCGACCGTGGCGTCCTACACCGGCGCGCAGATCTTCGAGGTCGTCGGGCTGTCGCAGGCGCTGGTCGACAAGTACTTCACCGGCACCACCTCCAAGCTGGGCGGCGTCGAGCTCGACACGATCGCCGAGGAGGTCGCGCGCCGGCACGCGTCGGCGTACCCCCGCGGCGGCATCGCGCCCGCGCACCGCGAGCTCGAGATCGGCGGCGAGTACCAGTGGCGTCGTGAGGGCGAGCCGCACCTGTTCGACCCCGAGACCGTCTTCCGGCTCCAGCACTCCACCCGGACCGGCAGCTACGAGATCTTCAAGCAGTACACCTCGCGGGTGGACGAGCAGTCCGAGCGGCTGATGACGCTGCGCGGCCTGTTCCGGTTCAAGGACGCCGGGGCCACCGGCCGGCAGCCGATCCCGGTCGACGAGGTCGAGCCGGTCTCCGAGATCGTCAAGCGCTTCTCGACCGGTGCCATGTCCTACGGCTCCATCAGCCAGGAGGCGCACGAGACCCTCGCCATCGCCATGAACCGGCTGGGCGCCAAGTCCAACACCGGTGAGGGCGGCGAGGACCCGGACCGCCTCTACGACCCCGAGCGGCGCAGCTCGATCAAGCAGGTCGCGTCCGGACGATTCGGCGTGACGTCGGAGTACCTCACCAACGCCGACGACATCCAGATCAAGATGGCCCAGGGCGCGAAGCCCGGCGAGGGCGGCCAGCTGCCCGGCCACAAGGTCTACCCGTGGGTGGCGAGGACGCGCTACTCGACCCCCGGCGTGGGACTGATCAGCCCCCCACCGCACCACGACATCTACTCGATCGAGGACCTGGCGCAGCTCATCCACGACCTCAAGAACGCCAACCCGGCGGCGCGCATCCACGTCAAGCTGGTGGCCGAGGTCGGGGTCGGCACGGTGGCGGCCGGGGTCTCGAAGGCGCACGCCGACGTGGTGCTGATCTCCGGCCACGACGGGGGCACCGGAGCCTCGCCGCTGACCTCGCTGAAGCACGCGGGCGGGCCGTGGGAGCTCGGGCTCGCCGAGACCCAGCAGACGCTGCTCCTCAACGGGCTGCGCGACCGGATCGTCGTCCAGACCGACGGCCAGCTCAAGACCGGCCGCGACGTCGTCGTCGCGGCGCTCCTGGGGGCCGAGGAGTACGGCTTCGCGACCGCACCGCTCGTCGTGTCGGGCTGCATCATGATGCGGGTCTGCCACCTCGACACCTGCCCGGTGGGTGTGGCCACCCAGAACCCGGTCCTGCGGGCGCGCTACAACGGCCAGGCCGACCACGTCGTCAACTTCTTCACCTTCATCGCCCAGGAGGTGCGCGAGCTGCTCGCCGAGCTCGGTTTCAGGAGCCTCGACGAGGCCATCGGCCAGGTGGGCTCGCTCGACGTCGCCGAGGCGGTCGGCCACTGGAAGGCGTCCGGGCTGGACCTGTCGCCGATCCTGCACGCGCCGGACCTGACCGCCTTCCCTGACCAGGACCTGCGGTGCACCAAGCAGCAGGACCACGCGCTGGAGAAGTCCCTCGACGTGACCGAGCTGCTCCCGCTCGCCCAGGACGTGCTGGACAAGGCCGAGCCGCTGCGGGCCCAGGTGGCGATCCGCAACGTCAACCGCACCGTCGGGACCATCCTCGGCCACGAGATCACCAAGAAGTACGGCGGCGAGGGACTGCCGGACGGCACCGTCGACCTGACCTTCATCGGGTCCGCAGGTCAGTCGTTCGGCGCCTTCGTCCCGCGCGGTGTGACCATGCGGCTCGAGGGCGACACCAACGACTACCTCGGCAAGGGCCTGTCCGGGGGCCGGATCGTGGTCCGGCCCGACCGGACGGCGACCTTCGAGGCCAACGAGCAGATCATCGCCGGCAACGTCATCGCCTACGGCGCCACGTCGGGCCGGATCTTCATCCGCGGGGGAGTGGGCGAGCGGTTCTGCGTGCGCAACTCCGGCGCCTGGGCGGTCACCGAGGGCGTGGGCGACCACGCCTGCGAGTACATGACCGGGGGCCGGGTGGTGGTCCTCGGCCCGACCGGACGCAACTTCGCCGCCGGCATGTCCGGTGGCGTCGCCTGGGTCCTCGACCTCAAGGAGCAGCGGGTCAACACCGAGCTCGTCGAGCTCGGGCCGGTGGACGGCCCGGCGGCTGCCGAGCTCGAGGAGCTGGTCCGCGAGCACGCCGAGGAGACCGGCTCCGAGGTCGCGGCCGCGCTGCTGGCGGACTGGCCGGCCGCCCTGGCCCGGTTCACCGAGGTCATGCCCAGCGACTACCGCAAGGTCCTCGAGGCCAAGGCGAAGGCCGAGGCCGACGGGCTCGACGAGGACGAGACCGCACACAAGATGATGGAGGCGCTCCATGGATGATCACCAAGCGCCTTCCTCGTTGGGTTCCAGCGCGGTGCAGACCGCGACGATGATGGAGGGCTGTGCCTGATGGATGATCACCAAGCGCCTTCCTCGTTGGGTTCCAGCGCGGTGCGGACCGCGACGATGATGGAGGGCTGTGCTGATGGCTGACCCCCGTGGCTTCCTCAAGGCCGGCCGCGAGGTCGCCGAGCGCCGCCCCGTCGAGGAGCGGGTCCACGACTGGAACGAGGTCTACCCGGGCGGCATCGGCCGCGCGCTGCTGCCGATCATCACCACCCAGGCGGGGCGCTGCATGGACTGCGGCATCCCCTTCTGCCACCAGGGCTGCCCGCTGGGCAACATCATCCCGGAGTGGAACGACCTGGTCTGGCGCGACGACTGGGAGGGGGCCATCGAGCGCCTGCACGCGACCAACAACTTCCCGGAGTTCACCGGCCGGCTGTGCCCCGCGCCCTGCGAGACCGCCTGCGTCCTCGGGATCAACCAGGACCCGGTCACGATCAAGAACGTCGAGGTCGCGATCATCGACAAGGCCTGGGAGTCCGGCTTCGTCCGGCCGCAGCCGCCGGAGTGGCTCTCCGGACGCACCGTGGCCGTCGTGGGCTCGGGCCCGGCGGGTCTCGCGGCGGCCCAGCAGCTGACCCGGGCGGGCCACACCGTCGCGGTCTACGAGCGCGCCGACCGGATCGGCGGCCTGCTCCGCTACGGCATCCCCGAGTTCAAGATGGAGAAGAAGCACCTCGACCGGCGCCTGGACCAGATGCGTCGTGAGGGCACCGTCTTCCGCGCCGGCGTCGACGTCGGCCAGGACGACCTGACCGCCGACCGGCTCCGCGAGCGCTACGACGCCGTGGTGCTGGCCATGGGGGCCACCGAGGCTCGTGAACTGCCCATCCCCGGACGCGAGCTCGGCGGGCTCCACCAGGCGATGGACTTCCTGCCCCAGGCCAACCGGACCTCGCTCGGCGAGGAGGTCGCCGACCAGGTCACCGCCACCGGCAAGCACGTGGTGATCATCGGTGGCGGCGACACGGGCGCGGACTGCCTCGGGACCTCCACCCGCCAAGGCGCGGCGTCCATCACTCAGCTCGAGATCATGCCCGAGCCGCCGGAGTCCCGGCCGGCCGGCCAGCCCTGGCCGACGTACCCGATGACCTTCCGGGTCTCCTCCGCGCACGAGGAGGCGGGCGACCGGGTCTACTCGGTCTCCACCAAGGAGTTCCTCGGGGACGAGGACGGCAACGTCCGGGCGCTGCGGCTCGTCGACGTGGTCTTCGAGAACGGCCGGTTCGAGGAGGTCGAGGGCTCCGAGCGGGAGATCCCGGCCGAGCTGGTGCTCTTCGCGATGGGCTTCGTCGGACCGGAGAAGGCGGGCCTCGTCGAGCAGCTGGGCGTCGACCTCGACGAGCGCGGCAACGTGGCACGGGGCAAGGACTACCAGACCTCGGTCCCCGGCGTGTTCGTCGCCGGAGACGCGGGTCGTGGCCAGTCACTGATCGTGTGGGCGATCGCCGAGGGGCGCGCCGCGGCCTCCGCGGTCGACGAGTTCCTCACCGGCAGCACGACGCTGCCCTACCCGATCGCGCCCACCGAGCGCCCGCTCGTCGTCTAGCCCGCGAGGAACCTGGCGCAGGGGGAGCACCGCTCGGAAGCGCGACGCACGTCGCGCTGGTGGCGCGACCAGCGCCTCCAGCTCCGGGTCGGCGCTGCTGCTCGAGTGGGCTGCGCCGGAGAAGGCCGTAGCGCCGACTCGGCGGTCCCTCGTTCCTCGCAGCACCCGTGCCTGGCCGTGCTCCCACGCGGACCCTTCTGGCCCGAATATTGTTTGAACGTTCCAATTCTCAGTAGGCTCACGGCGTGAGAAGAGCGAAGATCGTCTGCACCCTGGGCCCCGCGACGTCGAGCGAACGCCGCATCCGCGAGCTGGTCTACGCGGGGATGGACGTGGCTCGCCTCAACATGAGCCACGGCACCCACGATGACCACGCCGAGACCTACCGCCTGGTGCGCGAGGCCTCCGACGCGAGTGGTCACGGCGTCGGCATCCTGGCCGACCTGCAGGGCCCCAAGATCCGGCTCGAGACCTTCTCCGACGGCCCGGTCCAGCTGTCCCGCGGCCAGGAGTGGACGATCACCACCCGCGACGTCGACGGCAACGGCGAGATCTGCGGGACGACCTACAAGGGCCTGGCCGGGGACGTCGCCGTCGGCGACCCGATCCTGATCGACGACGGCAAGGTCCGGTTGCGGGTCACCGAGGTCAAGGACGGCACCGAGGTGCTCACCGAGGTCCTCGTCGGCGGCAAGGTGAGCAACCACAAGGGCATCAACCTGCCGGGTGTGGCGGTGTCGGTCCCGGCACTCTCCGAGAAGGACGTCGAGGACCTGCGGTTCGCGCTGCGGCTGTCCGTCGACTTCGTCGCCCTGAGCTTCGTGCGCGACGCCGCGGACGTCGAGGACGTCCGCAAGGTGATGCGCGAGGAGGGCGTGATGCTGCCGGTCATCGCCAAGATCGAGAAGCCGCAGGCCATCCACAACCTCGACGAGGTCATCGCGGCGTTTGACGGCTTCATGGTCGCGCGCGGCGACCTCGGCGTGGAGTGCCCGGCGGAGGAGGTCCCGTTCCTCCAGAAGACGATCATCGACAAGGCCCGCCTCAACGCGAAGCCGGTCATCGTCGCCACCCAGATGCTCGAGTCGATGATCTCCAGCCCGTCGCCGACCCGGGCCGAGGTGTCCGACGTCGCCAACGCCATCCTCGACGGCGCCGACGCCGTGATGCTGTCCGGCGAGACCGGCGTGGGGGAGTACCCCGTGCACACCGTGGAGACGATGGCCCGGATCGTGATGGCGACCGAGGACCACGCCTTCGAGCAGCGTGAGGTCGGCACCATGCGCACCCTCGCCTGGAACCCGCACACGAACTCGGGGGTCATCACCAAGGCTGCCGGCGAGGTCGCCGAGCGGGTCGACGCGAAGTACGTCGTCGCGTTCACGACCTCCGGTGACTCGGCCAGGCGGATGTCCCGGCTCCGGGGCCCGATCCCGATCCTGGCCTTCACCCCCGAGGCGCAGACCCGGTCGCAGCTCGCGCTGTCATGGGGCGTCGAGACGTTCAAGACCGACCCCGTGGAGCACACCGACGAGATGGTCCGTCAGGTCGACGAGCAGCTGCTCCAGATCGGCCGGCTCAAGGAGGGCGACCTGGTGGTCATCGTCGCCGGGGCGCCTCCGGGCATCCCCGGCTCGACCAACGCCCTGCGCGTCCACCGGATGGGCGACGCGGTCAACGAGGTCGCGCCGGCCTACCGGCGCAGCACGCACTGACCCTGCCTCAGGCCTTCACGCCGATCAGCGCGTCGAGCCGGGCCACGCCGGTCCGGGTGGAGACGCTGATGGTCTTCCAGCTGGACTGCCGCCACGGGACCTCGACCAGGTCGAGCGCCCAGCAGCACAGCTCGCGGATGTCGGCGGAGTTGTTGGTGAACTGCCAGCGGGGGTAGTCGTAGCGCTTCAGCTCACCCGCGACCAGCTTCTGCGTCCAGTTGTTGGCGCGGCACCCGTCGGAGTGGAAGAGCCCGCGCAGGAACGGGCCGGGGTGCGCCTCGACGACCGCTCGTTGCCAGTCCTCGAGGACGATGGGCCGGTCGTGCTTGCGCCCGGGACCGTGCTGCGGGAAGAGGCAGGGCCAGTGCTTCCACGAGATCGTCGTGATCACGCATCCGGGCACCAGGCGCGTGTGCGGTCGACCGCCGGGCTTGACCCTGGCCATGATCACCTGCAGCCGGGCGTTGTCCTGGGCGTACCTGCGGTCGTTGGCCACGTGCAGGTTGTAGACGTCACGACGGCCTCGGCTGATGTGCCCGTCACCCAGGTACCAGCCGAGGAGCTCGGCGTAGGCGCCCCCGTCGAGGTGCGCGTCGTCGCAGCGTGGGCACCGCGAGGACGTATGGGTCTGTCCTCGGGGCAGGCCGCGTCGCTGGTAGAGACGCCGCCAGCGCCGGATGGTCTTGACCGCCACCCCGTGGAGCGCTGCGTTGTCCACGTCGCGCATCCCGGCGTCAGAGGCGCGCAAGGCGCTCTCGACGGTCTCGATCGGGCGGATGTGCGGCATCGTGCCGCCAGGCTCGCCGACACCACCGACATCGGTGCCGGGTGTGGGATTCGAACCCACAAGTCCTTGCGGACAGTGGTGTTTGAGACCACCGCGTATGCCGTTCCGCCAACCCGGCCAGGGCAGCGAGAAGACTATCCGAGCCTCCTCACGGCAAACCGACTTGCTAATAGTCCACTTACTTACTACAGTTTCAGCGGTGAACATCCTCGGGTGGGCGACGGCGAGCAACGAGCGGGCGGTGGCGAACGCCCGGGCGGCGGCCGTCGAGTGCTCCCGCCGGCGCGTCGAGCGAGCCGAGGTCGCGCGGGCGGTCGCGGACCTCACCGCGGCGTACGCCGCCGTCCCGGTCGCACCGGCAGCCTCCGCCGGACACGGCTGAGGGTCGAGCCGCGGGCTCGGTAGCCTTCGGGCGTGACCGAGACCCCCACGCCGCGCACCGTCGTGGTGGCCGAGGACGAGGTCCTCATCCGGATGGACCTGGCCGAGATGCTGACCGAGGAGGGCTACGACGTCGTCGGGCAGGCCGGTGACGGCGCCGCGGCCATCGAGCTGGCCGAGCGGCTCCGTCCGGACCTGGTCATCCTCGACGTGAAGATGCCCGTGCTCGACGGCATCGCCGCCGCCGAGCGCATCGCCGCGGCAAGGATCGCGCCGGTGGTCATCCTCACCGCGTTCAGCCAGCGTGACCTCGTCGAGCGGGCCAGGGACGCGGGTGCGATGGCCTACCTGGTCAAGCCCTTCACCCGCAACGACCTGGTCCCCGCCATCGAGATGGCGGTCAGCCGGTTCGCCGAGCTCGCCCACCTCGAGTCGGAGGTCGCCGACCTCACCGAGCGGCTGGAGACCCGCAAGGCCGTCGAGAGGGCCAAGGGTGTGCTGCAGGAGCAGCTGAAGCTGTCGGAGCCGGAGGCCTTCCGGTGGATCCAGAAGACGGCGATGGACCTGCGGCTCTCGATGCGCCAGGTGGCCGACGGCGTCATCACCCACGGGCCCGGCATCGCCGATCGCTGAGCGGGTCACGCGCCGGTCACGTCGTCGTCACGTCTGGGTGACCCGACGGACGACTCACCGCACTCGGCACTCGTGGGGTGGCGCTTTCCGTGCCCCTGCGCCATAGACTGCGCGGCAGCATCCGGCCGGATGCGTGGAGGGAGGACCCGGGTTGATGTCTCGACATGCCGCTCATGGGCGGACCGTCGGACGGGGTGTGACCGGGCTGATCCTGGGTCTGCTTGTCACGCCGCTGGTCATGCTGCTGGGCACGACCTCCGCGTACGCCGACGACGAGGGAGACACTCCCGCCGCCGCCTCCTGCCTGCCGAAGCCCGACGAGGTCGGCTGCATCAGCGGCACCCTCGGCAGCCGGGCCGACCCGATCGCCGACGCCGACGTCACGCTCACCAAGCCGGACGGGACGACGGAGACCCAGACCACCGGTGACGACGGGAAGTTCAGCTTCACCATCACCGAGGACGGCGAGTACCTCGTCGGGGTGGACCCCGAGACCCTGCCGGACGGCTTCGAGGTCCGGCCCCCTCCGGCCAACCTCCGGGGTCCCGACGGCGAGCTCAAGGTGCAGGCGACGGTGGGTGGCCTGCGCGCCGCCAACCTGGAGATCCGGTCGGCGGACTACGACCCCTCGACCAGCAACTGGGAGGAGATCTCGCAGAGCGGCTTCAACGGGCTCCGGCTCGGCCTGCTGCTGGCCCTCGCCTCCGTC
Source organism: Nocardioides sp. (assembly GCF_016462705.1). Lineage (GTDB taxonomy): Bacteria > Actinomycetota > Actinomycetes > Propionibacteriales > Nocardioidaceae > Nocardioides. The sequence goes on along the minus strand of NZ_JAEMSS010000013.1, from coordinate 8,255 downwards.
GGTCTGTCCCTGATCTACGGCACCACGGGCCTCTCCAACTTCGCGCACGCCGAGCAGGTGACCTTGGGCGGGATGCTCGCCTACCTGTTCGTCAACCAGCAGGGGATGCCGCTGCTCGTGGGCGGTCTGCTGGTGCTCGTCCTCTGCGGATTCACCGGGTGGTTCCAGGACCGGGTCCTGTGGCAACCCCTGAGACGGCGTGGCCTCGGGCTGACCCAGATGATGATCGTGACGATCGGGCTGTCGCTGGCCATCCAGTACGGCTACCAGTTCTTCGTCGGCTCGCGGACGGTCCGGGTGATCGTCGACAACCCGACGGTGACGTCCTTCGGTCCCATCACCACCACCAACCAGTCGCTGGCTGCCATGGTCATCTCGGCCGTGGTGCTCGCCGGCGTCGGGTTCGCGCTGCTCCGGACGCGGATCGGCCGGGCGACCCGGGCGGTCTCGGACAACCCGGCGCTGGCCCAGGCCTCCGGCATCGACACCGACAAGGTCATTCGGCTCGTGTGGACGGTCGCGATGGCCCTCGCCGGGCTGTCCGGCATCCTCTACGCGCTGGTCACCAACGGCATCAAGTGGGACACGGGCCTGCAGATCCTCCTGCTGCTCTTCGCCGCGGTCACGCTGGGCGGCCTCGGGACCGCCTTCGGCGCCCTGGTGGGGTCGCTGGTCATCGGGTTCGTCGTGGAGATGTCACCACTTCTCCCGTTCGTCCCGGGTGACTTCAAGTACGCCGCCGCGCTGCTCATCCTCATCGTCGTCCTGCTGGTGAGACCTCAGGGTCTGCTCGGCAAGGCTCAGCGAGTCGGTTAGGGAGACTGAGACCAGATGGACGAGATCCAGCAGATCCTCAACTCGATGATGTCGAGCGCGACCGGGCCGCAGACCGCCGCCGTCGCCATCGCCGTGATCGGGCTCAACATCCACTTCGGCTACACCGGCCTGCTCAACATCGGCCAGTCCGCCTTCATGCTGCTCGGCGCCTACGGCTTCGCGATCACCATCAAGGAGGGCATCCCCGCACTCGGCATCGAGCCGCTCGGGTTCGCCGCCTTGGTCGCCGGGGTGATCGTGGGCATGGGGCTCGCCTTCATCTTCGCCCTCATCCTCGGCGTACCCACCCTGAAGCTCCGAGGCGACTATCTCGCCATCGTGACGATCTCCGCTGCCGAGATCGTGCGCTACATCGGCCGGTCCGTCGGCTACGAGACCCTCTTCGGGCTCACCGGTGGCGCGCAGGGCATCCCGGGAAGCCAGTACCGCGCGCCGTTCACCGACCTCTCGCCGCTCGGCAACGGCAACAGCACGTTGCTGGAGTTCAACTACACCGACGTCGCCGACGGCGCCGTCTGGGTGCGGCTCGTGGGCTGGGTGATCGGTATCGCCATCATCGCGGCCATCGTGCACGTCGCCCGGGGCCGGGCCGGGCTGACCGGCACCCCCAAGCGGGTGGCCATCGCAGGCCTGAGCGTGCTGGCGCTGGTCGTCCTGCTCTTCCTCGCGCCGGTGAACAACCAGAACACCGGGGTCAACGGGTGGTTCGTCACCATCGTCGCCTGGTGCGTCGCGGCGATCAGCACGGTCGTCGTGCTGTTCCTGGTCAAGAGCCCGTGGGGACGCGCCCTGCGTGGGGTCCGCGAGGACGAGGACGCGATGCGGAGCCTCGGCAAGAACGTGTTCGCGATCAAGATGCAGGCGCTGGTCATCGGCGGCCTGTTCGGAGCGGTCGGCGGGATGCTCTACGTCCTCCCGGCCACCGTGCAGCCGGACTCGATGGGCCGCTCGCTCACGTTCTTCTGCTACACGGCGCTGCTGCTCGGTGGGGCCGCGACGATCTGGGGGCCGATCCTCGGCTCGATCATCTTCTTCGCGGGACGCATCATGATCATCGGCATCTCGAACACCTACTTCGACGGGTTCATGAGCAGCCAGGAGTCCAGCCAGTTCGCGTTCATCGTGGTCGGTGTCGTGCTGATGCTGCTGGTGATCTTCCGGCCACAAGGGATCCTCGGCGACAAGAGGGAGCTTCGGTTCAATGTCTGAGCCCGGTCCGACCACCGCCACGCGGGGTGACCTGTCCGATCCCGCGGCCCGCAAGAGCCTGATGACCGACGTCGAGCGAGTGCCCGGTGCCGCGAAGCCGGACCCGATCCTCAAGGTCGACAACATCGTGCGCCAGTTCGGCGGGATGACCGCCGTCGACGTCGGCCACCTCGAGGTGCAGCGTGGCCTCATCACCGCGCTCATCGGGCCCAACGGCGCCGGCAAGACCACGTTCTTCAACCTGATCACCGGATTCGACCGGCCGACGTCCGCCGGTCAGGGTGCGCACTGGTCCTTCGACGGCCGCACCCTGGACAAGACCTCCGCCTCCGCGGTGGCCAAGTCCGGCATGGTGCGCACCTTCCAGCTGACCAAGGCGCTCAGCCGGATGACGGTCATCGAGAACATGATGCTCGGCGCGCAGAACCAGGCGGGGGAGAACCTCTTCAAGTCGCTGATCCGCCCGATCTGGCACCACCAGGAGAAGGAGATCGAGGCCAAGGCCGACGAGCTCCTCGACCGCTTCAAGCTGCTGGAGAAGAAGCACGACTACGCGGGCAGTCTCTCCGGCGGCCAGCGCAAGCTCCTCGAGATGGCCCGGGCGCTGATGAGCGACCCGAAGATGATCATGCTCGACGAGCCGATGGCCGGCGTGAACCCGGCGCTCACCCAGTCGCTGCTCGGCCACATCCAGTCGCTGCGCGACGAGGGCATGACCGTCCTGTTCGTCGAGCACGACATGCACGTCGTCCGCCACATCTCCGACTGGGTGGTCGTGATGGCCGAGGGCCGGGTGGTGGCCGAGGGTGCCGCCGACACGGTCATGTCCGACCCGGCCGTGATCGACGCCTACCTCGGAGCCCACCACGACACCGACCTCGGTGACGACGCGCTCCTGACCGACGAGGCGATCGAGCAGCTCGCCGAGGAGGTCGCGGAGGAGGCCCACCGCGACGAGGAGAAGGACGGCGGCAAGCGATGACCACCACCACCCAGCAGGGCACGGCCGTGATCGAGGCCCGCGACGTCGTCGCGGGCTACCTGCCCGGCGTCAACATCCTCAACGGCTGCAACATGGTCGCCTACCCCGGCGAGATCGTCGGCATCATCGGGCCCAACGGTGCCGGCAAGTCCACGCTGCTCAAGGCCATGTTCGGCCTGGTCAAGGTGCACTCCGGCAACGTCACGCTCGGCGACCAGGACATCACCAACCTCAAGGCCAACCGGCTGGTCGAGATGGGCGTCGGCTTCGTCCCCCAGACCAACAACGTCTTCCCCTCGCTCAGCATCGAGGAGAACCTGCTGATGGGGCTCTTCCTGCGCCCGAAGAAGGCCGCGGAGCGGCTGGCCGCGATGTGGGACCTGTTCCCGGTCCTGCACGACCGCAGCCACCAGAGCGCGGGCGCGCTGTCGGGCGGTGAGCGCCAGTCGCTGGCCATGGCCAGGGCGCTGATGATGGAGCCGAGCGTCCTCCTGCTCGACGAGCCCTCGGCCGGTCTCTCGCCGGTCCGCCAGGACGAGACGTTCATCCGGACCCGCCGGATCAACAAGACCGGCGTCTGTGTCGTCATGGTCGAGCAGAACGCCCGGCGGTGCCTGCAGATCTGCGACCGCGGCTACGTCCTGGACCAGGGCCGGGACGCCCACACCGGCACCGGTCGCGAGCTGGCCAACGACCCCAAGGTCATCGAGCTCTACCTCGGCACGCTGGCCGAGGACGTCGACGCGGAGCGGGACGACCTCAAGCAGAGCTGATCGAGCGCTGCGGGGAGTACTGCTCAGCACGCGTGCGCATCAGCACGAGGTACCGCCGAGTCGGTGGTGTTGCAGCGCCGGCGAAGCCCCGCTGCCGTAGCGCCGATCGGCGCTGGAAGCGCGACGCAAGTCGCGCTCATGGCTCGAGGAGCGCGTCCAGCGTCGAGACGGCGCTGCTGCCCCTGGTGGGCTGCGCCGGGGAGGGCAGTACCGCCGACCCGGCGGTACCTCGTCTTTCACAGCACGCGTGCTGAGCGGTACTCCTCGCGCGGCAGGCACGCGAAAGGGCCCCGAGCCGAAGCCCGAGGCCCTTCGCGTGCTGCTGAGCTGTCAGCTCGAGGTCACTTGGTGCCCTCGACCGTGGAGGTCAGCTCGTTCTTGTTCTCGGCGTTGAACTGGTAGACACCGACGAACGCGGAGGACGGGTCGTTCTCCTCGTCGATCGGCCCGATGCCGGACGGGCCGGTGTAGCGGATCTCGCTGCCTTCCTCGAGCAGCGCCACGCAGTCGGCGAAGGTGGAGCACTCCTCGCCGTCGGTGGCACCCGAGACGGCCGCGAAGTTCTCCTGGACCGCGGTCGACTCGTTGGAGCCGCCCTTGATCGCCGCGAGCGCCGCCAGGATGGTGGCGTCGTAGGACTCCGCCGCGTAGGCGAAGTCGCTGAGGCCCTCACCGTTGGCAGCCTCGTTCCAGCCGACCAGCAGGTCCTTGAACTCCTGCGACGCGTCCGCACCCGGGATGGTGCCCTGGGCGCCCTCGAGCGTGCCGGGCTCGAAGTCCTTGGAGTAGTCGGCGGTGTTGCCGTCGGAGAAGTAGGTCTTCGACATGTCGAAGCCGGCCGCGGCCAGCTCGGGGACGATCGACTTGGTCTCGTCGAAGGCCAGGATCACGATCGCGTCGGGACCGGCCGCGGTGACGGCCTGGACCTCGGCGGAGAAGGTGGTCTGACCGGCCGGGAACTCGTCGCCGTCGCCCTTGCAGCCGTAGACGCAGGAGCCACCGGACGACTCGACCGTGGCCTGGACGGCGTCGCGCAGACCGGTGCCGTAGGTGTCGTTGAACACCAGGAAGCCGATCTTCGAGTAGCCGTCACCCGCGATCAGGGTGCCGAGCGCGGAGCCCTGCACGCCGTCCGGCGGAGCGGTCCGGAAGTAGAACGGCGAGTAGCCGCTCAGGTCCACCGCGGTGTTGGCGGGGGAGACCTCGGTGATCTTGTTGTCGGCGAAGGTGTCGACCACGTTGAGCGAGACGCTCGAGGACGCGGCACCGATGACGACCGAGGGCTTGCCCTGGACGATGTTGTTGGCCGAGGCCGTGGAGATCGACAGGTCGGTCGAGTCGCCGGAGTCCTGGATGTCGTGGCAGGCCTGGGCACCGTTGACGCCACCAGCGGCGTTGATGTCCGAGACCGCGAGTCCGACGCCAGCGACCTCGGGCGGGCCGAGGAAGGCGAGGTTGCCGGTCAGCGGCAGGATGCCGGCGACCTTGAAGCTGTCGGCGCTGGTCGCCCCGGCGGCGCAGACGTCGTTGGTGAACGACGCGGTGTCGGACGGCTCCTCCGTCGGAGCCTCCGAGGACGCAGAGGTGGACGGGTCGTCAGCTGCGTCCGGCTCGTCGTCGCCGTCGTCGCCACATGCGGCGAGGGCGAGCGTGAGCGCGGCGGTGCCGGCCATCAGCTTGACCCAGGATGCGGTCGTTGATCGATTCACGTGGTGAACCCTTCTTTTCTCGTTGTGGGCACTTCACCGCAGCCCGTCTTCCCGAGGTCGGGCACAGCATCGCCACCGTAGGTGTGCCAGAGCAGGGCAGCGCTACCCGGCACCCTCTCGTTAGCGAACCGTTACGTCAATGCGCCACAACGGCCGGGAACAGGGGCTATCGCTGGGTCAGGCGGGCGATCTCGACAAGAACTGGCGCCACGGCCAGGGCCGGCAGGAGATCGGCCACCGGGATCTCCCGGATCCGGAGCAGCCGCAGCGCGACGCCGACCAGCAGCAGTCCGCCGGTGGCGGTGATCGCGGCCAGGTGGGCATCCGGCAGGGCGTCGCCCAGGGCGACACCCGCGAGCGTGAGGCTGCCCTGTACCGCCACGATCGTGACCACGCTCGCGGCCACCCCCCAGCCGAACGACGCGGCGAACGCGATCGCCGCGAAGCCGTCCAGCGCCGACTTGAGCAGGATCTGGTCCGGCCCGTTGCCCAGGCCGTCGTTGAGCGACCCCAGGATCGTCAGCGGTCCGCTGCAGAAGACCAGCGACGAGATCACGAAGCCCTCCACGAACCGGGCCCGCTCCCGCGAGCCGGTCTCTCCCGAGAGGCGCTGCTGGAGCCAGGCGCCGAAGCCCTCGATCCGCGACTCCAGCCGCAGCAGGGAGCCGGCGATCCCGCCGACCAGCAGGGAGCCGAGCACGATCAGCATCGGCGCGCTGTCGCCCACCTCGTCGGTGAGCTCCGGGGAGAGCACGGCGATCGCCGACGTACCCGCGATCAGCAGCGTCACCAGGCCCAGGGCATCGGTCACCACGTCCCGGGTCCGGGTGGGCAGCCGGTTGCCGAGCAGCACGCCGACCACCGCGCCGGCGAGCACGGCCGCGACGTTGACCAGGGTGGCCAGGCCGGGGATCACAGGTGACGCACCAACTACTCCAGACGGGTCATGACGGCAGCGACCCGGTGAGCGTAGTGTCAGCCTGCAGTCCGTCGACGAAGGGAGGAGCATGAGCCGCACCCCGGTCTCGCTCCGCCCGGCCACGCTCGACGACGCCGTCTTCCTCGCGGAGCTCTGGCAGCCCAACCTCCGCCGGGCGGACCTCCAGGACCAGGTCGCCGACCTCGAGCTGATCATCAAGAGCTGTGAGGAGTCCGCCGAGCAGCGCCTGGTCATCGCGGAGTACGACGGCGAGCCGGCCGGCGCGGTGATGCTGTGCGTGACGACGCTGAGCCCGCTCAACCTCGAGCCGGCCGTGCACGCCATGGCGCCGTTCGTGTCTCCGGGCTTCCGCAGGCGCGGGGTCGGGCACACGTTGATCGAGGCCGCGGTCACCTACGCCGAGGAGCTCGGGGTCGGGCACGTCGTCACCGCCGTGTCCCACGACTCCCGGCAGAGCAACCGCTTCATGGCCCGGCTCGGCCTGAGCCAGCAGGCGGTGCTGCGGGTGGCGGCGACGCCGACCGTGCGCAGCAAGCTCACGGCTCAGCTGCCCGGCAAGCTGCGGCCCAACGGGACCCGACCTGTCGGCCAGGTCCTCGCCGCCCGGCGGAGCCTGCGCCGGACGCAGCGGGGGTAGGTCCCGGCCCCGGCGGCGGAGGGTCTCGGCCGGCTCCGACCACCATCGATCGGGTTCGTCCTCGTCCATCGGACGTCCCCGCTAGAACCGGTCCTTCGCTACCAGGGTGCAGGTGATCCGCGACGTGCACACCCGGCGGCCCTCCTCGTCGGAGATGACCACCTCGTAGCACGCCATGCTGCGGCCCAGGTGCACGGGAGTGGCGACACCGGTCACCGTGCCCGACCGGGCCGCGCGGTGGTGGGTCGCGTTGATGTCGACGCCGACCGAGAGCCGGTCGGGGCCGGCGTGGAGGGCCGACCCGATCGAGCCCAGGGTCTCCGCGAGCACGACCGACGCCCCGCCGTGCAGCAGCCCGTAGGGCTGGGTGTTGCCCTCCACGGGCATCGTCGCGACCACCCGCTGGGCGCTGGCCTCGACCAGCTCCACGCCCATCCGCTCGTTGAGAGCCCCCATGTTGCTGCGCATCAGCGCCAGTGCGTCCGTCGCGTCGTCGGTCATGAGGCTGATTCAACCGGACGCGACGACGCCAGGTGTCGGTGGCCGTGACTACTGTGGGCAGGTGCCTGACGCGCGACCCAGACTGCTTCTTCTCGACGGCCACTCGCTGGCCTACCGCGCCTTCTTCGCGCTGCCGGTCGACAACTTCTCGACGACGACCGGGCAGCACACCAACGCGGTCTTCGGGTTCACCTCGATGCTCATCAACGTGCTCCGTGACGAGCGCCCCACGCACATCGCGGTCGCCTTCGACGTCTCGCGCAAGACGTTCCGGATGGACGAGTACGCGGAGTACAAGGCGGGGCGCAACAAGACACCGACCGAGTTCAGCAGCCAGCTCCCGCTGATCGAGGAGGTGCTGACCGCCATGCGGATCCCCTACCTCAAGAAGGAGGGCTACGAGGCCGACGACATCATCGGCACGCTCGCGACCCAGGCCAAGGCACTCGGGTTCGAGACGCTGATCTGCTCCGGTGACCGCGACTCGTTCCAGCTGGTCGACGAGGACACGACGGTGATCTACCCGATGCGGGGCGTCTCCGAGATGAAGCGGATGACGCCCGCGGCCGTGGAGGAGCGCTACGGCGTGCCGCCCGCGCGCTACCCGGAGCTCGCCGCGCTGGTGGGCGAGACCTCCGACAACCTGCCCGGGGTCCCCGGGGTGGGG
>NZ_JAEMSS010000146.1 GCF_016462705.1 Nocardioides sp. | reverse complement strand
TCGTGCTGCTGCCGGCGCTCGAGGACCGCGACATCTGGGCCTACTTCGCCTCGCTGTCGTTCCCCCGTGAGCAGCAGGTGCGCGAGACGCTCGAGGCGCTCGCCGAGCACGACGGTCCGGTGGGGCTCGCGGCCCTCGAGACTCGCGTCGACCTCAACCGCGGCCGGCTGGAGACCATGCTCAAGGTGCTCGACGTCGACGGCGCCGTACGCCGCGTGCAGGGCGGCTGGGTCGCGACCGGCCAGGACTGGTCCTACGACGCCGACCGCTACGCGCGGGTCGCCGAGGCCCGCGAGCGCGAGCAGGCCGCGATGCTGGCCTACCTCGAGACCACCGAGTGCCGGATGAAGTACCTCCGCGAGCAGCTGGACGACCCGGGCGCGGAACCCTGTGGGCGCTGCGACAACTGCGGCGGTCTCACCCTGTCGGCCGCCGTCTCCGAGACCGCAGTGCAGGAGGCGGGCCAGCGGCTGTCCCGTCCGGGCGTGCCGGTCAACCCGCGCCGGATGTGGCCGTCCGCGCTGCCGACCCTCGGCATCCAGCTCAAGGGCAAGATCGCCGACGGCGCCGAGGAGGGCCGGGTCGTGGCCCGGCTGACCGACCTCGGCTACGGCGAGCAGCTGCGCGCGCTCTTCCGGCCCGGCACCCCCGACGGTCCGGTGCCGGACCCGCTGGCCCGGGCCGTCGTCGCCCTCCTCCAGGACTGGAGCCCCGAGGTCGACGCGATCGTCGCGGTCGAGTCCGCGACCCGGCCCACGCTCACCGGCGACCTGGCGGCCGGGCTCTCCCGGTTCCTCGGGGTCCCGGTCGTGGGCCAGTGGGCGATCGTCGACCCCGACGTGCCCCCCGGGCGCGGGCAGGCCAACTCCGCCCAGCGGATCGCAGCGATCGGGCGGAGGGCGAGCCTGCAGGCCGACATCCCCGCCGGTGCGCGCGTGCTGCTCGTCGACGACCGGGTCGACACCGGCTGGACGATGACGCTGGCGACGCAGGCGATCCGCAAGGCCGGCGCCGCCGCGGTCATGCCACTCGCCCTGGCGTCTCAAACTTGATAGCATCTGTGCTATGGGCACGATGGGCAACGACCTGGTCCGTGAAGCACGCAAACGGGCCGGCCTGACCCAGCGCGAGCTCGCCGACAAGGCCGGCACCACCCAGAGCGCGATCGCCAGGCTGGAGTCCGGCCGGACCCGGCCGGCGTTCGACGACGTCCTGCGGTTGGTGCGGCTGTGCGGGATGGACCTCGACATCATGATGAGTGAGCGCGACGACTCCGACTGGGCGCAGGCCCGCGCGCTGCGCAAGCTCCCACCCGGGGAGCGGATGGACCGCATGGTCCGCTGGGGTCACGAGGTCCGCCGGACCTACCGAGAGGCAGAGGCAAGCCGTGGACGAGGTCGGAAGAGCGCATAGCGGGCCGGACTTCGAGCCCCGCTCGATGCTCGAGGTCCTGGTCCGGCACGAAGTGGACTTCATCCTCATCGGCGGTCTGGCGGCCAACTCCTACGGCTCGCCCTTCCCGACCTACGACCTCGACATCGTCCCGCGCGCCGACACGGCCAACCTCGGCCGACTCTCGAACGCGCTGCGCGAGCTCGATGCGCGGATCAGAGCCGAGGGCGTCGAGGACGGAGTGTCCTTCGACCACGACGCCGCCTCGCTCGCTGCTGTCGGTGTGTGGAACCTGATGACGCCCTTCGGGATGTTGGACATCTCCTTCGTCCCGTCCGGCACGACGGGATACCCGGACCTGGCGCAGGACGCGGTCCCGACACCGGCGTACGGCGTCGTGGTGTCGATCGCGTCGCTCGGCGACATCGTGCGCAGCAAGCAGGCGGCCAACCGTCCCAAGGACCAGCGGGTGCTGCCGGTCCTCCGGGAGATCCTGGACAGACGGCTGGACGACAACTAGAACACGTTCTACCGTGCCGATCATGACGATCCCGACGTTCGACCGGCCGCTCAAGGTCATCCAGTGGACGACCGGCAACATCGGCCGCCGCTCGCTGCACGCGATCCTGTCCCGACCGGACCTCGAGCTGGTCGGTGTCTACGCGCACGGCGCCGACAAGGTGGGCAAGGACGCGGCCGAGCTGTGCGACTGGCCTGCCCCAGATCAGGTACAGCCAACCGGGATCACGGCCAGCAACGACATCGACGCGCTCCTCGCCCTCGGCGCGGACGCCTGCTGCTACAACCCGCTCTGGCCCAGCATCGACGAGCTGGTGCGACTCCTCGAGTCCGGCGTCAACGTGTGCTCCAGCGCCGCCTGGATCACCGGTGGCAAGCAGTCACCGGAGGACCAGGCCCGGATCCGCAAGGCCTGCGAGCAGGGCGGCAGCACCATCTTCGGCAGCGGCGCGCACCCGGGCATGACCAACCTGGTCGGGATGGTGCTGAGCGGGTCCTGCGAGCGGGTCGACTCGATCGTGATCACCGAGTCGGTCGACTGCTCGACGTACGAGTCCGCCGAGACCCAGACCGCGATGGGCTTCTCGCAGCCGCCCGACACCCCGGGCCTCGCCGAGACCGTACGCCGGGAGAGCGAGGTCTTCGCCGAGTCGGCCGCGATGATGGCCGACGCCCTCGGCGTCACCCTCGACCGGCTGACCTTCGACGTCACCTTCACGCCGGCGACCGGCGACAGCGACCTCGGCTTCATGCAGATCCCGGCCGGGACCGTCGGCGGCGTGATGGGCTACCACCGCGGCTGGGTGGGTGACCACAACGTGGTCAGCGTCGGCTTCAACTGGACGATGGGCTCGCACGTCGAGCCGCCGAAGCCGCTCGCGCACGGCCACGTGATCCAGGTCTTCGGCCTGCCCAACATGCGCACGGTGCTGCACTGCCTGCCGCCGGCGGACTGGACCGAGCCGGGGTTCATGGGCCTCGGCATGATCTACACCGCGATGCCGGTGACCAACGCGGTTCCCTACGTCGTGGCCGCGGAGCCCGGGATCGTGACGCTGGCGGACCTGCCGCCCATCACCGGGCGGGTGCTCACCCCTAGGCGAACTTAGGTGAGCCTCACCTGACCCGGTAGTCTGCCGGGCATGTCCCTGGCCGCCGACGCCGCGCCTCGCGCCCACGAGGGCGCGAGCGGGTCGACCGGTCCGGAGGCGCGCGGCGCCGTGCGCCGCGGCTCGTGGCGGCTGCTGTGGCTGCTGGTCTGCCTCGGCGTCCTGGTGGGCGTCGTGCTCGCCTCGATCGCGATCGGGTCCCGGCAGATCCCGGTCGGCGTCGTGATCGACGCGCTCACCGACCCCTCCACCTCGGACGACGAGCACGTCGTGGTCCGGTCGCTGCGGGTGCCCCGCACGATCGCGGGGCTGCTGGTGGGCGTGGCGCTGGGGCTGGCCGGCGCGGTGATGCAGGGCGTCACCCGCAACCCGCTGGCCGACCCCGGGCTGCTGGGCGTGAGTGCCGGCGCGTCGTTCGCCGTCGTCTTCGGCATCTCGATCCTGGGTGTGGGCAACGCCCTCGGCTACATCTGGTTCGCCTTCGTGGGTGCCGCGGTCGCCTCGGTGGTCGTCTACACCCTCGGCGCCATCGGCCGTGGCGGGGCGACCCCGGTCAAGCTCGCGCTGGCCGGAGCCGCGGTCACGTCGTTCCTGCTGTCGATGACGACCGCGATGCTGCTGATGGACCAGAGCACCCTCGACGAGTACCGGTTCTGGGCGGTCGGCTCGATCGCCGGGCGGGACCGTGACGTGCTCACCCAGCTCGCGCCGTTCATCGTCGTGGGCGCGCTGATGGCGCTCGCCGCCGGGCCGGTGCTCAACTCGCTGGCGCTCGGCGACGACGTCGCCCGGTCCCTCGGCAGCCGGGTCGGCCTGGCCCGGGCGTTCGCGGCCGCCTCGGTCGTGCTGTTGGTGGGTGCCGCGACCGCGCTCGCCGGCCCGATCGGCTTCGTCGGCCTGACCATCCCGCACGTCGCGCGGGCGATCACCGGCCCGGACTACCGGTGGGTGCTGGCCTACTCCATGGTCCTGGCGCCGATCCTCCTGCTGGGCTCCGACGTCATCGGGCGGGTCGTGGCCCGGCCCGGCGAGCTCCAGGTCGGCATCGTCACCGCCGTCGTCGGCGCTCCCTTCTTCGTCATGCTGGTCCGTCGCCGCAAGCTGGCCGAGCTGTGACCGCCCTGGCCGTCCAGACCGTCCGCCGGGCCCGGGTCACCGGCCGGGCCCGCGGTCTCTCGGTCAGCGTGGTGCTCGCCGCCGTCGCCTTCGTGCTGTTCTGCCTGTCCATCTCGATCGGTGACTTCCGGGTCCCGCTGGCCGACGTCGTCCCCGCGATCTTCGGGGCGGGCGACCCGGCCGCCCAGTTCATCGTCGGCGAGCTGCGGCTGCCGCGGGCGCTCGCGGCCGTCCTCGTCGGGGCGGCGTTCGGCCTCTCCGGGGCGCTCTTCCAGACCCTGGCCCGCAACCCGCTGGCGTCGCCGGACTTCATCGGCATCACCTCGGGCGCGTCCCTGGCCGCGGTCTTCGGGATCGTGGTGCTCCACGCGAGCGGCAACACCATCGTCGTCGCGGCCTTCCTCGGCGCCCTCACCTCGGCGGCGGCGATCTACGTCCTCGCCTGGAAGCGCGGGCTGTCGTCCTACCGGCTGGTGCTCGTCGGCATCGGCGTCGCCGCCGCGGTCGACGCCGGCACGGCCTACCTGCTGACCAAGGCCCGCATCTACGACGTGCAGTCCGCGGTCGTGTGGCTCACCGGCTCGCTCAACGGCCGGACCTGGGAGGACATCCGGCCCCTCGCGCTGGCGATGGTCGTGCTGGTCCCGGCGACCCTCCTGCTCGCCCCGTCGCTCCGGCTCCTCATGCTGGGCGACGAGACCGCCGCGGGACTGGGCCTCCGGGTCGAGCGCTCGCGGTTGCTGCTCGTCCTGCTGGCCGTGACGCTGACCGCCCTCGCGACCGCGGCCGCCGGGCCCGTCGAGTTCGTGGCCCTGCTCGCCGCTCCCATCGCGCGGCGCCTGGTGGGCTCCCCCCTGGCTCTCGTGCCGGCGGCCCTGGTGGGCGCGGTCCTCGTCCTCGGCGCGGACGTCCTGGCCCGCGAGGCGCTCCCGACCACTGCCCTGCCGGTGGGCGTCGTCACCGGCATCATCGGCGCCCCCTACCTGCTCTGGCTGCTCGCCCGCTCCAACCGCATCGGCACTGGAGGCTGACGCATGACCGCACCCACCCAGATCCAGGCCCAGGCCCACCACACCCTGGCCGCCGAGGGCCTGACCCTCGCCTACGACAAGGTCGAGGTCGCCCGCGACCTCAGCCTGGCCATCCCCGCGGGGAAGGTCACCTGCATCGTCGGGGCCAACGCCTGCGGCAAGTCGACCCTGCTGCGCGCCCTGGCCCGGCTGCTCAAGCCGGCGGCGGGGTCGGTCCTCCTGGACGGCCAGCGGATCCACTCGATGTCGACCAAGGAGGTGGCCACCAAGCTCGGGATCCTGCCGCAGACCCCGATCGCTCCCGAGGGGATCACCGTCGCCGACCTGGTCTCCCGCGGCCGGCACCCGCACCAGACCTGGCTGCGACAGTGGTCGGAGCGTGACGAGTCGGTCGTCGTCGAGGCGATGCGGGTGACCGGCACCGTCGACCTCGCCGAGCGTCCGGTCGACGAGCTGTCGGGCGGTCAGCGCCAGCGAGTCTGGATCGCGATGGCGCTGGCACAGGACACCGACCTGATGCTGCTCGACGAGCCGACGACGTACCTCGACCTGGCCCACCAGATCGACGTCCTCGACCTGCTCGTCGACCTGAACCGCAGCCACGGGCGGACCATCGTGCTGGTGCTGCACGACCTCAACCAGGCCGCGCGCTACAGCGACCACCTGGTCGCCATGAAGGACGGCGCCCTGGTCGCCGCCGGCACGCCCGCCGAGGTGATCACCGAGGAGCTGGTCGACCGGGTGTTCGGGCTGGCCACCAGGGTCGTCGTCGACGAGGTCAGCGGGACGCCGTTGGTGCTGCCGATCGGCCGGCATCACACGCCCACCCGGGTCGCCGGCTGAGCGGACTCAGGTCGCCAGGGCCTTCACGGCGTCGACGAGGCGCGGGTCCTCCGGCACGACGCCGGGGCTGAACCGGGCGATCACGGTGCCGTCCGCGGCGACCAGGAACTTCTCGAAGTTCCAGGTCACGTCGCCGGCCTCGCCGTTCTCGTTGGGCGCCTTGGTCAGCTCGGCGAACACCTCGTGCCGGTCGTCCCCGTTGACGTCCACCTTGTCGGTCATCGGGAACGTGACGCCGTACGTCGAGGAGCAGAACTCGGCGATCTCCTCCGACGTCCCTGGCTCCTGGCCGAGGAACTGGTTGCAGGGCACGCCGACCACCGTGAACGCGTCGCCGCCGTAGGTCTCGTGCAGCTCCTCCAGGCCGGCGTACTGCGGGGTGAGCCCGCACCTGCTCGCGACGTTGACCACCAGGGCGGCTCGGCCGCCGGTGATCTCGCCGAACGTCGTCGGGGTGCCGTCGAGCCGGGCGATCTTCGCGTCGAGGATGCTCATCCGGCAAGCGTAGCCAGGCGGGTCAGACCCCGATCCGGCGCCAGGGACCCCAGATCGCGAAGGACATCCCCGCCGACGCCTGGATGTTGACGAAGAGCGTCCGACCGTCGGGGCTGAACGTCGTCCCGGCGAACTCGTCGCCGGACCGGTCCGCCCCCGAGCCGCTCCGCAGCCGGTTGAGAGCGATGTCGAACAGCCGGCCGCGACGGGTCAGTCCACGGATGAAGTTGTCGCCCGAGCTGTCCTCGCAGACCACCAGGGTTCCGTGCTTGGACGTCGTGATGTTGTCCGGCAGGTCCAGGACCAGTGGTCCCGGTGACTGGAAGACGCAGGTGAGCGTGCGGCGTCGGATGTCGTAGGCCCACACCTGCCCGGACCCGTTGCCGTAGCCGTCGGCCGCGGGCGCCGACGCCTCGGGCGCCCCACCGCCCTGGGTGGAGGTGAAGTAGACGACCCCGCGCCGGTAGACCTGTCCCTCCAGCCGGGAGAAGAAGGCTGCGCCCTGCGCCCAGCCCTGGCTGGCGACGTGCACGAGCGCGGTGTCGTTGGGGGTGGGCGCGGTCTCGCCGGGGGTGTGGTCGTACTGGACGTCCGGCTCGGGGATGTCGACCCACTGCACGTCGTACGTCGCGCCGGTGACCTGCTCGGCCGCGAGCTGGGCGTTGTCGACCCCCTTGACCTTGAGCATCTGCAGCGTGCCGCCGTCGAGCAACCGGCCGGCCTTCATCGCCGAGCGCGGCGGGCGGTAGCGGTAGAAGCCCGACGGGAACCCGAAGTTGTCCTCGGTGAGGTAGAGCCGGCCGCCGTCGGGGTCGAAGGACACGGCCTCGTGCGCGAACCGCCCTGCCTGGGTGATCGGCCTCCGGCTCGACTGGCCCTGGCCGGGGTGATGGCTCGCGGGCACCTCGAAGACGTAGCCGTGCGGTTTGGTCAGCGGGACGTTGGACGTGCCGGTGAAGTCGGGGCCGACGTCGGGGCCGTTGACGGTCTCCTCGCAGGTCACCCAGGAGCCCCACGGCATCTGGCCGCCCGAGCAGTTCATCATCGTGCCGTTGAGGCTGGTGAACGACCGGATGACCTGGCCGTCGGGGGTGACCTGGACCGTGGTCGTGCCGCCCCGGGCCATCGGGTCGTAGGGCGTGCTCGGACCGAACGCGGTCCCGGGGTTGTTGACCTCGTGGTTGCGCACCAGCACGTAGCTGCCGCGGGGACCGTCGAACGCGCCCATGCCGTCGTGCCGTCCGGGCAGGGCGGTGCCGTCGGTCAGGACCACCGGCTGCTCGGTGTCGTGGAAGGAGCGGTAGTGGAAACCCTGCGGGAGATGCAGGCGGACGGCGCCGTCGCGCTGGTCCGGGACCGGGACCAGGGCCGCTGCGTTCGGGGGCTCGTGCGCGCCGGCCGCCTGTCTGGCCAGCAGGCCGGCGAACGGTCCTCCGGCGGCCGCGGCGCCGGCGGTGGTCTTGAGCAGGGTGCGGCGCTCGACGGACCGAGGCGCAGGTCGACGCGTGGACTGGGTCATGGACAGGTTCCCCTCCCGAGAGATCCGTGAACCTCCTCAACCTAGACCCGTTCCGGCCGTGGTCAAGGCCTGTCGACGGTCCGGGCTACCGTCTCGGCGTGGGGTTCGTGCCGGTGACCGGGACCGCGCTGCTGCGCGTCGGTGACCCGCCCCGCGAGGGTGTCGTGGAGTTCAGCGACGAGCGGCGCACGGTGGCCCTGCCGATCCGCGCGGCGCTGCCGGTGCTGACCAAGGCGCACCCGCGCGACGACCTGCACCCGAGCGTCCGGCTGCTCACCTCGGCCGCGCTGCTCGGGCTCCGCCTGGTCGCGGCGGGACGCCTCGAGCCCGCGGCGGGCCAGGTGCCGCACTGGCGCGCCGGCCCGCTGGGGCGGGAGGACGAGGACCGGGTGCGGTCGCTGGTCGGGGACGGCGTCGACGACGAGGTGACGGTGCGCGCGATGCTCGACGCGATCGCCGACGCGATGCCGCGCGCGGCGCCGACCCCGTCGGCTCGACGGCGTACGCCGGCGCCGGCGTCGTTCCACGAGCGGCTGGCCCGGCGCCTGGAGCCGCGGCCCGACGCCGGTGACCTGCCCCAGCTGGTCCGGATCTCGCTGCGGGTCGAGGCCGACGAGGAGGAGCTCGTCGCGGGCTCGGTGCGGCTGGTCCTCCAGGTCCACGACGAGCAGGACCCGCTGCACCTGTGCGACGCCGCGGTGCTCTGGACCGAGTCCGGTCCGGAGGCGAGCCACGGTTCTGGTCATGGGTTCGGCGACCGGGCCCGCACCCACGCGGCGATCGCGCTGCGCGCCGCCGCCGAGGCCTGGCCGGTCCTGGACCGGCTGGCCGAGCTGCGGGTGCCGGACCAGATCACCCTCGACACCGACGAGCTGGTCAGCCTCCTCAACGAAGGCGTGGCCGACCTCGCGGCGAGCGGCGTGGACGTCCTCTGGCCGCGCAGCCTGGGCCGCGACCTCACCGCCACCGCGGTCCTCGAGCGGGCCTCGGTGGCCCCGTCGGACAACGCCCTGGAGACCGGTCTCTTCGGGCCCGACCAGATGTTCAGCTTCCAGTGGCAGGTCGCCCTGCACGGCGAGACGCTGACCGAGGAGGAGATGACCCAGCTCGCCCGGGCCGCCGCGCCGATCCTCAAGCTGCGCGGCAGCTGGACGGTCATCGACCCGGCGGTGGCCCGCAAGGCCCGCAAGCGGCTGATCCGCACCGTCGCCCCAGGCCCCGCGGTCGCCGCGGCGCTGACGGGGACCGTCGAGGTGGGCCAGGGCGACGACGCGGTCGCCGAGCAGGTCGTGGTCGGCGCCAGCCTGCTCGACGTCCGCGAGCGGCTGCTCGGTGCGGCGACCCGCGACCCCGTGGAACCGCCTGCCGCCCTGGCCGGCACGCTCCGCGACTACCAGCGCCAGGGACTGTCCTGGCTCGTCGAGATGACCTCGCTCGGGCTGGGTGCGTGCCTCGCCGACGACATGGGCCTCGGCAAGACCATCACGCTGATCGCGCTGCACCTGCACCGGCAGCAGAGCGGCCACCCCGGGCCGACGTTGGTCGTCTGCCCGGCCAGCCTGCTCGGCAACTGGGAGGCCGAGATCGCCCGGTTCGCGCCGGGCGTCCCGGTCCGCAGGTTCCACGGCGGCCGCCGGACGCTGGACGCCGTCGCGGACGGCTTCGTGCTGACGACCTACGGCACCATGCGGGTCTCGGCCGAGGACCTCGCGGCGGTGCGGTGGGGGCTGGTCGTGGCCGACGAGGCCCAGCACATCAAGAACGCCCGGTCCTCCACGGCCAGGGCCCTGCGCGCGATCCCGCACGGTGCCCGGATCGCGATGACCGGCACCCCGGTCGAGAACAACCTGACCGAGCTGTGGGCGATCCTCGACTGGTCGACGCCGGGCCTCCTCGGCAGCCGGCTCGCGTTCCGCAAGCGCTGGGCCGCGCAGGTCGAGTCCGGTGTCGACCCCGCCGTCACCCGGCAGTTCACCGAGCTGATCAGCCCGTTCGTGCTGCGCCGCCGCAAGTCCGACCCGGGCATCGCCCCCGAGCTCCCGGCCAAGACCGAGACCGACCACCCGCTCGGCCTCACCCGCGAGCAGACCGTCCTCTACGAGGCGTTCGTCAAGGACACCATGGAGCGCATCGAGCGCGCCGACCCGGCGGACCAGGTGACCCGGCGGGGGCTCGTGCTCGCGCTGCTCACCGGGCTCAAGCAGATCTGCAACCACCCGGCACACTTCCTCAAGCAGTCCGGCGCGGTGCGGCTGAGCGGTCGCTCGGAGAAGCTGGACCTCATCGACGAGCTGCTCGGCACGGTCCTGGCCGAGGACGGCGCCGCGCTGGTCTTCACGCAGTACGTCGCGATGGGGCGCCTGCTCTCCGCCCACCTGGCCAAGGGTGGACTCGAGCACCGGTTCCTGCACGGTGGCACCCCGATCCGCGAGCGCGAGTCGATGGTCGCGTCCTTCCAGGCCGGCGACTTCCCGGTCTTCCTCCTCTCCCTCAAGGCGGGCGGGACCGGTCTCAACCTGACCGGCGCCGACCACGTCATCCACGTCGACCGCTGGTGGAACCCGGCCGTCGAGGAGCAGGCGACCGACCGGGCCTACCGGATCGGCCAGACCAAGCCGGTGCAGGTGCACCGGCTCGTCACCCGCGGCACGATCGAGGAGAAGATCGCCGGGCTGCTCACCCGCAAGCGTGCCCTCGCCGACGCCGTGCTGGGCAGCGGCGAGGCCGCGCTGACCGAGCTGAGCGACGACGAGCTGCGCGATCTCGTCACCCTGCGTCGCGACGAGGACCGCCGGCACGGCTGGGACCGGCCGTGACCCGTCCATGGTGATGCGGACCGTCGTCCACCCCCGGGTGGCGCCGCGCAGCGGGTCGGCCCGGGCGAGCTCGTGGTGGCTGACTTCGTGGGCGCGAAGGCTAACAGTGG
>NZ_JAEMSS010000145.1 GCF_016462705.1 Nocardioides sp. | reverse complement strand
GCCCCGACGGCACCCCCCTCCCGTGGACCGCCTGCTACATCCAGGAGGCGATCCAGCACGGCGGCCTCGTGCTGTCCGAGGAGGACGAGTACGTCCGGGCGGACGGGTCGGTCTTCCCGGTCGAGATCACGGCCTCGCCGCTCCTGGACGAGTCCGAGGTCCTCGGCGCCGTCGTGGTGTTCCGCGACGTCACGCACCGGCGCGAGGTCGACCGGCTCAAGAACGAGTTCCTGTCGGTGGTCAGCCACGAGCTGCGGACGCCGCTCACCTCGATCCGGGGCTCCCTCGGCCTGCTGGCCGGCGGACAGCTCGGCGTGCTGCCCGAGCGCGCGGCGTCCCTGGTCGGGGTGGCCGTCCAGAACAGCGAGCGGCTGACCCGGCTGATCAACGACCTGCTCGACATCGAGCGGATGGACAGCGGCGTGGCGCCCATGGACGTCGTCACGCTCGACGTCCGGGAGCTCCTGGAGGCGGCGGTCGACCAGATCGAGGGGATGGCCACCTCGGTCGGCGTACGCGTCGAGATGGGCGCGGCGCACGGCCGGGTCCTCGCCGACGAGGACCGGGTCATCCAGACGCTGATGAACCTGCTCGGCAACGCGATCAAGTTCTCCGAGGCCGGCCACGTCGTCCAGGTCGACGCCACCGTGGACGGCTCGGAGGTCCACTTCCGGGTGACCGACGAGGGCCGCGGCATCCCGGAGGACAAGCTCGAGAGCATCTTCGACCGCTTCGAGCAGGTCGACTCCTCCGACACCCGGCAGCGCGGCGGCACCGGCCTGGGCCTCACGATCAGCAAGGGGATCGTCGAGCGGCTGGGCGGCCGGATCTGGGCGGAGAGCGTGCTCGGCCTCGGCACGACCGTCCACTTCACCCTGCCGGCGGCCCGCGACTCGTACCGGCCCCCGGTCGTGGCCGACCCACGGCCCGCACTGCCGTCCGGTCCCGACCCCACCGTCCTGGTCTGCGACGACGACGCGATCGTCGTCGAGGACCTCTCCCGGCTGCTCCTCGCCCACGGCTTCCGCCCGGTCGGGGTGACCGACAGCGCGTCCGTGCTCGAGGTGGTGCGGGCCGAGCGGCCGGCGGTCATCCTGCTCGACCTGCTGATGCCAGGGGCGACCGGCGCGCAGGTCCTCCACGCCCTGCGTGAGTCGCCCGACACCCACGACATCCCGGTCGTGGTGGTGTCCGGCCTGGGTCCCGAGGCCGACGAGGACGTCGCCCGCAACACCGAGGGCTGGCTGCTCAAGCCGGTCAGCGAGGAACGGCTGGTGCGGACCGTCGCCAACGCCGTGTCCAGGACCGAGCCCGGCGCCTCGGTGCTCGTCGTCGAGGACGACGCCGACCTGGCCGACGTCCTGGAGACGATGCTGCGCGCCGACGGCCTCGACGTCGTCCAGGCGGCCACCGCCAGCGAGGCCGTGACCCGGGGCCAGGAGGCGCTTCCCGACGTCATCGTGCTCGACATGCGCCTGCCTGACGGATCTGGGGCCGACGTCGTGAAAGAATTCCAGCGGCGCGGGACCCTGGCTCACACTTCGCTGGTCGTCTACAGCGCCGCCGATGTAGATGCAGTAGAACGACATGAGCTGGAGCTGGGCCCCACCGTGTTCCTCAACAAGGGACGCGTCACTCCTGAGCAGTTGAGGAACCGGGTGCTCGGTCTCGTCAGTGCCCTGGCTTCCGAGGGGCACATGTCGCCCCGAGAGGAAGAGCCAGATGCCCCCCCAGACCCCGGTGGCAGAGACAGCCCTGCCTCGACCCGCAAGCCAGGCGTCGCCGTCTGAGCCTGCCGGGCTCGAGATCTCCATCAGGACCGGCTCCGGCTCCGGCCGGACGCCCCTCTCCGCGTTCGACAGCGCGCTCCAGTCGGCCGGCGTCGCCGACTTCAACCTGGTGACCCTGTCGTCGGTGATCCCCCCGGGCAGCCGGCTCCGGCACGTCAGCAACACCCTCCCCGGCGGGCACGGCGACCTGCTGTTCTGCGTGCGCGCCGAGGCCTACGCCGAGCAGATCGGCGACACCGCCTGGGCCGGGCTCGGGTGGTGCGTCGACGAGACCGGCGGTGGCCTCTTCGTCGAGCACCACGGCGCCAGCGAGGCCTCGGTGGCCCAGCAGATCGAGCTCAGCCTCGGCGACATGAACGCCAAGCGCGGCGGCCGCTACGGCCCCGTGCAGATGGCCCTGGCGTCGGCCGAGTCCTCGGGCGAGCCGGCCTGTGCCGTCGTGGTGGCGGCGTACCGGGTCGCGAGCTGGTTCGACGACCCCGCCGGCGCCGCCCCTGCGGCCACACCGACCGAGACGGCCAGGCAGGCCGGAGACCCGCAGGGCCGCAACGGCGTCGACCGCGGTGCTGCCAACGGGACTGCCAACGGAGTCGCCAAGGCGGGCGGCGCGAACGGGGTGGCCAAGGAGGGCTCGTCGAACAGCATCCCCGCGCACTGGGCCGCCGGGACCGACGTGGGTGGCCTGCGGCAGCCCGAGAAGGTCCCGACCGTCCCCCAGGTCCGGGTGACGGTCGAGAAGGAGATCGACTACGTCACCGCGCGGCGCTACTACCAGCTCTACCTGCAGACGTTCGGACCGTTGGAGACCAAGGCCGTGGCCCGGCAGCTGCTCCACGAGTCGGAGTTCATCGAGGAGATGCTCGACCCCCGGGTCCTCAAGTACGTCGCGTGGAGCGACGACGACGAGGTCATCGGGATGACGACGCTGAGCTCGGACCTGTCCACGGTGCCGTGGATCAGCCCGGCCTACTTCGAGCACCACTACCCCGAGCAGTACGCGCGTGGGGCGGTCTACTACCTGGGCTTCACCCTCGTCCACCCCGACCACCGCGGCAAGCACCTGTTCCACGCGGTGCTCGCCCCCATGTGGGAGCTGGTCCAGGAGCAGCGTCCGGTGGTGGCCTGGGACATGGCGCTGGTCAACGACCAGCTGGGGCTCGGCGGCAGCGCCGGCAAGCTGATCGAGACGTTCGCCGACGTGACGTTCGAGCAGATCGACCAGCAGAACTACTACGTCGGTGTCTTCCACGGACCTGCCGATAACCCAGCGCAGTGAGGCGTCCCACCCCTAGGATTTCTCCAGGTGTGCGGTAGGCCGCTCGCCACGTGGGAAGGGGGGCTCCGGTGAGTGTGCCCACCGTGCTCGTCGTCGACGACAACGACGACATCCGCGAGCTCGCCCAGCTCTGCCTGGAGACCGTCGACGGCTGGACGGTGCTCACCGCCGGCTCCGGTCCCGACGCCATCGAGGTGGCCCGGGAGCACAAGCCCGACGCCGTCCTGCTCGACATGATGATGCCCGGGATGGACGGGCTCACGACGTTCGAGCACCTGCAGTCCGACGACTCGACCCGCGACATCCCGGTCCTGCTCTTCACCGCCAAGCTCCAGGCACGGGACCGCCAGGTCTGGGAGGGCACCGCGATCCGGGGCACCATCGCCAAGCCGTTCGACCCGATGACCCTCGGCGACCAGGTGTCCCGCACGCTGAAGTGGCCCACCCGCGAGAGGGCCTGACCTCCCGGCGTTCGAGCCAGGGGATCCGCACGGCCATCCCGCGGCGCCGGGCGGTGCCGCACCCGGCTGCAAGGGACCCTCATCGGGACCACGGACATAGCACACGCCAGTCCCTGACCCGACACTAGACTCGGCCGCAATGAACCCGGCCGGCCCGCCCCCACCGCCGTCCGGGCCTCGCGACGAGCCAGACGTCGACGAGCCTGTGGAGACTGCCGAGACCACGGAGTCCGCCACCGTCGACCTGGACGAGCTCCAGGCCCGGCTGGCCGAGCACACCCGCGCGGCGCACCGCGCGGCCCAGCTCCGGCGCGCCGCCGAGGAGGCCGCCGCCGAGCAGTCGGCCGGCCGGCTGGCGGCCGAGGAGTCGGCCCAGCGGGCCGCGGAGGCGAGGGAGGCGGCGGAGGCGCTGGCCGAGCAGCACGCGCACGCGGCCGCGGCTGCTCACGAGGCCCGGCTGGCCGCCGAGCAGCTGGTGGCCGAGCTGACCGAGGCCCGGCGCGAGGCCGAGGAGGCAGCGCTGGCGCGGACCCGGGAGCGCGAGGAGGCCGAGGCCGCGTCGGCGGCCCAGGCCGCCGAGACGACCGCCGCGATCCGCGACCGGCGTACCGCCGAGCAGGCGGCGACCGCACAGGCGCACGCCCGGCAGGCCGCCGAGCAGGTGGCCCGCCACCACGCCGACCAGGCGGCCGAGGCCGCCGCCGCCCGCGAGGCCGCCGAGGAGCTGGCCCGCGCCCAGCTCGAGGCCGCGCAGGAGGCGCTGCGGGCCCGGGAGGAGGCGGACCGCCTGGCGGCCCAGCACGCCGCCGCCGCCGCCGAGGCCCACCGCGGCCGGCAGGCCGCCGAGTCGAGGGCCGCCGACCTCGCCCTGCAGCTGGAGGAGGCGCGGCAGGAGCTCGACGAGCGGGTGCACGCCGCCGTCGAGGCACGTGAGAACGCCGAACGCTCGGCCGCCGAGCAGGCAGCGCTGCGCGAGGCCGCCGACACCGCCGCGCTCGACCACGCCCAGGCCCGGACCGTGGCCGACGCCGCCGCGGCCCGGCACGCGGAGCTGGCCCGCGAGGCGCACGCCGCCCGGGTCGCCGCCGAGGAGAGCGCCCAGGACCTCATCGCCTCCGCCGAGGAGACCACCCGGGCGGTGGTCACCGAGGCCGAGCAGCGGGCCCGGGCCACCATCGCACGGGCCGAGCAGCGGGCCCGGGACACGGTCGTCCTGGCCGAGCAGGCCGCCCGCGAGGCGCACGACGTCGCCGACCAGGCCCACGCCGCCCGGCTCGAGGCGGAGCGGGCCGCGGCCGAGCAGGCCGAGGCGGCCCGGGCCGCGGCGGAGGCCCAGGCGCGCGCCCACGAGTCGGCGGACACCGAGGCCGCGGCGGCCCGGCAGGCCCATGAGGAGCGCGGCGCGGCCGAGGCCGCGGCCGCCGAACAGGCCGAGCTCGCCCGGGCCGCGCACGAACGCCTGGTCGCCGCCCAGGCCGATGCGGAGGCCGCGCAGGTGGCCCGTGCCGCCGCCGATGCCGACGCCCAGGCCCACGCCGACGCGGCCCGGGCGGCCCACGAGGCCCGCACGCAGGCCGAGGCCGCCGCCCAGGAGTCGGCGGCCGCCGCGGACCAGGCCCGGCAGGCCCGGACCGAGGCCGAGGCCGCCGCAGCCGAGCAGGCGACCCTGGCCCGGGACGCCGTGCTGTCCGAGCAGACCGCCCACGAGGCCGCCGAGGCGGCCGCCGAGACCGCGCGGCTCGCCCACGAGGCCCGCGCCGAGGCCGAGCGGGCCGCCGCCGAGCAGGCCTGGCTGGCCCGGACCGCGCACGAGGGCCGGGCGACCGCCGAGGACATCGCCGAGTCGGCGGCGGTCAAGCGCACCGCCGCGGAGGACCTCGCCCGCCAGCAGGTCGAGGCCGCCACGGCCGCGCACGAGCAGCGGCTGGCCGCCGAGCGCGCGGCCGGCGAGGCCCAGGCCGCCGCGGAGTCCGCGCGTCTCGCCCGGGCCGACGCCGAGGAGGCGGCGCGGGCGCAGGCGGTGCTCGCCGAGCACGCCGGGGCCGCCGAGCAGGCCGCCCACGAGTCCGCCGCCGCGGCGCACGCCGCCGCCGAGCAGGCCCACCAGGCCCGGCAGGCCGCGGACGAGACGGCCGCCGAGCACGCCCGCCTGAGCCAGGCCGCGCACGCCGGCCGGGCCGAGGCCGAGCAGCGCGCCGCCGAGGCGCTCGAGGCCCGCAGCGCCGCCGAGGCCGAGCTCCAGCACCACGCCGAGGCCGCCGCGGCGGCCGTCCAGGCCCGCGCCGCCGCCGAGCAGGCCGGGCGCGCCGCCGCCGAGCAGGCCGCCCAGGCCCACCGCGAGCGCGAGACGGCCGAGCAGGCGGCGCAGGAGTCGGCGCGCGGCGCCGCCCAGGCCGCGGAGGCCGAGACCGCCGCACACCGGGCCGCCGCCGAGGCAGCCGAGACCGCGCGCGCCGCGCACGAGGCCCGGGCCACCGCCGACCGGGCCGCCGAGGCTCAGGCCGCCGCAGCGGCCGAGGCACACACCGCCCGCGAGGCCGCCGAGCACGAGGCCGCCGCCGCGCACCAGGCCCGCACCGGGGCCGAGCACGAGGCCGCCGAGCAGGCCGAGGCCGCACGTCAGGCGTTCGAGGCCCGCGCGGCCGCGGAGCGGTCCGCGCGCGAGGCCACGGCCGCGGCCGCAGCGGCGTATGCCGGGCGGACGGAGGCCGAGGAGGCGGCCCGCGCCGCCGAGCAGCGGACCGCCGAGGCGGCGGCGGCCGAGCAGGCCGCGCACGAGCGGGCCGCCCAGGCGGCGGACCAGGCCGCCCGGGCCGAGGCGGAGCGCCGGGCCGCCGAGGAGCGGGCCAGCGAGCAGGCCGGCGCCGCCGCGGCGGCGTACGACGCCCGGACCGCGGCCGAGGAGGCGGCCACCGCTGCCCGGCAGGCCAGTGCCGAGGCGGAGGCTTCGACCGCCCGGCTCGCCCAGGAGGCCGCCGCCGCGCTCGAGGCCCGCACCGCAGCGGAACGCGCCGCCCAGGCCCAGGCAGCCGCGGCCGACGACGCCGCACGGCTGCGCGCCGAGGCCGAGCAGCGCACCGCCGACCAGCTCGCCACCACCGCCCGGGCCGCCGAGGCCGAGCAGGCCGCGCACGCGCTCGCCGCCGAGCAGGCCGAGTTGGCCCAGCGCGCGCACGAGGCCCGGATCGCCGCCGAGGAGTCCAGCGCCGCCCAGGCCGAGGCCGCGCGCCAGGCCTACTCCGACCGCGCCGCCGCCGAGGAGGCGGCCACCGCCGCCCGGCAGGCCAGCGCCGAGGCCGAGGCTACGACCGCCCGGCTCGCCCAGGAGGCCGCCGCCGCGCTCGAGGCCCGCACCGCAGCGGAACGCGCCGCCCAGGCCCAGGCAGCCGCGGCCGACGACGCCGCACGGCTGCGCGCCGAGGCCGAGCAGCGCACCGCCGACCAGCTCGCCACCACCGCCCGCGCGGCCGAGGCCGAGCAGGCCGCGCACGCGCTCGCCGCCGAACAGGCCGAGCTGGCCCAGCGCGCGCACGAGGCCCGGATCGCCGCCGAGGAGTCGACCGCCGCCCAGGCCGAGGCCGCGCGCCAGGCCCAGGCCGACCGGGCCGCCGCCGAGGAGGCCGCCACCGCCGCCCAGCAGGCCCGCGCGGAGGCCGAGGAGGAGGCCAGGTCCCAGGCGCAGGCCGCCGTTCGCGCCGGTCGCCAGCGGGCCACCGCCGAGTGGCGCACCGCCGAGGCGCTCGGCAACCTCCAGGTCACCGCCGAGGAGTACGAGCAGCGGCTCAGCGCCGCGGTCGAGGGGCGGATCAACGCCGAGCGCGCGCTGGCCGAGGCGCTCGCCGCCCGGGCCACCGCCGAGCAGGACGCCGCGCGGCTCGCCGAGCAGCTCGCCGAGGCCCGGGCCCGCCTGGTCGAGCTCGAGCGTTAGCCGGCCGACCGGCCGACGCCGTACGCCCGCTAGGGCCGGGCGAGGGTGGAGGCGGTCTAGGCGCCCAGGCCGCGCAGCGCCTTCGCCAGCTTGCGGCCCAGGATCCGGTGGCCCTCGGGGTAGGGGTGGACGTAGTCCGGGCCGATCAGGTCGTAGTGGCCGTCGAGCCAGTTCTTCATGTTGACGAACGGGACGCCCCGCTTGGAGGCGACCTTGCGCAGCGTCTTGATGATCGGCAACAGCTCGGTGTGGTCGGCGTCCTGGTCGAGCGGGCCGACCAGCACGACCTTGGCGTCGGGGAAGGTGCGCTGCGCCTTGCGGACCACCCGGCGGGCGTTGGCCCGGATGTCGCCGGCCGGCAGGTAGACGTCGTTGTTGCCGCCCTCGATCACGACCCAGCGTCGCGCGCCGACGTCGAACGCCCCGGCGCCGATCTGGTCGAGGTAGTTGCCGAGGCCGTAGTCCCAGTTGGTCTGCACGAAGCCCGTGCCGCCGCCGCCGTTGATCTCGGAGTCCCAGCCCAGCCGGTTGCTGGCCAGCCTGGCCATCGAGTTGTCCTCGCTGGTGTAGCCCCCGCCGATGAAGTAGGAGTCACCGAAGAACAGCGCCCGCACCGGCCCGCGCTCGGCCTCGACGCCGGCCTCGACGTCGGGAGCGGCGGTCTGCGGCGGCGGGTCCGCCGGCTCCTCCGTCGCGCCGGGCTCGGCGGAGGGAGCCCCCGCCACCGGCGTCGCGGTGGGTCCGCGGTCGCCCGTCGAGGGGTCGTGCACCACCAGGACGGCCACCGGGACCGCGACCGCCAGGACGACCAGCACGACCGCCCACACCCACAGCCGCGGGGCGCGTCGAGGCTGGTCCGGGCTGGTCATGGTGGGTCCAGCGTAGTCAGGCAGGGCCATCGGTCAGGCCATCGCCGAGCGCAGGGCCGCGGCCACGCGGCGGTTCGCGTCCCGCGAGCTGCGGCCGACACCCACGACGTTGAAGAAGCCGTGGATCTGGTCGGGGAACCGGGTCAGCTCCACCTTGGCTCCCGCCTCGGTGAGCCGCTGGGCGTAGGCCTCGCCCTCGTCGCGCAGCGGGTCGAAGCCCGCCGTGAACACCAGCGCCGGCGCGAGCCCCGGAGGGAGGTCCGCCTTGGCGGGTGAGTAGCGCGGGTCGTCGAGATCGGCGTCGGTGGCGGCGTAGCTCCGGTTGGCCAGCTCCATGTAGGCGCTGGTCAGGTAGAACCCGTCGGCGAACAGGTCCGCGCTCCGGGTCGCCCGCCGGGCGTCCGTGGCCGGGTAGACCAGGAGCTGCACCCGGCACGGCCAGCCGTGCCTGGCGGCCGCGATCGCGACACCGGTCGCCAGGGTCCCGCCCGCCGAGTCGCCGCCGACACCGAGCCGGTCCGGGTCGGCGCCGAGCTCGGGCGCGTGGTCGACCACCCAGGCGTACGCCGCCAGCGCGTCGTCGTACGCCGCCGGGAACCGGTGCTCCGGACCGAGCCGGTAGTCGACCGCGAGCACCCGCACCCCGGCGTTCTCCGCGAGGAACCGGCAGGCCGGGTCGTGGGTCTCGAGGTCGCCGTGCATGAACCCGCCGCCGTGCAGGAACACCAGCAGCGGACCGGACGCGGGAGCACCGGTCGGGACGTAGAGGCGGGCGGGCCGGCCGCCCGCGACCAGGTCACGCACGCTGCCGACCGGCTGGTCGCCGCCGACCAGGCGGGTGTCGTGCGCGATCACGCGTCGCCCCTGCGCCATCGGCTTCGTCTCGGCCCCCGCCTGCCGGGTCAGCCGCTTCAACCGGAGCTGGAGCTGCACGTCCGCGGCCAGGGTCTGCCCGTCGACCACGACGGAACGGCCACCGAGGACCCGCTGGACCCGCTCCGGCAGGCGCATCGCCTGCTCGAGGGCCAGCTTCTCAGCGGTGTCGACCACGCTCACGGGGGACGAACCTACCGAAGCGCGCGGCTCACGACACCCGGCGTTCACCCAGCGGTGTCACACTTCGTCCATGTCGCTGGACACACAGGTCGGTGGGGGGTCGGGCACCCCGGAGGAGGTCTTCGACGTCGACCCTCCCTACGTGCCGACCGAGCCCGACCGCGACGACGCCCTGAGCTCCGCGCTCCAGCTCGTGCAGAAGCACGACGACCGGTTCCTCGACCGCGAGCTGTCGTGGCTGCGGCTCAACCAGCGGGTCCTCGAGCTCGCCGAGGACCGGCAGCTGCCGCTGCTCGAGCGGGTCCGGTTCGCGGCCATCTTCACCAGCAACCTCGACGAGTTCTTCATGGTCCGGGTGGCCGGCCTCAAGCGCCGGATCGCCGCGGGCCTGGCCGTGCGGGCGGCGTCCGGCGCCCTCCCCCGCGACGTGCTCGAGGCGATCTGGACCCACTCCCGCGAGCTCAGCGAGCGGCACGCGAGGGTCTTCCGCGACGACCTGGTGCCCGAGCTCTCCTCCGAGGGCATCGAGCTGGTCCGGTGGGCCGACCTGGACCGCGACGAGCAGAAGTACTGCAAGAAGCTCTTCAAGGAGCGGGTCTTCCCGGTCCTGACGCCGCTGGCCGTCGACCCGGCGCACCCGTTCCCCTACATCTCCGGGCTGTCGCTCAACCTCGCGGTCGTCATCCGCAACCCCAAGTCGTCCAAGCAGCACTTCGCCCGGGTCAAGGTGCCGCAGATCTTCGCCCGGTTCGTCCCGCTCGGCAACGAGCGCTTCGTCCCCCTCGAGGACGTGATCGGCGAGCACCTCAAGCGCCTCTTCCCCGGCATGGACATCCTCGAGGTGCACACCTTCCGGGTGACCCGCAACGAGGACCTCGAGGTCGAGGAGGACGACGCCGAGAACCTCCTGGCCGCGCTGGAGAAGGAGCTGCTGCGCCGCAAGTTCGGCCCGCCGGTGCGGCTCGAGGTCGAGGAGTCGATGACCGACTCGGTCCTCGACCTGCTCATCTCCGAGCTCGGCGTCAGCGAGCAGGAGGTGTTCCGCCTCCCCGGGCCGCTCGACCTCCGCGGCCTGCACGGGATCGCCGACCAGAACCGCGAGGACCTCAAGTTCCCGGCGTTCGTGCCCACCACGCACACGCTGCTGGCCGAGGTCGAGTCGTCGGCGCCCGTCGACGTGTTCAAGGCGACCCGGCGCAACGACGTGCTCCTGCACCACCCCTACGACTCGTTCGCCACCTCGGTGCAGCGGTTCATCGAGCAGGCCGCGGCCGACCCGCACGTGCTCGCGATCAAGCAGACGCTCTACCGCACCTCGGGCGACACCTCGGGTGACTCACCGATCATCGACGCCCTCATCGACGCCGCCGAGGCCGGCAAGCAGGTGCTCGTGCTCGTCGAGATCAAGGCCCGGTTCGACGAGGAGGCCAACATCCGGTGGGCCCGCAAGCTCGAGCAGGCGGGCTGCCACGTCGTCTACGGCCTGGTCGGCCTCAAGACGCACTGCAAGCTGGCCATGGTCGTGCGCGACGAGCCCGACGGCATCCGCCGCTACACCCACATCGGCACCGGCAACT
>NZ_JAEMSS010000144.1 GCF_016462705.1 Nocardioides sp. | reverse complement strand
ACGATGCCCTCCTCGACCAGCTCGTAGATGGTCCGGAGGTACATCTCGGTGGTGTCGATCAGGTCGCTCACACCGTCATCGTAGGTTCGATGGGGTGACTTCGGTGATGTGGTTCCGGCGCGACCTGCGGCTCGCCGACAACCCGGCCCTGCTCGAGGCGGTCGCCGACGGACCCGTGATGCCGCTGTTCGTGCTGGACCCGGCGCTGTGGGGACCGGCCGGGCCGTCCCGCCGCGCCTACCTCGGGGCATCGCTCCGGGCGCTCGACGGCCAGCTCCGGGAGCACGGAACCCGGCTGTCGGTGGTGCGCGGCGACCCGGTGCGCCGCGTCGTCCTGACGGCCCGGGCGGTCGGCGCCGAACGGGTGCACGTGGCCGCGGACTTCGGGCCGTACGGCGCCCGCCGCGACGACGCGGTCGAGGAGGCGCTCGCCGACGCCGGCATCGGCCTGGTGCGGACCGGCTCGCCGTACGCCGTCGCCCCCGGCCGGGTGCGCAGCGGCTCGGGCGAGCCCTACAAGGTCTTCACGCCGTTCTCCAAGGCGTGGTCCGACCACGGCTGGCGGGACCCGGTCGACCCACCGTCGGACGGGTCGTGGCTGGAGCTGGACGAGGACACCGCCGAGATCCCGGAGCCAGCGGTCCCGGACGGCCTCCAGCTGCCCGAGGCCGGTGAGGCCGCGGCACTGCGGCGCTGGCGCGAGTTCCTGCCGGGTGTCGGGGACTACGGCGACGTGCGCGACGACCCGGGACGCGACGGCACCTCACGGATGTCGGTGCACCTGAAGTGGGGCGAGATCCATCCGCGCACGATGCTCGCCGACCTCGCCCGGCTCCGGAGCGCCGGCGCCGCGACGTACCGCAAGGAGCTGGCCTGGCGGGAGTTCTACGCCGACGTGCTGCACGCCCACCCGGCCTCGGCGCGGGAGTACCTGAGACCGGAGTTCGCACGGATGGCCTACGACGAGCCGGGCCCCGGGCTGGACGCGTGGGAGCGCGGGCGCACCGGGTTCCCGGTCGTCGACGCCGGGATGCGCCAGCTCCGGCAGACCGGGTGGATGCACAACCGGGTGCGGATGATCGTGGCCAGCTTCCTGGTGAAGGACCTGCACGTGGAGTGGCAGCACGGCGCCCGGCACTTCATGCGGTGGCTGGTCGACGGCGACCTCGCCTCCAACCAGCACGGCTGGCAGTGGACGGCCGGAAGCGGCACCGACGCCGCGCCGTTCTTCCGGGTCTTCAACCCGACCGGGCAGAGCCGGAGGTTCGACCCGTCCGGTTCATACGTCCGCCGCTGGGTCGAGGAGCTGTCCGACCCCGACGCGGTGCCTGACCCGCACGAGCCGGACGACGACGTCCGGCGCCTGGTCGGCTACCCCGAGCCGATCGTCGACCACGCCGAGGAGCGCCGCGAGGCCCTGGCCCGCTGGGAGCAGATCCGCCGCTGAATCGCCGGCCGGCGGCCCTACAGTGCTCGGGTGTCCACTCCGAGGACCCTGGTGATCGGCGGTCGCTTCCGCGGCCCGGCCCGCTCCGGCAACGGCGGCTACACGGCGGGCGCGCTCGCGGCCGTCGCCGGCGAGCTGACCGAGGGTGCCTGGCCGGCCACGGCGGTGCGGCTGCGGCTGCCCCCGCCCCTCGACGTGCCGATGGACGTGGTGCTGGACGGGGACGTCGTCGTGGCGACCCACGAGGGTGAGGTCGTGGCGCGGGCCTCGGCCGGTGCCGACCCGGTCGCGGTGCCGCCGGTCCCGGCCGGGGAGGCCCGGGCCGCCGAGGCGGGCTACCCGGGGCTGGCGTCCCACCCGTTCCCGACCTGCTTCTCGTGCGGTCCCGGCCGGGAGCCGGGCGACGGCCTGCGGATCTTCCCCGGCCCGGTGACCGAGCTCGACGGGCGGTCCCGGGTCGCGGCGACCTGGACCCCGCACCCGAGCGCCGAGGGGGTGCCCGTGGTCTGGGCCGCCCTCGACTGCGCGGGCGCCTGGGCCGCCGACGTCGGCGAGCGGCCGATGGTGCTCGGCAGCATCACCGCCCGGGTGGACGCGCTCCCCCTCGTGGGCGCCGAGCACGTCGTGGTCGGCCAGGACCGCGGCCGGGACGGACGCAAGAGCTTCACCGCCACGAGCATCTACGACCCGTCCGGGCAGCTGGTGGCCGCGGCCGAGCACGTGTGGATCACGGTGGACCCGGCGGTGTTCAACTGACCTCGACAGCGATCGGCCGGGCGATCGGTAAGGTGGCCCCATGTCGGATTTGAACGATCCAAACCCGCCCGCCGCACAGCCCTGGTGGCGCGAGGCCGTGACCTACCAGGTCTACGTGCGCTCGTTCGCCGACAGCGACGGGGACGGCGTCGGCGACCTCCCCGGCATCACGTCGCGGCTCCCGCACCTCCGCGACCTCGGCGTCGACGCGCTCTGGATCACGCCGTTCTACGTCTCTCCTCAGCACGACCACGGCTACGACGTCGCCGACTACCGCGATGTCGACCCCCGGTTCGGCACCCTGGCCGACGCCGACGCGCTGCTGGCCCGGGCCCGGGAGCTCGGGCTCAAGGTGATCGTCGACCTGGTGCCCAACCACACCTCCAGCGAGCACGTCTGGTTCCAGGCGGCCCTGGCCGCCGGGCCGGGCAGCCCGGAGCGCGCCCGCTACCTCTTCCGCGACGGGCGCGGTCCCGACGGCGCCGAACCGCCCAACAACTGGAAGTCGGTGTTCGGCGGGGACGCGTGGACCCGGGTGCCCGACGGCCAGTGGTACCTCCACCTCTTCGACACCACCCAGCCCGACCTCGACTGGCGCAACCCGGAGGTCGGGGACATGTTCGAGGAGGTCCTGCGCTTCTGGCTCGACCGCGGGGTCGACGGCTTCCGGGTCGACGTCGCGCACGGGCTGGTCAAGGAGGAGAGCCTCCGCGACCAGGTCGTGCCGGAGCAGCCGGCCGACGCAGGATCGATGGTGGAGCGGGCCAACCCCGACGAGCCGATGTGGGACCAGCCCGAGGTCCACGACGTCTACCGCCGCTGGCACCGGGTGCTCGCCGAGTACGACGGCGACCGGATGGCCGTCGCCGAGGCCTGGACCCAGACGCCCGAGTCGATGGCCCGCTTCGTGCGCGCCGACGAGATGCAGCAGTCCTTCAACTTCGACTGGCTGCTCGCCCCGTGGTCGGCGTCGGCGTTCGCCAAGGTCATCACCGGCACCTTCGCCGCCCTCGAGGACGTGCACGCGGCCCCGACCTGGGTGCTGTCCAACCACGACGTCGTGCGGCACACCACCCGCTACGGCGGCGGCGCCACGGGGCTGGCCCGGGCCCGGGCGGCCACCCTGACGATGCTCGCACTGCCCGGCTCGGCCTACCTCTACCAGGGCGAGGAGCTCGGCCTCGAGGAGGTCGAGGTCGCGCCCGAGCACCGGCAGGACCCGGCCTACCTCCGCCAGAAGGACTCCGCCCCGCAGTCGGAGTGGGTCGGCCGGGACGGCTGCCGGGTGCCGATCCCGTGGGCCGGTGACCAGCCGCCCTACGCGTTCGGCCCCGGCCACACGCAGCCCTGGCTGCCGCAGCCGCTGGACTGGGCGGGGCTCACCGTCGAGACCCAGGACAAGGCCGACCGTGACGGCGCGGACTCGACGCTCGGGTTCTACCGCCGGGCACTCGCCGCCCGCCGGGCGCACGCACTCGGCGCCGGTGACACCGTCGAGCTGCTCACCACTGAGGGCGACGTGCTCGCCGTGCGCCGCGGCCCCCTGACCGTCGTGCTCAACACCGGCCCCGCGGCGGTCGACCTGCCTGCGGGCGAGGTCGTGATCGCCAGCGGTGAGATCGGCGACGACGGCCTGCTGCCCCCGGACACCGCGGTGTGGCTGGTCTGAGCGTCAGTCGTTGCGTCGGTCGTTGCGTCAGTCGTTGAGGGCCTCGTTGTAGCGGGCGAGGCTGTCGACGAACCCGTTGAGCTCGGCCGCGCTCCAGTCACCCAGCTGCTCGTCCAGCCACTTGCGCCGGTGCGCGGCGACGTCGGTCATCCGGCGTACGGCGTCGTCGCTGGCTGCGACCAGCGTCGCCCGCCCGTCGTCGGGGTCGGGCGAGCGCGTGACCAGGCCGAGGTCGACGAGGTGCTGGAGCTGGCGGGAGATCGCGCCCTTGTCGATGCCGAAGCTCTCGGCGATCGCCGAGGCCCGGACCGGGCCCTCGTCGGCCAGCCAGGCCAGCAGCAGGTAGGCCGAGGGCTGCATCTCCGCGTGCACCGCGCGGGCCCGCTCGTGGATGACCCTCCGGATCCGGCGGATGAGCACGCCGACCTCGGCCTCGAGGCGGCGCAGCGACTCGCTGCGCGCCTCCGGGCCGTCCGGGGTGTCGCCGGCAGTGGTCACGCGGCCTCGTCGAGGTCGAGCGTGGTGCGCAGGGGGACCTCGCGGATGAGCAGGACGC
Source organism: Nocardioides sp. (assembly GCF_016462705.1). Classification (GTDB taxonomy): domain Bacteria; phylum Actinomycetota; class Actinomycetes; order Propionibacteriales; family Nocardioidaceae; genus Nocardioides. The sequence goes on along the minus strand of NZ_JAEMSS010000144.1, from coordinate 6,632 downwards.
ACACGAGAGCGAGCATGGCGAACGGCACGGCGGCCAGGAAGACGTGGCCGGTCGCCTCGCCGAACGCCGACTCGTAGAGCGCACGCACCGGGGCCGGCAGGGCGTCGAGGTCGGGGATGGCGCCGCTCTCGTGGCTGCCGTCGATGCCCATGTCCGCGAGACCCGCCATGACCTTGGCGGAGACCTGGTGGGCGAGGAGCGCGCCGAGGACGGAGACACCGACCGAGCCGCCGATGGAGCGGAAGAACGCGACGACCGAGCTCGCGGCGCCGATGTCCGCCTGGGCGGTGTTGTTCTGCACCGCCAGCACGAGGTTCTGCATGGTCGCGCCCAGACCCAGCCCGAGGACGGCCATGAAGACGCCGATCCAGATCAGGGACGTGGTGGCGTCGATCGTGCCGAGCAGACCCATGCCGATCACGACCAGCACCATGCCACCCACGAGGTAGCGCTTCCAGAGCCCGGTCGCGCTGATGATCCGGCCGGTGACGATGCTGGAGACCAGCAGTCCGCCGACCATGGTCACCGACATCAGCCCGGCCTCGGTCGGCGACATGCCGCGGGCGCTCTGGAAGTACTGGCTGAGGTAGACAGTCGCGCCGAACATGGACAGGCCGACGAGCACGGAGGCCGCGGTGGCCAGGGACGTGGTCCGGTCGCGGAAGAGCCGCATCGGCACCACCGGGTCGGCGGCGACGTGGGTCTCCACCCGGACGGCGGCGGCGAGCAGGAGCGCTCCGACGGGGACCATCGCGGCGGTCTGCCAGGAGCCCCAGGCGAACTGGGTGCCGGCCAGCGAGACCCAGACCAGGAGGACGCTCACGCCGGACATGAGCAGGGTGGCGCCGAGGTAGTCGATCTTGACCGGGCGGCGGACCACCGGCAGGTGCAGCTTGGCCTGCAGGACCAGGAACGCCGCCACCGCGAACGGCAGGCCGATGCCGAACGTGCCCCGCCAGCCGAGCGGGGAGTCGACGACCACGCCGCCGATCAGCGGTCCGCTCACGGTGGCCAGGGCGAACGCGGCCCCGATGTAGCCGGAGTAGCGGCCGCGCTCGCGCGGCGACACCATCGTCGCGATCACGACCTGGACGAGCGCGGTGAGCCCGCCGACCCCGAGTCCCTGCACGACCCGGGCGCCGATCAGGACCTCCATGCTGGGCGCGAGCATCGCCATGACCGAGCCGAGGGAGAAGATCACCAGCGCCGACTGCACGAGCAGCTTCTTGGAGAACAGGTCGGCCAGCTTGCCCCAGATCGGCGTCGTCGCGGTCATGGCCAGCAGCGTCGCGACGACGACCCAGGTGTAGCCGGTCTGCGTCCCCTCCAGGTCGGTCACGATGACCGGGAGCGCGTTGGTGACCACCGTGCTCGACAGCATCGCCACGAACATCGCGAGCAGGAGGCCCGACAGCGCCTCCATGATCTCCCGGTGCGACATCGGCGCAGGTGCGTCGACCGGCTCCGCGGAGGGGGAGGTCTCGTCGATCGCTGTCACTGCCACGTCCGTCATGCTGGGCAAAAGGTTGACGACGACAACTATATTCCCTGGTGCCGAAATGGGACAACCCGCAGGCGTGGCCCCTGTGGAGGGACCGCACCGGGGGACGTTCCCGGTTTCGCCTGCGGGTCGGGTAGCTGCTTGGGATTCGCCAGCAGCTCGGCAGGTGCTTCCACCTACCGTGATGCTGGGCTGCTAGCGGGCAGCCACCTCACGCGTCCTCAAAGAATTCATTCTTCGGACCACCTCCTTTCCCGTGTGCGACGAGAATAGGTCGCCCGGACAAGACACCACAACGGACTTTCGAGCCGCGAGGTCAGCTCTCGTCCGCGCTGGCGCTGGTGTAGTCCTCGAGCTGCCGGCCCGCCGCGACGAACTCCGTGGGCAGCTCCGTGCGGCTCCACCACGGTTGGGTGGCGATCTCGACCAGCTGGTCGGTCGTCAGCACCGGTACCGCCCGCATCGCCCCCTCGGCGTACGGATTGGTGTTCATCGCCCCGACGACCAGCCGGAGCCTGCGATCGGGGCTGATCACCTCGACGGCGACCCGCTCGGACCCCTCGCCCATCTCGGTGTCCTCGTCCCGGTAGGTCCGCACCGTGTCACCGTTCGCCAGCTCCCAGGCCCGGCAGTCCGTGAGTGAGGCGCCTTGCTCCGCGCAGGTGTACGGCGCCTCGCCGGCCATCCCGAGCGGCTGGACGTTGACCATCACCACCCCCGCCGGGCCCGACCCGGACTCGGGGAGGAATCGGAGAGCGGCGAACGCCTCATGTTCCTGGGCAGCGCCCTGGAAGCCGCTGAAGCTGCCGTCGGCGACCTCGTCGACCGCCGAGGCCAGGGCCACGGCGGCGGAGCGGCCGGTGATCGGAGCGGTCTGCCCGCTGAGCGACCCTGCATCGACGGATACCGGAGCGTCCGTGGCGACGTCGCGGGCCGGATCACCGCCTCCGGGCGCCAAGGTGTACACCCCGACGGCGAGCACCGCCGCCGCGGCAGTCGCGCCGACCGTGGCCAGGGCCTGCCGGCGCCGGCGGATCGCGAGCCCCCGGCGCCGCGACGACTCGGCGAGTGCCGGGAGGTCGGGGAACACGTCGGCGACGGCGTCATCCAGATGGTCGTGCAGCAGCATGGTGGTCTCCGTCTCAGGGCTGGTCAGGATTCGTCGGCGAGGTCGGGGAAGCTGGTCCGCAGCCGGGCCAACGCCCTCGAGGAACGCGTGCGGCAGGCGGACTCGGACAAGCCGGTCTGGGCCGCCACCTCGGCGACCGGGAGGTCGTGGAAGTAGCGCAGCACCAGCACTGCCCGGTCGCGTGGCGGCAAGGTGCTCAGTGCCTCCAGCAGCGACACCCGCAGGGCGGGGTTGCCCTGGGGCGCGGAAGCGTCGGTTCCGTCGAGCAACGGCAGCTCCGGCACCCGCTTGCGGCGGCGGTCGGAGAGGAAGAGCCGGGTGAGGATCGCCCGGGTGTACGCCGCGGGGTTGTTCGCCCGGCTCACCAGCCGCCAGCGCGCGAACGCCTGGGCGTACGCGCTCTGCACCAGGTCCTCGGCGGCTTGTCGGTCGCCCGTCAGGAGTACGGCGGTACGCAGCATGCGCTCGCCGGTGGTGTGGACGAGCTCCTCGAAGGTCAAGGTCCGCCGCACCACGGCCACCGCCTCGTCCGCCAGCAGGTCGGTCATCACATCCTTCTAGAGGTGTCGGCGACCAGAAGTGTTGCAAGCCCGCTGGCATTTACGTCCTAGGTCGACGACCGCAGCGCCTCGACGGGGGTGACCGCCACCGCACGAGAGGACGGGACCCAGGACGCCGCGAGCACGAGCAGGACCCCCGCGACCGCGATCCCGGCGAGGACCGGGCCGGGCAGGCCCCACACGAAGCCGTCGTTCTGGAAGCCCACCAGGGACTGTGCCCCCAGCGCGCCGTAGGCCAGGCCCAGTCCCATCCCGAAGCCCACCGCCGTGGCCGACAGGGCGACGGACTCCTTGGTGATCATGGTGCGGACCTGGCCGCTCGTGAACCCGAGGGCGCGGAGCAGGCCGATCTCACGGGTCCGCTGGATGACGCCGAGCGACATCGTGCTCACGAACCCGACCGCGGCGATCGCGCTGGACACCACGACGAGGCAGATCATGATCGTCGAGGTGTGCCGCAGGATGTCGTCGGTCTGCGCGGCCTGGGCCGCCGTCTGGTCCCAGGACGCGGCCGCCACGCGCAGGGCGGCGAAGCCGGCGGCGAACGTCGTCACGAGGGTCACGCCGATGACCAGCCCCATCGTCGACCGGGTGGTGCGGCCGGGATCGCGGACCGCGTTGCGCGCGGCCACCTTGCTCGGAGGGTCCGTCCCCAGCAGCCGGCTGACTAGCGACACCAGCCGCGGTACGACGAGCCGGGCCCCGACGAGCAGGCCGGTCCCCGACAGCATCGCGCCCAGGGCGGCGGCCAGGAAGCCGATGGCGTTGCCGGACTCACCGAGGACTGCGGCCCCCGCCAGCACGAGGGCTCCGGACCCGATGAGGGCGACCGTGAGCCACCGCCGGAGGCGGCCGGCGCGTGGTGAGTCGGGTGCCGGCACGGAGGCGCCGGACAGCGCCTGCGCCGGGGTGGCCCGCAACACCGCGCGGGAACCCACCCAGGCCGCTCCGGCCGCCGCCAGGGTCACCACGGCCGCGGCCGGCAGGGCGAGCACCGGCAACAGCGCGTAGCCACCGTCGGGCAGCCGGTCGGCCGCCACCAGGGCGGCCCGGGTCACGTCTCCGGTCAGGACGCCCGCCAGGACCCCGGCGGTCCCGCCGGCGGCGGCGACGCCGGTCGTGCCGCGGACCACGGCTCCCCGCAGCGAGCGGGCGTCCGCCCCCAGGAGGCGCAGCAGCGCGATCTGCTTCAGCCGGCCGGCGATCACGGTGTCCACGCCGTTGACGATGACCACGGCGGAGACGTAGACGGCCACGGCGATGAACACCGACGCGACCACCCCGAGCACGAGGCCGATCGCCGACACGTCGCCCACCGACTCCGAGTTGACCCGCAGCGTCTCGCTGGCGACAAGCAGGACACCGGCGTAGAACCCGCACATCGCGGCGACCAGCCCGACCGTGCCGAGCTCGCGCCTGGCGCCCAGGACGAGTGCGCTGCGCGTCGTCATGCGGCACCCACCTCGAAGCCGATCAGCAGCTCGGCGATCTGCTGAGGTGTCATCGCGTCGTGGTCACCCACGAGCCGGCCGTCGGCGAGCACCAGCACCCGGTCGGCGTACGACGCCGCCACCGGGTCGTGGCTGACCATGACGATGGTCTGGCCGTACTCCCGGGCGGCGGTACGCAGCAGCCCGAGCACCTCCCGGGAGCTGCGGGTGTCGAGGTTGCCGGTGGGCTCGTCGGCGAGGACGACCGCGGGCCGCGGCGCGAGGGCGCGGGCGATCGCCACCCGCTGCTGCTGGCCTCCGGACAGCTCGCCCGGCCGGTGGGCCACCCGGTCGCCCAGGCCCAGCACCTCGAGGAGGTGCTCGACCCAGGCGTGCTCGTCCGTCCTGAGCCGGCGGCCGGCGAGCTCGAACGGGAGCAGCACGTTCTCGCGCACGTCGAGGGTCGGCACCAGGTTGAAGGACTGGAAGACGAAGCCGACCTGCTCGCGTCGCAGCAGCGTGCGGGCCCGGTCGTCGAGGCGGTGCAGCGGGTGGCCCGCGACGTGCACCTCGCCCGCCGTGACGTCGTCGAGCCCGGCGGCGACGTTCATGAACGTCGACTTCCCGGAGCCGGACGGCCCCATGACCGCGGTGAAGCCGCCGCGCGGCACCGCGACGGTCACGTCGTCGAGGGCCCGGACGGCTCCAGGGCCGCCGTCCCCGTAGACCTTGCTGACCGAGCTGAACGAGAGCAGGGAGTCCATGCGCTCGACGCTAGGGACGCGCCGGCGTCCGCACATCGGCCGCGAGCGGGGTCTCGCCTACATCGCTGGATGTACGGGCGACGCCGGCAGGACGGCTCAGAGGAGCCCGTGCTCGTAGGCGTAGACCACGAGCTGCACCCGGTCCCGGGCCCCGAGCTTGCCGAGGATCCGGGAGACGTGCGTCTTCACGGTGGCCTCGGAGAGGTGCTCGGCGCGGGCGATCTCGGCGTTGGAGAGGCCGGCCGCCGCCCGCAGCAGGATCTCCTTCTCCCGGGGTGTCAGGTCGTCGTACTCCCGGCCGGGCGCGGACCTGGGAGTGCGGAACCGCTCCAGCAGCGTGCGGGTGGCGCCGGCGGCGACGACCTGGTTGCCGTCGGCCACGGCACGCACGGCTGCCAGCAGCAGCTCGGGCCGGGCGTCCTTGAGCACGAAGCCGCTGGCCCCGGCCTCGATCGCGGCCATCGCGGCCTCGTCGAGGTCGAACGTCGTGAGCACCAGGACCTTCGGGGCCTTCTCCCCCAGCGACTCGTGCAGGAGCCGGGTGGCAGTGACGCCGTCGACGCGCGCCATCCGCACGTCCATGACGACCACGTCCGGGCTGGACGCGGCCACGAGGTGGGGCACCTCGTCGCCGTCCGCGGCCTGGCCGACGACCTCGAGGTCCGGCTGGCTCTCGAGCACCATCGCGATCCCGGCGCGGAACATGGCCTGGTCGTCGACCAGCGCCACCCGGACCGTCACGCGACGGCCTCCGCCGGCAGCTCGGCCCGGACCACCCAGTCGTCGCCCTCGACACCGGCGGTGAGGACGCCGCCGGCCCGCCCGATCCGGTCGCGCATGCCGGCCAGCCCGTGCCCGGTGCCCACCGGCTCGGGGTGGGCGGGGCCGCGGAGCCGGTTGCGCACGACGAGACGGTAGCCGTCGCGCCAGTCCTCCTCGACGTCGACCGGGTACGCCAGGTCACCGTGCTTCAGCGCGTTGGTGAGCGACTCGGCGAGGAGGCGCTGCGCGGCCACGACGAGCCCGACCGACCCGGACGCGCTGCCGTGCTCGACCAGCCGGATGTCCATGCCGGACGCGCGCATCCTCTCGACCAGCGCCTGGTGGGCGTGGCGGCCCGGTGGCGTCGCGGGCTCCTGGTAGCGCAGCTCGGCCAGGAGGGCGCGCAGGTCGCTGATCGAGGTGCGCGCGGTCTCCGCGATCACGTCGAGCGCGGCGGCCGCCTTGCTCTCGCCGTCCGGGCTGCCG
>NZ_JAEMSS010000143.1 GCF_016462705.1 Nocardioides sp. | reverse complement strand
CGAGGACAAGCTCGACGTGCTGAGGGTCGACAACGACGACGTCTACCGCCAGCAGGTCGCCAAGCTCGAACGGCTGCGCGCCGAGCGCGACGACGACGAGGTACGCCGGGCGCTCGAGGCCCTGACCCGCTCGGCCGAGGCCGGTCCCACCTCGGGCGGCTCGCTGGACGGCAACCTGCTCGCCCTCGCGGTCGACGCGGCCCGCGCCAAGGCCACCGTCGGCGAGATCTCCGACGCCCTGGAGAAGGTCTACGGGCGGCACCAGGCGGTGATCCGTACGATCTCGGGCGTGTTCCGCGACGAGGCCAGCGCGAGCGACAGCCCTGGGGGCTCGCTCGTCCAGCAGGTGCTCGACGCGACCGAGGAGTTCGCCGAGGCCGAGGGCCGCCGGCCCCGGATCCTGGTCGCCAAGATGGGCCAGGACGGCCACGACCGCGGCCAGAAGGTCATCGTGTCGGCGTTCGCGGACATGGGCTTCGACGTCGACGTCGGGCCGCTCTTCTCGACGCCCGAGGAGGTCGCGCAGCAGGCGGTCGACAACGACGTGCACATCGTCGGTGTCTCCTCGCTCGCGGCGGGTCACCTGACGCTCCTGCCCGCCCTCAAGTCGGCGCTGGCCGAGGCGGGACGCGACGACATCATGGTCGTCATCGGCGGGGTCATCCCCCCGGACGACGTGCCGACGCTGCAGCAGATGGGAGCGGCCGCGGTGTTCCTGCCCGGCACGGTCATCGCCGAGTCCGCGCTGGACCTGCTGGCCAAGCTGCGGGAGCAGCTGGGTCACTGATGGCCGCCTGATGCCTGACGTCCAGGCGCTGGTCGAGGGTGTCCGCGAGGGGCGGCGGGCCGCGGTGTCGCAGTCCATCACGCTCGTCGAGTCGACCAAGCCCGCGCACCGGGCCGCCGCGCGCGAGCTGCTCACCGCGCTGTCGGAGGACGACCGGGTGGGGGTGCGCTCGCCCACGGTGCGGGTCGGCATCTCCGGGGTGCCCGGGGTGGGCAAGTCCACGTTCATCGAGGCGCTCGGCTCGCGGTTGACCGGCGAGGGCCACCGGGTGGGGGTGCTGGCGGTCGACCCGTCCAGTGTCCGCACGGGTGGCTCCGTGCTGGGGGACAAGACCCGGATGGCCAGGCTGTCCGCCGACCCCGATGCCTACATCCGCCCGTCCCCGACCGCAGGCACCCTCGGCGGAGTCGCCCGGGCGACCGTGCAGTCGATGGCGGTCCTCGAGGCGGCGGCGTACGACGTCGTGCTGGTCGAGACGGTCGGGGTGGGGCAGTCCGAGATCACCGTGTCCGGGATGGTCGACACGTTCCTGTTCCTGACGCTGGCGCGCACCGGCGACCAGCTGCAGGGGATCAAGAAGGGCATCCTCGAGATCGCCGACGTGATCGCGGTCAACAAGGCCGACGGCGACCGCGAGCAGGAGGCACGGGCCGCGGCCCGGGAGCTCGCCGGCGCGCTCCGGCTGGTGCGCGGGCACGGCGAGTGGGCGCCGCCGGTGGTGACCTGCTCGGCCCTGGAGGACGTCGGCGTCGACGAGCTCTGGCGGCAGGTGCTGGCCCACCGCGAGCACCTGGGAGGTGCGGGGCTGCACGAGAAGCGCGCGGCTCAGCAGCTCGACTTCACCTGGGCGCTGGTGCGTGACGAGCTCGAGCAGCGACTGCGGCGCTCGCCCGAGGTGCGCGCCGTGCGCGAGGAGATCCGCGCGGCGGTGCTCTCCGGTGAGCTCCCGGCCACGGTCGCGGCGGACCGCATCCTGGCGGCGTACGACCACCCCCCGGGGTGATTTCCCGCGATGTCCCGGCGTGTCGGGACATTGATCCGTTGCCTCCGGGACAACCGGCGCGGGAATCTCCGTGCTGGCGCCGGTGCGACCACGCACCGAGCCGCGCACAACCACGTGCAACCGCAACTCCGGAGGGAACCCCACGATGAAGACTCGTCCCGTCGCCGCTGCCGCGGCGTCACTCGCGCTGGTCGGTGCCGCGCTCGCCGGCACGGCGCCCACCGCCACGGCGTCCGCCGCGAAGGCCGACCCGCAGGTGGCCACCGTGGCCAAGGGCCTGGTCGGCCCGCTCAGCGTCGCCCAGGCGCCCGACGGCACCCGCTACTGGGCCGACACGTTCGCCGGCGTGCTCTACAAGCAGGCCGTCGACGGCACCGTCAGCGTCGTCTACAAGAGCAAGAAGAGCCCGCCGGAAGGAGTCTCGGCCGACGGCGGCGTGGTCCGGTTCACCACCGGCTCCAACGACAACAAGGCGGGCAAGGTCTGGACCCTCGACGGGACCGGAGCCCCGGTACTCGTCGCCGACACGTTCCAGCACGAGAAGCGCACCAACCCTGACAAGAAGGTCAGCTACGGGTTCGTCAACACCCCGGAGAAGTGCCTCTCCCAGGTGCCGAAGAACGTCCCGGCCAGCTACCCCGGCGTCAAGGAGAGCCACCCCTACGCGACCGCGGTCGCCGGAGGCGTCACGTACGTCGCCGACGCCGGGGCCAACGCCGTCTTCGCCGTCTCCGCAGCCGGCGAGGTGTCGACCGTCGCGGTGATCAAGCCGGCCAAGGTCAAGATCACCGCGGAGGGCGCCGAGGCCCTCGGTCTGCCGCGCTGCACGGTGGGCAGGAAGTACGCGTTCGAGGGCGTCCCGACCGACATCGAGGTCGGCCCCGACGGCTCGCTCTACGTGACCAGCCTGCCCGGTGGCCCGGAGGACGGCTCGCTGGGCGCCAACGGCCGGGTCCTCAAGGTCAACCCGGCCACCGGCCGGGTCTCCCAGGTCGCCGGTGGGCTGATCAGCCCCACCGGCGTGGCCGTGGCGGCCAACGGTGACGTCTACGTGGCCCAGCTCTTCCGCGGTGTCATCTCGAAGATCAGGGCCGGCTCCTCCAAGGTCCGGACCTACCTCGAGGTGCCGCTGCCGGCGGCCGTCGAGACCACCCCGACCGGGCTGCTCGCGACGGTCAACGCGCTGCCGGGCCAGAAGCCCAAGGGCAAGGTCGTGACGATCACTCCCTGATCCACCCACAGAAACACCTCGACCAGCGGGACCCCGGCCGTGCTCGGCCGGGGTCCCGTTACCGTTGACCCGATGCCCGCGGACGCCACCGACCTGATCTCAGGCCTGATCTCAGACGTCGTCGACAAGTACGACGGTGAGCTGGTCGACCTGCGCCGCGACCTGCACACCCACCCCGAGCTGTCGTGGTCCGAGGCCCGCACCTCCGACGTCGTCGCGGCGCGCGTCGAGCAGGCGGGCTGGTCGGTGACCCGGGCACACCGCTCCGGGGTCATCGCCGACCTCGGCACCGAGGGTCCGACGATCGCGCTCCGGGCGGACATGGACGCCCTGCCCGTGCAGGACCTGACCGACGACCCCTGGAGGAGCACCGTCGCCGGTGTCGCCCATGCCTGTGGGCACGACGTGCACACCTCCGCGCTGGTCGGTGCGGCCCTCGCGCTGGCGGAGGTGGCGGCCCGCGGCATGCTGCCGGGCCGCGTGCGGCTGCTCTTCCAGCCCGCCGAGGAGGTCATGCCGGGTGGGGCCGTGCAGCTGCTCGACGACGGTGCGCTCGACGCGGTCGACCGGATCTTCGCCCTCCACTGCGACCCCGGCGTGGACGTCGGGCAGGTCGGGCTGCGGCTCGGGCCGCTGACCAGTGCGGCGGACCGGGTGGAGGTCCGGCTCACCGGCACCGGCGGCCACACCAGCCGCCCCCACCTGACCGGTGACCTGACCTTCGCGCTCGCCAAGGTCACGACCGAGCTGCCGGCCGTGCTGAGCCGCCGGATGGACCCGCGGGCCGGGGTCAGCGTCGTGTGGGGGAGCCTGCACGCCGGCGCCGCCCCCAACGTGATCCCGGACCACGGCCTTGTCTCCGGGACGGTCCGGATCCTCGACGCGGTCGCCTGGGCGGACTGCGAGGACATCGTGCGAGCCGCGGTCGCCGACATCGTGCGGCCCTACGGCGTCACGGCCGAGATCGACTACCAGCGAGGTGTCCCCCCGGTGGTCAACGAACCGGTCTCCAACCGGATCCTCGCCAGGGCGGTGCGGTCGGTGCTCGGCGAGGGGGCACAGGTGGTGGCGCCGCAGAGCCTCGGCGGCGAGGACTTCGGGTGGTTCCTGGAGCGGGTCCCCGGGGCGATGATGCGGCTCGGCACCCGGACCCCGGGCGGGGCGACGTACGACCTCCACCAGGGCAACCTCCGCGTCGACGAGCGGTCCGTCGGCATCGGCGCGAGGCTCCTCGCGGAGACCGCCGTAGAGGCGTTGGTCCACCGTCACTGAGTCGAAGGTCCCCTGCTGAGAGCGCCCCCCTATCGAATCGGTAACAACTTGGGTCGGGATGGTCGTGGGGTGTCGCTGACGGCGCACGGGGGCTTAGGGTCGGCGAGTCTCCCGCCCGACTCGGTGGGCATCCCCGAATCTCCGGGGCACGGGGCATCTCTGATTCACGCACACCTAGGAGGCGTCTTGCGACGCAGTACCAGACTCGCAGCCCTGCTCACCGCAGGCATCCTTGCCCTCGCGACCGCTGGATGCGGTGACGAGGACGAACCCAACGACGACCCGACGACCGGCAGCGGCGGCGACAGCAGCGAGACCGCTGACGCGCCCGAGTCGGACATCAAGGTCGGCATGGCCTACGACGTCGGTGGCCGCGGCGACCAGTCGTTCAACGACTCGGCGGCTGCTGGTCTCGACCAGGCCGTCGAGGAGTTCGGCTTCGAATCCGAGGAGGGCGAGGCTTCCGACGGTGAGGCCGAGACGCAGCGCGAGGAGCGCCTCCGGACCTTCGCGGACGCCGGCTACAACCCGATCATCGCGGTGGGCTTCGCCTACAGCGCCTCGGTCGCCAAGGTGGCGGTGGAGTACCCCGACCTCAGCTTCGCGATCATCGACGACACCGCCAGTTGCGAGCCGTTCGACGGCAGCGACCCGGTCCCGAACGTCGCGTGCCTGGTCTTCGCCGAGGAGCAGGGCTCGTTCCTGGTCGGTGCGGCGGCCGCGCTCAAGTCCGAGGCCGGCCACGTCGGCTTCGTGGGCGGCGTCCAGGTCCCGCTGATCGAGAAGTTCCAGGCGGGCTACGAGGCCGGTGCCAAGGCCGTCAACCCGGACATCACGATCGACGTCACCTACCTCACCCAGCCGCCGGACTTCTCCGGCTTCGGTGACCCGGCCAAGGGCAAGACCGCGGCCGAGGGCATGTACCAGGGTGGCGCGGACATCGTCTACCACGCAGCCGGTGGTTCCGGTGGCGGCGTCTTCGAGGCGGCGTCCGAGGCCGGAGCACTGGCCATCGGTGTCGACTCCGACCAGTACAACACCGCGGACCCGTCGGTCCAGGACGTCATCCTGACCTCGATGCTCAAGAACGTGAACGTCGCGGTCTACGAGTACCTCACCGAGGTTGCCGCCGGGACGTTCCCGGTCGGCACCAACGTCTACGACCTGTCGGTCGACGGCGTCGGCTACTCGACCAGTGGCGGTCTCGTCGACGACATCACGGCAGACCTGGACGGCTACAAGCAGCAGATCATCGACGGTGAGATCGAGGTTCCCACCGCTCCCTGATCGGTCCTGCTGACCGAGAGCACCACAGCCCGGGTCCGCGGTCCCGCCCCGGCGGGACCGCGGACCCGGGTCATTTCCGACGCCGGACTGGTTGGGTAGTGTCCGGCGGAGCGTCCCCGCGAAGTGTCCCCAGTCCGACGTGCCCAGGGAGGGTCTGCGTGTCTGCACCGACAGTCGAGGAAGCGACCTCGACCGGCGCGCCGGTGACCGTGCGCCTCCGCGGGATCGGCAAGCGCTTCCCGGGCGTCATCGCCAACGACGACATCAACATCGACGTCCGCCGGGGCACCATCCACGCGATCGTGGGCGAGAACGGCGCCGGCAAGTCGACGCTGATGAAGATCCTCTACGGCGTGCAGCCTCCAGACTCGGGAACGATCGAGATCGAGGGCACCCAGGTCTCGCTGAAGTCACCGGCCGATGCGATCGCCGCCGGCGTCGGGATGGTCTTCCAGCACTTCATGCTCGCCGACAACCTGACCGTGCTCGAGAACGTCGTCCTCGGCGCCGAGAAGCTGCACGGCATCGGCGGCGCCGCCCGGGCCGAGATCATGCGCATCTCGGACTCCTACGGTCTCGACGTCGAGCCCGACCGGATGGTCGAGGAGCTCGGCGTCGGCGCCCGGCAGCGCGTCGAGATCCTCAAGGTCCTCTACCGCGGTGCCCGCATCGTCATCCTCGACGAGCCCACCGCCGTGCTCGTCCCGCACGAGGTCGACGAGCTGTTCGACAACCTGCGCGAGCTCAAGAAGGAGGGACTGTCGGTCATCTTCATCAGCCACAAGCTGGACGAGGTCCTCTCGGTCGCTGATGAGATCACGGTCATCCGCCGCGGCACGACCGTCAAGACGGTGTCCCCCCGCGACGTCACCGCGCGCCAGCTCGCCGAGCTCATGGTCGGCTCCGAGCTGCCGTCGCCCAGCACCGAGACCTCCACCGTCACCGACGTCGTCCTGCTCTCGGTCAAGAACCTCACCCTGGCGGGAGTCGACGGCCGTGAGCTGTTGAAGGACATCTCCTTCGACATCCACAAGGGCGAGGTGCTCGGCATCGCCGGCGTCGAGGGCAACGGGCAGGAGGAGCTGGTCGAGTCGATCATGGGGATGCGCCATTCCAGCGGCGAGATCCGCCTGGACGGACGCGACCTCGCCCACGAGTCGACCGGGGAACGGCGGGAGGCCGGCATCGGCTACATCCCCGCCGACCGGCAGCGCCATGGCCTCCTCCTGGACGCCCCGCTGTGGGAGAACCGGGTGCTCGGCCACCAGGGCCGGCCACCGAGCGCGCGCGGACCGCTGATCGACAAGCGGGCCGCCCGCGCGGACACGGAGCGGATCATCGCCGCCTACGACGTCCGCACCCCAGGACCGGACGTGCTGGCCCGGGCCCTGTCCGGCGGCAACCAGCAGAAGCTCATCGTCGGCCGCGAGATGAGCAGCGAGCCGATCGTCCTGATCGCCTCGCACCCGACCCGGGGCGTCGACGTCGGTGCACAGGCCGCGATCTGGGGCCACATCAAGGACGCCCGGCGCAACGGGCTGGCGGTCCTCCTCATCTCCGCCGACCTCGACGAGCTGATCGGCCTCTCCGACCGGATCGAGGTCATCCTCCGCGGCCGGATGGTCGGCACGTTCGACCCGGGCGACGTGACACCCGAGCAGCTCGGTTCGGCGATGACGGGAGCAAGCCTGTGACGCCTCGCGTGACGAAGCTCGTGCTCGGGCTCAGCGCGCCGATCCTGGCCCTGCTGATGGCCTTCCTCATCACCAGTGCCGTGCTGGCCGCGGCCGGCGACCCGGTCGGCGAGGTCTGGGGTCAGCTGCTGTCGGTCCCCGAGACCCGCAACGTCGGCAACATCATCGACAACGCCACCGTGCTCTACCTCTCCGGTCTGGCCGCCGCCGTCGGCTTCCGGATGAACCTGTTCAACATCGGGGTCGACGGCCAGTACCGCATCGCCGCGTTCGTCGCAGCGGTCGTCGCCGGCGAGGCATGGCTGCCCGGCTACCTCAACACCGTGCTCGCCGTGCTCTGCGCCATGGCGGTCGGTGCGGTGTGGGCCGGCATCGCCGGCGTGCTGCGCGCCACCCGCGGCGTCAGCGAGGTCATCTCCACCATCATGCTCAACGCGATCGCCACGGCCCTCGTGGCCTACCTGCTCCGCGAGGCGGCGGTGCGCGAGGCCGGCAGCAACGTGATCGCGACCAAGACGATCCCCGAGGACAGCCGGATCCCCAACATCACGATCAGCGACGGTCCGCCGGTGGTGGACATCTACGGGTTCGTGGTCCTGGCGGTCCTCGCCGGTTTCCTCTTCTGGTTCGTCCTCAACAAGACCCGGTTCGGGTTCGACCTGAGGGCGACCGGACGCTCGACCACCGCCGCCGTCGCGAGCGGCATCAGCGTCAACAAGATGACGGTCGCGGCGATGATGCTCTCCGGCGCCGTGGCGGGCCTGGTCGGCCTTCCGATCCTGCTGGGCTCGTCGTTCTCCTACGGGTCGACCTTCCAGTCCGGCCTCGGCTTCGCCGGGATCGCGATCGCGCTGCTCGGCCGCAACAACGCGGTCGGGATCGCTGTCGGCGCCCTGCTCTTCGCCTACCTCAACGAGCAGTCCAACCCGCTCCAGATCCTGGTGGGGGTCTCGCCGGACATCGTGGCGATCACCCAGGGCACCATCGTGCTGACCGTGGTCATCTCCTACGAGGTCGTCCGTCGCTACGGGGTGCGCATGGAGCAACAGGCGGTGGCCAGGGCTCTCGAGCAGGAACGCGACGACGAGCGGGCGGAGGTCAAGGCATGAGCGTCCCCGCAACGACCACCGGCGTGGTCGAACCGCCCGCCTCGGCGGAGAAGAAGCGCCGGCTGCCCCGCTTCTGGCTGGTCTACGCCGCGCTGATGGCGGTGTTCGTGCTGTCGGTGCTCGAGGTGGTCACCGGCGCCAACGACCTGGCGTCGTCCGGCACCATCTCGGCCACCCTCATCGCGACCATGCCGATCATGCTGGCCGGGCTCGGCGGCCTCTGGTCCGAGCGCGCCGGCGTGGTCAACATCGGCCTCGAGGGGATGATGATCCTCGGGACCTACGGTGCCGGCTACTTCGGCTACCACTACGGCGCCTGGGCCGGCGTGGTCGGCGCGATCTTCATGGGCATGCTCGGCGGGCTCATCCACGCCATTGCCACGGTCGTCTTCGGCGTCGACCACATCATCAGCGGCGTGGCCATCAACATCATCGCGCTCGGGGCCGTGCAGTACCTCGCGGCGCTGACCTTCGCCGACCTCCCGGGCGGGGGCACCACCCAGTCGCCCAAGATCCCCGACGTCCCGACCCTGACCATCGGCCCGCTGAGCGACGCCCTGTTCGACGTGGAGAAGAAGGACTGGTTCTTCGTCTCCGAGCTGGCCGCGATCGGGCGCTCACTGGTCAACAACCTGTCCTTCCTGGTGATCATCGCCCTGCTGCTGCTGGTGCTCACCTGGTGGGTGCTCTGGCGTACGCCGTTCGGGCTGCGGCTGCGCGCCTGCGGCGAGTCCCCGGCGGCTGCGGAGTCCCTCGGCGTCAAGGTGCTGCGCTACAAGTTCGTCGCCGTCCTGATCTCTGGTGGGCTGGCCGGCCTGGCCGGGGGGATCCTGGCCATGGTCGCCTCCAGCAACTACCGGGACGGGCAGACCGGCGGGCGCGGCTACATCGGCCTGGCGGCGATGATCTTCGGCAACTGGAGACCGGGTGGGCTGCTGACCGGGTCCGGCCTGTTCGGCTACACCCAGACGCTGGGGCTCCGCCCGGGAGACTCGGTGAAGGCGCTGCTGCTGGCGGGCGCCGTTCTCGCGGTGGCCGCTGCCTACCTCCAGGCCCGGCGCGGCAGCCGGGTGTCCGCCATCGTCATGGCCGTGGTCGGGGTGTTCCTCGGCGTCGTCTACTTCGTGGTCGACACGGTGCCCAACGACTTCAGCGGCATGACGCCCTACGTGATCACGCTGCTCGTCCTGGCGTTCGCGTCGCAACGACTACGAATGCCCGCCGCCGACGGGCAGATATACCGCAAGGGGAGTGCGGGTTAGCTGTGCCCAACGCCCCTGACACTCCCGACTCCTCCGACTCCGACTTCGACTGGGAGGCGCTGCGCGCCGAGGCCGTCGCGGCGATGCGGCACGCCTACGCGCCCTACTCCGGCTACTCCGTCGGCGTGGCCGGCCGGGTCGACGACGGGCGGGTCGTGTCGGGCTGCAACGTCGAGAACGCGGCGTACGGCGTCGCGCTCTGTGCGGAGTGCGGCATGGTGTCCCAGCTGCACCTGACCGGGGGCGGCAAGCTCACCCACGTCGTGTGCGTGGACGGTGCGGGCGCGGTGATCATGCCGTGCGGACGCTGCCGGCAGCTGCTCAGCGAGAACAGCGGCCCCGGGATGCTGATGTGGACCGTCTCCGGGATCAAGCGGATGGACGAGGTGCTGCCGGATGCCTTCGGCCCCGACGACCTCGCTTGACCTGAGCTCGCCCGACGTCGTCGAGGACCCCTACCCCTACTTCGCCGAGGAGCGCGCCGCCCATCCCGTGGCCTGGCACGAGGGGTCGGCGATGTGGCTGGCCTTCGACCACGCCTCGGTGAGCGCGGTCCAACGGGACCGCAGGCTGGGCCGGCTCTGGCACGACCGGGAGCCGGCCGCCTACCTCGAGCCGTTCAACCTG
This sequence comes from Nocardioides sp., assembly GCF_016462705.1. Lineage (GTDB taxonomy): Bacteria > Actinomycetota > Actinomycetes > Propionibacteriales > Nocardioidaceae > Nocardioides. Next base: position 882 of record NZ_JAEMSS010000143.1, on the reverse strand, counting down.
CTGCATCGCAACCAGATGATGGAGAACGAGCCCCCCGAGCACACCCGCCTGCGGCGGCCCGTGGCGCAGGTGTTCGGCCGAGGTCACGTGGAGAGGCTCCGCCCACGGGTGGGTGCGCTGGCCCGGGAGCTCCTCGACCAGGTGGACCCCGCCGGCTTCGACGTGATCCGGGACTACGCCGAGCCGCTGCCGGTGCTGGTGATCGCCGAGCTCCTCGGCGTACCGGCGTCCTACGTGCCCGACCTGCGGAGCTGGTCGCAGGCCATCGTGCGCATGTACGAGGTCGCGCCCGGTCCGGACGTGGTCGAGGCCGCGGTCCGGTCGGCGGCCGAGTTCGCCGGACTCATCCGCGAGCTCATCCGGGAGCGCACCGCCCGGCCGCAGGCGGACCTGCTCAGCGACCTCGCGACCACCGAGCTGTCCGAGGACGAGATGGTGGCCTCGGCGGTGCTCCTGCTCAACGCCGGTCACGAGGCGTCGGTCAACGTGTTCGGCAACGGGCTCACCGCGATGCTGCGCCGGGGCCTGCGGCCCGGTCCGGACGTGGCGCTCTGCGTCGAGGAGATGCTGCGCTTCGACTCGGCCCTCCAGCTCTTCGAGCGCACGGCCATCGAGCCCGTCACCCTGTCGACCGGGGCGGGCGGGGTCACGGTCGGATCGACCGGCTGTGAGCCGGATTCGGTCGCTGAGGGGGAAGAGGGACGTTTCATGAGGGCTCCACATCTCGGTCCTTGAAAAGGCGACCGCAGGCGGCAAGGTTCCCGGCCGATGGTCTCGTTCGCTTCCCGGAGCCCTGTTTCATCCGGCCCAAAGGCCCGTTCTCATGTCATCGCCAGAGTTCTGCAATCTGTTCTTCAGAAGGTTTTACATCGGCGTCGAGAC
>NZ_JAEMSS010000142.1 GCF_016462705.1 Nocardioides sp. | reverse complement strand
GCAGGGCACGAGGGACTTGAACCCCCAACCTTCGGTTTTGGAGACCGATGCTCTGCCAGTTGAGCTAGTGCCCTCCGACGGGTTCCCGACCCGGGGGCCGTGACTCAGACAATGGCTCAGTCAGTGACCTCTGGGCATGGCAAAGCATGTGGGAATCCACCGAAGAGGCAGTCTACGCATGTGACCGTTGGCCCTCCAAAAGCACCATCTGCCGCTGACCACATCTCCGACCACATCTCTGGCAACGCTCGGCGGCGGGACCTGCGTTCCCTGCCGAAGGCACATCTGCACCTGCACTTCACGGGGTCGATGCGCCACGAGACGCTGCTCGAGCTGGCTCAGCGCGACGGGATCGCGCTGCCGGAGTCGCTGGTCTCGGAGTGGCCCCCACAGCTGAGCGCGGCGGACGAGAAGGGCTGGTTCCGGTTCCAGCGGCTCTACGACGTCGCCCGCTCGGTGCTGCGCACCCCCGACGACGTACGACGCCTGGTGCGCGAGGCAGCCGAGGACGACGCCCGCGACGGTGGGGGCTGGCTGGAGATCCAGGTCGACCCGAGCGGCTACGCCGCCATGTTCGGCGGGGTGACCGCGTTCACCGACCTGGTCCTGGACTGCGTGCGCGACGCGTCCGCGGCCACCGGGGTCGGCATGGCCGTGGTGATCGCGGCCAACCGCACCCGGCACCCCCTGGACGCCCGGACGCTGGCCCGGCTGGCCGCGCAGTACGCCGGTCGAGGCGTGGTGGGCTTCGGCCTGTCCAACGACGAGCGCCGCGGCAGCACGACGGACTTCGCCCCGGCGTTCCGGATCGCGGAGCGCGCCGGGCTCATGCTCGTCCCGCACGGAGGCGAGCTGCGCGGTCCCGAGCACGTCAAGGTGTGCGTCGACGCCCTGGGGGCCGACCGGCTCGGGCACGGCGTCCGCACCGCCGAGGACCCCGACCTGCTGGCCCGGGTGGTCGACGCGGGGATCCCCCTCGAGGTGTGCCCCGTCTCCAACGTCGCGCTCGGCGTCTACAGCGACCTCTCGTCGGTCCCGCTGCCCACGCTGCTCGAGGCGGGCGCGACGGTGGCCCTCGGCGCCGACGACCCGTTGCTGTTCGGGTCGCAGCTGGCCGCCCAGTACGCCACCATGCGCGCCGCGCACGGCCTCACCGACGAGCAGCTCGCCGAGCTGGCCCGGATGTCCGTGCGCGCCTCCGCGGCGCCCGACGACGTGCGGGCCCGGTTGCTGTCGGGGATCGACGACTGGCTGACCGAGGACTGACAGGATGGTGCCGTGACCGGCAGCGGGGACGGGCGGGCCGACGAGCCCGAGGAGACGATGCCCTTCACGCACCGGGCCTACGGCACGGGCGAGCCCGACAACCCGTTCACCTCGCCGTCGGGCGCGGCCAGCCAACCCTCCGGGCCGGGCTACGTCCCGCCGCCCGCACCACCTCCGCCGATGTCGAGCCCGCCCTACGGGCCGCCGCAGCCGGGACAGACACCGGGTCCCGCGGCCGGGTGGGGGACGGGGTGGACACCGGCGTACGGCGCCCCGCTCGCCGGTGGCCAGGACCACCCAGGGGCCCAGAAGGCGATGGTTCTCGGGATCGTCTCCATGGTCTGCCTGGGGCTGTCGTTGTTCTGCTGCGTGACGATCCCCGGGGTCTTCGCCGCGCCGTTCGCCTGGGTGGTCGGCGCCAGGGCGAAGCGGGAGATCGACGCGTCACCCGGTGTCTACCGCAACCGTGGGGCGGCGCAGGCGGGCGTCATCATGGGCATCATCGGCAGCACGATCGGTGTCCTGATGGTCCTGGCCATCGTGGCCTTCGCCGTGCTGATCGGCAGCGGCTGGTCCCTCGTCTAGGGTCCCGGCGCTTTCAGAGAGCGCAGCCCACCAGCACCGGCTCGTTGACGAGCCGGATCCCGCACGCCGCCTCGACGCCGTCGCGCACCTCCGCGGCCAGCGCGAGCAGCTCGGCGGTCGACGCGCGACCGCGGTTGGTGAGGGCGAGGACGTGCTTGCCGGACAGGGCGACCCTGTCGTTGCCGTGGCCCTTCGCGAAGCCGGCGTGCTCGATCAGCCAGGCGGCGCTGGTCTTGACCCGGCCGTCCTGCTGCGGCCACGCGGGCGCGCCGTCGGGCACGGCCCCGGGGTCGACGATCGGGTTGGTGAAGAAGGAGCCCGCGCTCCAGGTGTCGTGGTCGTCCGGGTCCAGCACCATGCCCTTGCCGCGGCGCAGGTCGAGCACGGCCCGGCGCACCTCGGCCAGCGGCGCACGCCCACCCTGCTCGACGCCGAGGACGCGGGCCAGCTCGGCGTACCCCACCGGCGCGCCGAGCGTGCCCACCGTCAGCTGGAAGGTGACGTCGAGGACGACGTGCCGGTCCCAGCCCCGCGTGGCCCGGTCGGCCTTGAAGCGCGACGTCCGGTAGCCGAAGTGGCAGTCGGCGTTGGCGAAGGTGCGCACCCCCCGGAGCACGCGGTCCCAGACCCGTACGGAGGCGATCGTCTGCGACACCTCCTGGCCGTAGGCACCGACGTTCTGGATCGGGGTCGCGCCGACCCGGCCCGGGATGCCGGCGAGCGCCTCGACGCCGACCCAGCCGCGCTCGACCGCGAGCGCCACCAGGTCGTCCCAGGACTCCCCCGCGGCCACCCGCACCAGCACCCCGCCGCAGGATGGCTCGGCGGACGGCTCGACGTCCGGAGTGACACCACGCGTGGCGACCTCGACGACCCGGCCGTCGAAGCCCTCGTCGGCGACCACGAGGTTGCTGCCGCCGCCGACCACGAGCACCGGGTCGGTCGTGTCGAGCGCCTCGACGAGCTCGGCCTCGGTCGTGGCCGTGACCCACTCCCGGGCCGGTCCGCCGAGCCGGAGCGTGGTGTGCTCCGACAGGAGCCGCGTCGTCTCAGGTGGCACGGATGACGGCCTTGGGCATGCCCAGCACCTTCTGGCCCCCGCACGTGACGGTCAGCGCCACCGTGGTGAGCCCGTCGACCGGCTCCTTGGCCTCGCCCGCCACCTCGACGTCGACGCCGCCCTCGGCCGGCACCACGACCGGGTTGGTGAACTTGCAGCCGAGGCTCACGACCTCGGCGCCGGGGAACCACTCGCCGACGGCCCGCGCGGCCAGGGCCATGGTGTACATCCCGTGCGCGATCACGCCCGGCAGCCCGACGCTCCGGGCGACGTCCTCGTCCTGGTGGATCGGGTTGTGGTCGCCGCTCGCCGCGGCGTAGCGGACCAGGTCGGCGCGGGTGACCGTGAAGACCCGGGTCTCGAGCGTCATGCGGCCGGACCTTGCTGGGGTCCCCGGTGCACGAGCGTGGCGCTGGTCGAGCAGACCAGCTCGCCCGCCGCATCCTCGACCTCGCTGGCGGTGCCGATGATGTCGTTGCCGGCGATCTGGCGCAGGCTCGCGACGGTCAGCGTGGCGGTCAGCACGTCGCCGGCCACGATCGGCCGCTCGTAGGCGAACTTCTGCTCGCCGTGCACGATCCGGAACAGGTCGATCTGCTCGGCCTCGAGGAACGCGTTCATCGCGTCGAAGGCCAGCACGATCGGGTACGTCGGCGGGGCCTGCCGCCCGTCGTAGGCCACCCCGACGGCGTCGGCGAAGTCGCGGAGCCGGTCCTCGGTCACCTCGTACGCTGCCGTGGGTGGGAAGGACCGGCCGACGAGGGACTGGTCGACGGGCATGCCGCCACGCTATCGCCGTCCTGGTCCTGGTGCTGTTCGCGGCCGGGTGCAGCGGTGACAGCGACAAGGACCCGCCCGGTGTGGCCCCCGCGGCGGCGCCGGAGGGCTGCGGCCCGGTGGCGTACGCCGCGGTCCGCGGGCGCGCGCCGTCGTACGGGCCGCGGGAGCTGGGCCGGTTCGCCAACGACCACGCGCTGTGCGCAGGGGTCTGGGCACCCGGCGCCGACAGGTGGCTGGTGCCGCAGGGGATGGCGGTCGCCGACGACGGGACGGCGTACCTCGCCGGTTTCGACGGCACGAAGCCCGCCCGCCAGCGGTTCTGCGCGCTGGAGCGCGTCGACCTGCGCACCGGCCGGCTCGTGGCCCGGGTCGACCCGGTGCGCGGGTCGATCGGCGGGGCGGCGCCGATCATCTGCCGGCACGGTGGCGGCCTGGTCCTCGACGAGCACGGGGTTTGGCTGGCCGAGACGAAGCGGCTGTGGCTGCTCGACCCGGACACGCTGGAGACCCTGCGCGGCTGGGAGCTCGCCGAGCCGGTCAAGGGCTCGTTCGCGGTCCACGGCCCGGACGGCGCGCTGGGGCTGGGCCGGTTCTCGAAGCGCACGCACGGGCAGGTGGACTGGTTCGACCCGGCCGTCCTGCTCGAGCCGGGACGCGTGCAGGTCACGCTCGACGACGCGACCTCGTCGGACTGGGCGCCGGGCCGGTCACAGGGAGCGGTGCACGCCGACCTCGACGGGAAGGGCGCGGGCCTGTGGTTCGTCCGGTCGCACAGCGCCTGCGGTGTCCTGGTGGGCCCGGCCGGGCAGCGCCGCGGGTTCATCCCCGGCGGCGAGTCGATGAGCCTCGACGAGAAGGGCCGGCTGTGGGTCGCCAGCGAGTCCGGGTCGCGCCTCTACCAGCGCGACGGCAGGCCGATGACGCCCCAGCTGGCGCGCTTCGACGTCAGGGGCCTGCGGGACTGGGCGAAGCCGGCGTGCCGGGTCTGACCTGGGTGACCGGCTCGGTCAGCGGGTCTCGCGGTGCGGCTGGTGCTTGCGGCAGCGCGGGCAGAACTTCGCCAGCTCCATCCGGTCAGGGTCGTTGCGGCGGTTCTTCTTGGTGATGTAGTTGCGCTCCTTGCACTCCACACACGCGAGCGTGATCTTGGGGCGAACGTCGGAGCTCTTGCTGGCCACGGGGAATCCTTCGGTTGCGGTGCGACTTGCGGGGCGGAACTCTCAAGTCTAGGAACAATCTGGTAGCGGGGGCGGGACTCGAACCCGCGACACCACGATTATGAGCCGTGTGCTCTAACCACCTGAGCTACCCCGCCACGGGAGAGCCCCTTTACGGAATCGAACCGTAGACCTTCTCCTTACCATGGAGACGCTCTGCCGACTGAGCTAAAGGGGCAACAGCGGAGAACGATACATGCGGCTCCGTGCGCGGGTGAAATCGGTTGGTCACGCCTGGATCGAGGCGAACGGGCTGGCCTCCTCGAGCTCGTACGCGAGCTCGATCAACCGGCCCTCGCGGCCGGCCCCAGCGCTGAACATCATGCCGTGCGGCAGGCCCGCGGCCGTGGTCGCGAGCGGCAGCGAGATCGCCGGCTGCCCGGTGACGTTCTGGTAGGGCGTGATCGACATCCAGTCCAGCAGCCGGTCCAGCGTGACCTCGAAGTCCTGCATCGGGTCGAGGTGACCGATCACCGGCGTCTCGCTCGCCAGGGTCGGCGCCAGGTGCACGTCGTAGGACGAGAAGAAGCGCTCCGCTGAACGGCGTACGGACCGCAACCGGGCGATCGCCAGCGGCACCTTGGGCAGCCGGCGCAACGCGTGCGCGGCCAGCCCGAAGGTGAACTCGTCGTGGTTGGCCAGCAGCCAGCTCGGCCCGTGGACCCGCTTGCCGGTGCGGGTCAGGAACATCGCCAACGTCGCCCAGTAGAGCAGGAAGTCGTCCTGGAACGACGCCGGGACCGGCAGGGACGCCTCCTCGACGTGGTGGCCCAGGGACTCCAGCAGCGCCGCCGTCTTCATGGTCAGCTCGACGACCTCCGGGGAGGCCTCCCGGTCCAGCGCGTTCGTCTGGACCGCGATCCGCAGCCGCGCCTTCGTGGGCCGGGTCAGGTCGCCGATGGGCGGCAGCTTGAGCGGCCGGTAGATCCGCTCGGCCTCGCGCATGAACGCCGCGGTGTCGCGGACGCTGCGGGTGACCACGCCGTCGGCCACGATCTGCACCGGCTGCTCCCGGGCCAGCTTGTCGGTGGGGATCCGGCCCCGGGTGGGCTTGAGGCCCACCAACCCGTTGACCGCGGCCGGGATCCGGATCGAGCCGCCTCCGTCGTTGGCGTGCGCGATCGGGACGACACCGGCCGCCACCAGCGCTGCCGAGCCGGCCGAGGAGGCCCCGGCGGTGCGGGTGGTGTCCCACGGGCAGTGCACCGGGCCGAGGCGTGGGTGCTCGCAGGTGGGCAGGAAGCCGTACTCGGGGAGCCGGCTCTTGCCGAGGACGACGGCGCCCGCGGCCCGGTACATCCGCGCGAAGTCGCCGTCGGCCGGGTCGGGAGCCGGGTCCCAGGCGTCCGTGCCGTGCCTGGTCGGCATCCCCTCCAGCAGCGAGTTGTCCTTGACCCAGGTGGGCACGCCCGCGAAGAAGCCGGGCCGGGGAGCCTGCGCCTCGGCGCGGGCCTGGTCGTAGCCGCGGTGCGCGATCGCGTTGAGCTGCGGCTCGACCCGCTCGGCGCGAGCAATCGCCGCCTCGACGACCTCGGAGACCGAGACCTCGCCGGCGTGCAGGGCCGCCACCAGACCGACGGCGTCGTGGGACCCGAGAGCGTCGTCGGTGAAGGCGTGGACGCGGTGCTGGGTCATCAAAAGATCGCTCCTGGGTTGAGGATCCCCTGCGGATCCAGGGCCTGCTTGACCCGGCGGTTGAGCTCGAGCGCGTCCTCGCCGATCTGGTCGCCGAGCCACGCCTTCTTGAGCCGCCCCACGCCGTGCTCGCCGGTGATGGTGCCACCCAGCTCGATCGCGAGCGTCATGACCTCGCCGTACGCCGCCTGCGCGCGGGCGGCCATCTCGGCGTCGGCCGGGTCGAAGACGATCAGCGGATGGGTGTTGCCGTCGCCCGCATGGGCGATCACGGCGATGGTCACGCCCTGCGCCTGCGCGATCGCGGCGATGCCGTCGACCAGCGCGCCGAGCTGGGGCAGCGGGACGCCGACGTCCTCGAGCAGCAGGGTGCCGGTGCGCTCGACCGCCGGGATCGCGTTGCGCCGGGCGACCACGAACGCCTCCCCCTCCTCGGGGTCGTCGGTCGAGAACACCTCGGTCGCCCCGTGCTTCTCGCAGATCGCGGTGATCGTCTCGATCTCGACGCCGGCGTGTCCGGCGGGCTCGTCGGACTGGATGACGAGCATCGCGGCCGCCTCGCGGTCCAGGCCCATCTTGGTCAGGTCCTCGACCGCGTTGATGGTCGGCCGGTCCATGAACTCGAGCATGGAGGGCCGCATCTGCCGGGTGATGTCGAGGACCGTGCCGGTGGCGTCGTCGAGGGTCGCGAACGTCGCGACAAGCGTGGCCGGCGGCCGCTGCGCCGGGATCAGCCGCAGGACGACCCGGGTGACGATGCCCAGGGTCCCCTCGCTGCCGACGAACAGCTTGGTCAGCGAGAGCCCTGCCTTGTCCTTCAGCCGCGGCCCGCCCAGCTCGACCGCGGTGCCGTCCGCCAGGACGACCGTCATGCCCAGGACGTAGTCGGTGGTCACGCCGTACTTCACGCAGCACAGGCCTCCTGCGTTGGTGGCCACGTTGCCGCCGATGGAGCAGATCTCGTAGGACGACGGATCGGGTGGGTACCAGAGGTCGTGCTCCGCTGCCGCCGCCTTCACCTGAGCGTTCATCGCTCCCGGCTCGGCCACCAGGGTCCGGGTGACCGGGTCGACCTCCACGCGGGTCATCCGCTCGGTCGACACGACGAGACACCCGTCGACCGCCGACGAGCCTCCGCTCAACCCGCTGCCCGCCCCGCGTGGCACGACGGCCAGCCCGTGCTCGGCGGCGAACCGGACCGCGGTCTGGACGTCCTCGGTCGAGCCCGCCCGCACGACCGCCAGCGGCATCCCGGCACCCGGGTCGTGGGCCCGGTCCCAGCGGTAGCCGGCCATCCGGTCCGGGTCGACCAGCACCACGTCCTCACCGAGCACGGACAGCAGCGGAGCGAGGTCGACCATGACAGCAAGATAGAACTGGTGCCATGACGACGGCTCCAGAGACCAGCCGGGTGACGGCGGGCCGGCTCCAGGTGGCGCCGGTGCTGCACGACTTCGTCCGGGACGAGGCGCTCCCCGGGTCGGGGGTCGACGAGGACGCGTTCTGGTCCGGGTTCCAGGCGATCCTGGACGACTTCGTGCCACGCAACCGGTCCCTTCTCGCCACCCGCGACGAGATCCAGCGCCGCCTCGACGACTACCACCGGGCGGCGCCCGGGCCGGTCGACCCGGCGACGTACGAGACGTTCCTGCGGGACCTCGGCTACCTCGTCGACGAACCCGGCGACGTCACGGTCGAGACCGACCGGGTGGACGACGAGGTCGCCGTGCAGGCCGGCCCCCAGCTGGTGGTGCCGGCCCTCAACGCCAGGTTCGCGGCCAACGCGGCCAACGCCCGCTGGGGCTCCCTGTACGACGCCCTCTACGGCACCGACGCGATCGACGAGGCCGACGGCCGCGAGCGCGGGTCCTCGTACAACCCGGTGCGGGGGGCCGAGGTGATCGCCCGCGGGCGGGCCCTGCTCGACGAGCACTTCCCGCTCCTCAAGGGCAGCCACGCGGATGCGACGCAGTACGCCGTGGACGACCTCGGCGTCCACGTCACCCTGCACGAGGGGACCGCCCGGCTCGCCGACCCGAAGCAGTACGTCGGCCACCGCGGGTCGCCCGACGACCCGGAGGCCGTGCTCCTCGTCCACCACGGCCTGCACGTCGAGATCCAGGTCGACCGCGAGCACCCCATCGGCAAGGACGACGCCGCGGGCGTCAAGGACCTGCTGCTGGAGTCGGCGGTCTCGACGATCATCGACCTCGAGGACTCGGTCGCGGCGGTCGACGCCGACGACAAGGTGGCGGGCTACCGGGCCTGGCTCGAGCTGATGCGAGGGACCCTCACCGCCGAGGTCTCCAAGGGCGGCAGCACGTTCACCAGGCGCCTCGAGCCGGACCGGGTCTACACCAGCGGGCGTGACGAGACGGTCACGCTGCCCGGCCGAGCGCTGCTGTTCGTCCGCCAGGTCGGGCTCCTCATGACCACCGACGCCGTGCTGCTCGACGGCGAGGAGATCCCCGAGGGCATCCTCGACGCGGTCATGACCGCGCTGTGCAGCCTGGTCGACCTCCAGGGGCGCGGCGAGCTGACCAACTCGCGGGCCGGCTCGATGTACGCCGTGAAGCCCAAGATGCACGGCCCCGACGAGGTGGCCTTCACCGACGATCTGTTCGCCCGCGTGGAGGACCTGCTCGGGCTGGACCGCAGCACCATCAAGCTCGGCATCATGGACGAGGAGCGGCGTACCTCGGTCAACCTCAAGGCGTGCATCGCCGCCGCCCGTGGTCGCATCGCCTTCATCAACACCGGCTTCCTGGACCGCACCGGCGACGAGATGCACACCTCGATGCTGGCCGGTCCGATGATCCGCAAGGGCGACATGAAGTCCTCGGCGTGGATCGCCGCCTACGAGGACCAGAACGTCGACATCGGGCTCGAGTGCGGCCTGGCGGGACGGGCCCAGATCGGCAAGGGCATGTGGGCGATGCCCGACGAGATGGCCGCGATGCTCGAGGCCAAGGCCGGCCACCCGCGGGCCGGGGCGTCGTGCGCGTGGGTGCCGTCTCCGACCGCCGCCACCCTGCACGCCCTGCACTACCACCAGGTCGACGTGGCCGCCCGGCAGCATGAGCTGGCCGGGTCGCGTCGCGGCACGCTCGCCGACCTGCTGACCATCCCGGTGGCGGCCGACCCCTCCTGGAGCGACGACGACAAGCGCGCCGAGGTCGAGAACAACCTCCAAGGCGTGCTCGGTTACGTGAAGCGATGGGTCGACGACGGCGTCGGCTGCTCGAAGGTCCCCGACATCCACGGCACCGCCCTGATGGAGGACCGCGCCACCTGCCGGATCTCGTCCCAGCACGTCGCCAACTGGCTGCGCCACGGGGTCGTCACGGTCGAGGAGGTCGAGGAGGCGTTCCGCCGGATGGCCGACGTGGTCGACGAGCAGAACGCCGCCGAGCCCGGCTACCGGCCGATGGGCCCGGCGTACGACGGCGAGGCCTTCGCCGCCGCCCACGACCTGGTGTTCCTCGGGCTCCAGCAGCCCTCCGGCTACACCGAGCCGATCCTGCACCGGCGCCGCCGGGCGGTGAAGGAGTCGTCATGACCCAGCCCTCCACCTTGGGCATCACCCTCGACCAGGCCCGCGCCGTCATCGCCGGCACCCGAGCCGCCGGTCGCGAGCGCGGGTTCAACCCGCTCACCGTGGTGGTCCTCGACGCCGGCGGCCACGTCGTCGCCGTCGAGAAGGAGGACGGGTCATCGACCAAGCGCTTCGAGGTCGCGCACGGCAAGGCGCACGGTGCGATCGCGATGGGCTGGGGGTCCCGGCGCAACATGGAGCGCGCCGAGCAGTTCCCGTCGTTCGTCGCCGCGGTCACCGTCGCCGTGGGCACGCTGGTCCCCGTGCCCGGCGGCGTGCTCATCCGCTCCACCGACGGTGACCTGCTCGGCGCGGTCGGGGTCTCCGGCGACAACTCCGACAACGACGAGACCGCCGCGGTCGCCGGCATCGAGTCCGCCGGGCTGGTCGCTCAGCCGGACTGACCCCGCCGGAAGCACCCCACCAGGTGGGGGTCGAACACCCCGATCGCCTCCATCAGGGCGTACATCGTGGTCGGGCCGACGAAGGCGAAGCCGCGCTTCTTGAGCTCCTTGGACAGGGCCTTGGACTCGGCGGAGACGGTCTGCATCTCCTCGGTGGTGGAGGGAGCGGGCGCGGGGGCAGGGGCGAACGACAGGACCAGCGCCTCCAAGCCCTCGGCCTCCCGCAACGCGACCGTCGCCCGGGCGTTCACGACCGCGGCCGAGATCTTGGCCCGGTTGCGGACGATCCGAGCGTCCTGCATCAGCCGGGCCTCGTCGTCCGGTCCGAACGCCGCGACGGTGTCGGCGTCGAAGCCGTGGAAGACCTCGCGGAACGCGTCCCGCTTGTTGAGGATGGTCGACCAGGACAGTCCCGACTGGAACGCCTCCAGGGTCAGGCGCTCGAGGTAGGCGGCCTCGCCGTGGACCCGGTTGCCCCACTCCCGGTCGTGGTAGTCGCGCATCACCGAGGGCGCCGCCCCGGCCCACGGGCAGCGCACGACGCCGTCCTCACCGGCCAGGGGTCCCACCATGGCGCCATCCTGCCGGGTCTCGACAGGCTCGACCACCGGGCCGACCACCGGGCCGACCACCGGGCCGACCACGGGCCGGCTGCCGGGCCGACCAC
>NZ_JAEMSS010000141.1 GCF_016462705.1 Nocardioides sp. | reverse complement strand
CAGCGGGGCAGTGCCGCGGCGAGGTCGTCCGCGCCGATGTCGGCGTAGGGGTCCGGGTCGCGGCTCAGGACCTTGCCCCACATGCCGGGAGGGATCCGCGGGAGTCCCGAGGAGTGGGTGGCCAGCTCACCGAGCGTGATGGGCCGTCCCTCGGGCCAGCGCCAGTCGTCGGGGAGGAGCTCGGCGACCGGCTGGTCGAGGGTGACGTCTCCGCGGACGACATGGCGGGCCAGCACCAGGGCCGTGAAGACCTTGGTGACCGAGCCGATCTGGAACAGCGTGGTCGCGGCAGGAGGCGTGCGGCCGGCCAGGGTGACCACGCTGCCGTCCTCCTCCACCGCGGCCAGGGCCAGGCTCGGGAAGCGCGGTGACTGACGGGCGACGAGCTCGGACGCGGGCGGCGGGCGCATGCCTCCATGGTTCCGCGTCGGGACGACCCGGCCATCGGCCGAAGGTCGGCGGCGCCCCGACCAAGGTCTGCCCGCCCGGGATGCCCGGTCGCGAGTTCGGCGCCACCGCCGCGCCTCCGTATACTTCCGCGGGTTGCCCGGGCCATGAGGTCGAGTCCCGGGCAGCACGCCGCCTTAGCTCAGTCGGTAGAGCGATTCACTCGTAATGAATAGGTCGTCGGTTCGATTCCGACAGGCGGCTCCCAGTCCTCACGAGCCTGGGGGACCCGGGTAGTACATCGTGAGCACACCGGTCGCCACTCCGCCGACACCACGGTAGAGATGGGGTACGTCGCCCGGGAACGTGTGTGACTCGGCGGTCGTGATGGTCCTCGGGTCGTCGGCGGCGCCCACCTCGACGGTGCCGCCCACCACCGTGAGCGTCTCGACCACGCCGGCCAGGTGCGGCGCGGACCTCTGGACCCGGTCCTCCAGTCTGACCCGGTAGACCTCGCAGAACCCGTCGTCGTCGCCCCACCGGTCCAGCAGCTGCGCCACGACGCTCCGGCCCCGGGCCGGCGCAGCGCGCAGGGCGCGTCCGCTCGTACCCGGGTCACCGTCGACCAGCAGGTCACTGAGCGGCACCCGCAACGCGGTCGCCACGGCGTACAGGGTGTCCAGCGTGGGGTTCCGCTGCCCGCGTTCCAGCTCGGAGAGCGTGCCCTTGCCGAGCCGGCTCTCCGCGGCGAGCACCGCCAGCGAGATCCCGGCGTCGGTCCGGAGCGTGCGGATCCGGTGTCCCACCTCCCCAGCCAGCAGGTCTGCGTCGGTCGACGGGCGCGAAGGGACTTGACGGGCGGCCACCCCCTCATCGTAGGTTCTGTATACAGAACCTTGAGGAGCCAGCATGACCGTGAGCCGACTCGCGCACATCCCGGGCATCGGCGTCGACAGCATCGGCGACCGCGCGGACGCCCTCGGGGACGCGTCGATGCTGAGGCTGGAGAACCTCGACACCGACCTCAGGCCTCCTGCCGTGGCGCTGGCGCGGACCCGTGCCGCCGTCGACGAGGACGCGGCCAACAGCTACCTGCCGTTCCAGGGCGGCCGCTCCCTCCGGGCGGCGGCCGCGGCCCACGTGGGCCGGCTCGCCGGCATCGAGTACGACCCGGAGGTGAGCTGCGTGGTGACGGCGGGCGGCCTCAACGGCGTGCTCAACGCCCTCCTGGCCACCGTGGAGCCGGGCGAGGAGGTGGTGGTCGCCGACCCCATCTACGCCGGGCTGGTCAACCGGATCCGCCTCGCCGGCGGGATCCCGAGGTTCGTGGCGTACCGGCCCACGGCAGCCGGCTGGCGGCTCGACCCGGACCAGCTCGCGGCGGCCGTGGGTCCCCGCACCGCCGCCGTCCTGATGATGTCGCCGGCGATGCCGACCGGCGGCCTCCTCGGGCGCCGGCACTGGCAGGCGCTGGCCACCGCCCTGGAGCGGAGCGACGCGTGGCTCGTCTACGACGCCGCGATGGAGCGGATCCGGTTCGACGGACGCGCGCCCGAGCACCCCGCGTCCGTGCCCGGGTTGGCCGACCGCACCATCACGGTCGGCTCCGCCTCCAAGGAGCTCCGGATGATCGGCTGGCGCGTGGGGTGGGTGGTCGGGCCGCCGGCGATCCTGCACGACGTCAACCTCGTCGGCCTCAGCAACGTCGTCTGCCAGGTAGGACTGGCCCAGGAGGCCGTCGCACTGGCTCTCGCCGCACCGGACGCCGACGCGGACGTCGCGGCGGCCACGGCGGTCTGGCGGGAGCGCGCCGCCCACCTGTGCCGCGAGCTCGCCGGCTACCCGCTGGTGCCGCCGGACGGCGGCTGGTCGCTCCTCGTCGACTGCGCCGAGCTGGGGATGACGCCCGGCGAGGCATCGGAGCGGCTCTTCACCCGCGGACGGGTCGCGGCGACCGGTATGACCGGCTGGGGACCCTCCGGCGACCGCTATCTCAGGCTGGTCTACGCCAACGAGCCGGTGGAGCGGCTGGCCGACGTCCGGGCCCGCTTCGACGCGGCGCTCGGGTAGCCCGCGCTCGCGGCCTTGGACCCGGGCTGTAGGCACGAGACATGTTCGAGGGGTTCGAGGACGTCGACGTCGAGGTTGCCGGAGTGCGCATCCATGCCCGGGTGGGCGGCAGCGGCCCGGCGGTGCTGCTCCTGCACGGCTACCCCCAGACGCACGTGATGTGGCACCGGGTGGCGCCCGGGCTGGCCGAGGCGCACACCGTGGTGGCGGCCGACCTCCGCGGCTACGGCGACAGCGACAGGCCGCCCTCGGACGCCGAGCACCGCACGTACTCCAAGCGGGCCACGGCCACGGACCAGAGCGAGCTCATGGCCCGGCTCGGGCACGAGCGGTACGCCGTGGTCGGCCACGACCGCGGGGCGCGCGTCGCCCACCGGCTGGTGCTCGACCACCCCGAGCAGGTCACCCACCTTGCCGTGCTCGACATCGTGCCGACCCGGCACGTGTTCGCCGAGGTCGACAAGGTGCTGGCGCTGTCCTACGACCACTGGTTCTTCCTGGCGCAGGAGAACGACCTGCCCGAGGTGCTGATCGGCGGCGCTCCCGAGCACTGGCTGCGCACCAAGCTGCGGCAGTGGTCGGGTGCCGACGCCCGCTTCGACGACGAGGCCGTCGCCGACTACCTGCGCTGTTTCGACCGCGAGTCGATCCACGCCAGCACCGAGGACTACCGCGCCGGCGCGACCGTGGACCTGGCCGACGACGAGGCGACCTGGGAGGCGGGTGCGCGCGTGGGGTGCCCGACCCTCGTGCTGTGGGGCGCCGAGGGCTTGGTGGGCGCGCGCTACGACCCGCTGGACGTGTGGCGCCGGTACGCCGCCCGCGACGACCTCGTCGACGGACAGTCGGTCCCCGGGGGCCACTTCCTGCCCGAGGAGTCGCCCGAGGAGACCGCAGCCCTGCTGACCGCCTTCCTCGCCGGATGACTGTGTCGGTCAGGCCACGGTCCCCAGCGCCTGCGCGAGCGAGGTCGTCGGCCGCCCGATGAGGCGGCTCAGCGTTCCCGAGGTGTCCTCGAGGGCGCCGCGGGCGATGCCGCGGTCGCTGTCAGCGAGGACGTCGGCGAACGGCGCCGGGACTCCTCCGGCGACCAGCGCTGCGGCGTACTCGTCGGCGGGGAGGTCGGTGTAGGTGATCTCGCGCCCGGAGGCCGAGCTGAGGGCGGCGGCGTACTCGCCCATCGTGAAGCCCGTGTCGCCGGCCAGCTCGTAGGTCCGGCCGGCCTGGCCGTCCGAGGTCATCACCACCGCGGCGGCCTCGGCGAAGTCGGCGCGGGTCGCGGCACTGACGCGGCCGTCGCCGGCGGCGCCGTAGACCGTGCCGAGCTGGAGCGGGACGGCAGTGTTCTCGTGGTAGTTCTCGAGGTACCAGCCGTTGCGCAGCAGGACGTGCGGGAGCCCTGAGTCCGCGAGGTAGTCCTCGGTCGCTCCGTGGTCCGCCGCCAGGGCGAGCCCCGTGCCCGTACCGCCGAGGATGCTGGTGTAGCCGATCAGGGAGACACCGGCCTCGGCGGCGGCGTCGACCACGTTGCGGTGCTGGGCCACGCGGTTGCCGACGTCGGTGCCCGAGACCAGCAGCACGCGGTCGACGCCGGCGAGCGCGGCGGCCAACGACGCCGGGTCGTCGTAGTCGGCGACCCGGGTCTCGACGCCGAGGTCGGCGAGGTCCTTCACCGCCTCGGTGCTGCGGGCGGTGGCGACGATGCCCGAGGGCTCGACGCCGCGGGCGAGGAGGGCGTGGACGGTGAGCCGGCCGAGGTGGCCGCTGGTGCCGGTGACGAGGAGGGTCATGGTGGCGCCTTTCGGGGGCGGAGATGGTGGCTGTCGCAGCCACAACCCCGGGCGAGGAACCATACTTCCCATGGGAGAGTACGCACTCTTTGGTAAGGTACTGTCCTGATGGTAAGTCTCGCCTCGGCCTTCCCCGACGACGCGTTCGTCGCGGGCTGCCCCACCCGCACCGTGCTCGACCACGTGATGAGCAAGTGGGCGCCGCTGCTGATCGCGGCGCTGTCCGACGGCGAGCCGCTGCGCTGGAGCGAGCTACGCCGCCGGGCCGAAGGGGTCAGCGAGAAGATGCTCGCCCAGACCCTGCGCACCCTCGAGGAGGACGGCCTCGTGCACCGGGAGGCCCTGGCCGTCGTCCCGCCCCATGTGGAGTACTCCCTGACCCCGCTCGGCAGGGAGCTGGCCGACCGGCTCGTTCCGCTGCTCGCGTGGCTGGCCGAGAACGCCTCGGAGATGCTGGGCGGCTGACGTGGGGGCCGCCCCGGGGCTCAGGCCGGGTACTCCGCGGCCTTGAGCAGCGCGGCCAGGTGCGCGGCGTTGGCGGCCACCGTCTTCGTCGTCTCCGCCGTCTTCTCGGGCGTCTCGTCGTGCTCGAGGTAGTCGGTCCCCTGCATGGCCTCGCCGACCCAGTAGGTCACGCCGGCGGCCGGGATCGTGAAGCCGACGTCGTTGAGGGCCTGGAACACCTCGGCGCTGGTGTGGTGGGCGCCGTCCTCGTTGCCCACGACGGCGACGACGCCGACCTTGCCGTAGGTGAGCATCCGGCCCTCGTCGTCGGTCTCGCTGAGCTCGGCGTCGAGGCGCTCCAGCACCATCTTGCTCACCGAGGACGGCTGTCCCATCCAGATCGGGGTGGCGACCACCAGGATGTCGGCGGCGAGCATCTTCTCCCTGATGCCCGGCCACTCGTCACCGTCCCCCTCGTCGGTGCTGACGCCGAACCGGACCTGGTGGTCGACCACCCGCACCAGCTCGCCGCTCACGTCGTGGTCCTCCAGGGCGCCGAGCGCGTCGAGGACCTGCTGGCCGAGCAGCACGGAGCTCGACTCGGCGGGAGAGGGCTTGAGCGTGCAGACCAGGACGAGGGCCTTGAGAGAGGTCACGAGGGACAGGTGCCCGATCGCCGTCCGGTGATGCGTCCGGTGACGAGGCGGTCACGCTCGGCCGTCACCGGCGCGGAGCAGCTGTGCGAGCGACGCGCGGCGAAGCCGGGTCGACTCGATCCCGGAGACGACCAGCACGGCGAGGCACAGGACGACCGCGGCCGGGAGCGGCCACCACGGCAGCACCAGCACCGGCGACCCGCTCTCGCCGGTGACCCGCTCGAGGTCCAGGGACCCGAACGTCGCGGCGGCGGCCCCGACCCCCAGGACCAGGCCGGCGACCGCACTGATCGCCACGGGAGTCATCAGCTCGGCGACCAGGACCCGCCACAGGTCGCGGTCCCGGAGACCGAGCGAGCGCAGTCGGCCGAGGGCGGTCGTGCGCGACGGCCGGTCGACCCCCGCGGCGAGGACGACACCCAGGACCGCGACCAGGAGCAGGAGCGCGGACCCGGCGCCGGCCAGCGTCACCAGTCCCGACGCCAGGGGGGCGTCCCGGCGGGCGTCGAGCTCGTCGGCGTACAGCGTGACGGTCGCGGACGGCCCGGCCGCGGCCCGGACCGCCGACGCGGCACCCGGTCCGACCGCCCACACCGTGTCGGGATCCGCCGCGGCAGCGCCGGCGGCGGTGAACGCCGTGGCATCGACCAGGACCACCGGGTCCGGCGAGCCGTCGACCCGCGGCGCGACACCCACGACGTCGAGCGGGATGGTGGTGTCCTCCCACCGCACGACCATCCGGTCCCGGAGTCCTGGGTCGCCACCGAGCACCAACGCCGCCACCCCGTCCCCGCCGGGCCGGTCGCCGGACCGGTCCCGGAGCCGGGCCAGGTCCGGCGCGTCCGGGAGCGGGCTGGAGGACAGCAGCTCCTCGTAGGCGCCGGCGTCCACGGCGACCAGGCGGACCGTGGCCGCGCTCTGCCTCGAAGAGGCTCGGACGCCGTCCTCGACCCGACCGGCGACGGCGACCCGGACCCCGGGCTCGGCCGCGACCGCCGCGGCGGTGTCCAGCAGCGCTCGGTCGGGGGTGCTGGTGAGCCGGGCGTCGCCGCCGACCGCGAGCAGGGCGCCGGCGGACTGCCCCCGGTGTTCGGTGGCCACCAGGGCCAGGCCCAGGGTCAGCTGGGAGACGGCGACGACGACCAGGAGCTGCGGCAGGACCCGGGAACCCGACTGCGCCATGGCCGCGAGCGCGAAGAACCGGACGCGTCCCGAACCACGCGAGCGCACAAGCAGGAACCGGACCACCGGGGGCAGTGCCCGGACCAGGACGAGGGCACCGGCGACGGCCCACCACGTCGCCGCGCTGGCCGCCACCAGGTCCCCGCCACCGTCGTCACCGCCCGTCACCCCTCGTTGGTGGAGCGCGGCCAGGGTCAGCGCGGCCACTGCGAGGACGGCCAGCTCCAGCAGGTACCGCTGGACCCGCCGCGAACGGGCCGCGAGGCGCCGGGCGCCGCGGTTGGCGGGTGACCGGCGGACGTCCGTGGCCCGCGCCGCGCTGACGGCACCCAGCAGCGGCACGGCGAAGGACGCGACGACCAGGACCGGCACGGACCAGCCCCACCGGGCCTCCCCGACCAGCGTGCGGGTGACGAGCAGCCCGGCGGTCACCCCGGCGGCCGCCACGGCGAGTGACTCGACGACGAGCTCGGCTCCGACACCCGTCAACGAGGCGCCCCGCTCGCGGGCCAGCGCCACGGAGGCGGCGCGGCGCCCTGCGAGGAGCTGCGCCGCCAGCAGCAGGACGAGGAGCGCACCGGCGTTCAGCCCCACCAGCAGGACATCGGCCTGACCGCGGGCCGCCGCCACGTCGCCGCGGCCGTCGTCGAGGACCGAGTCGAGCCCGCTCCGCCAGGAGACCCGTCCGCGCGCCAGCCCCGCCGAGGCCTTGAGGGACACCACGGCTCGGGCCAGCTCCGCCGACTCCCCCCAACCGAGCCTCGACGGCTGGGGGGCGAACGAGACGCGCTGGGTCAGGTCGTCGACGGGCACGGCGAGCCGCAGGTCCGGCAGCGATGCCTCCGAGACCAGGGCAGCGGCGGACGTGCGCTCGACACCCTCGGTGACCCCCTGCACGGGGGTCAGCAGCTCGGGCGTGGTCCGCCACGCGTCGTCGGCCACCGAGGTGGCCGCGAAGACCCCGCTGACCCGGATGTCGACCGGTCTCGCCTGCTCGTCCTGCGAGGGCAGGCGGTCGCCCGGCTGGAGGGAGAGCGCCGCCGCCACCGCCTCGGACACCGCGACCTGGACCGGCCAGGGTTCAGCACCGGCAGGCACCGTGACGTCGGCCTGGTCCGGGCCCACCGTGCCCTCGGGCGGGCCGCCCGCGACGTACGTGACCGCCGGCCCGCCGTCGGGAGGGTCGAGGTAGACGAGCCGGAGGTAGCGCCCCGGACCGGCGTCGAGCAGCTGCAACGAGGTCGTCGACAGGCTGGCGACACCGGGTCGCACCACCGCGGCCAGCTCGGGCGGCATCGTGAACCGGGCGTAGTCGGTGTCCTGGCGGAGCTCGACCGCCGCGAGCGGGTGCCGGGTCTGGCCCCGCGGGTCCTCGTCCTCGCGCGGGAACGTCGCCACCACGGCGGACCGGTCGCCCGCGTCGCGGACCGCCTCGGCGATCGCCCGGTCGGCGGCCCGCTCGGTCAACGGCCCGACGGCCGCGGTGAAGGCCGAGACGAGGGCGATCACGAGCCCGGTCAGCAGCAACAGCCGGGCATCGGTGCGCGCCCGGCCGAGGATGGTCGGACCGTGCGGCCTCCACGGCGGCCTCACGAGTCGACCGTCCGGAGGCCGGCCGGGTCCGACCGCCGTACGCGCGCCGCGGTGATCGCGGCCACGACGACGAGCCCGGCCAGGAGGAGCCCGCCGACCAGCGCGAGCTCGGACACCCACGGCCACACCACGACCGCCGGGGGCACCGGGGCGACGCCGAGGTCGGAGCGGACCAGGCCGGGGCCGATGCCAAGCCCCGCGGCCGTACCCGCGAGCGACCCCAGCAGGACGAGTGGGACGAGGAGCGCGGCGTGCTCGACGACGAGGACCCGCCGGACCTCCCGACGGGTCAGGCCCAGGGCGCGCAGCCTGGCCACCTCGTCCGCGCGCCGTCGGCGGTCCCCACCCACCACCAGGCCGACACCGGCGACGAGCAGGACGACCGCGGTGACCACGAGCACGAGGAGGGCGGCCGGCACGGTCACCCGCATCGGGCCACGGACGAGCTCCGCGGCGACGGCGTCCCGGGTGGTGACGTCACCCAGGTCGAGGTCGCGGAGCGCGCGTTCGGTGCCCGGTGTGGGCCGGGCGACCCACCACCCGTCCACGGCCGGGTCGAGGCGACCCTCGTGGATCAACGCCCGGGAGAGGGTGTCGATGTCGGCCAGGACCGCGGTCCGGCCCGGAGCCGAGGGGATGGTCGGCAGCACCGCCATGACCTCGAGGGGCAGGACGGCCGGTCCTACGGTCGCGGAGATCGTGTCGCCGACCTCGGCGCCGACGGCGTCCACGAGCTGCTGGGACACCGCGACCGGGACGACCGGCGGCGCCGCGAAGGCGGTCGCCAGCAGATCGGCGCCGGTGTAGGCGAGATAGGTCAGGTCGAGCGTCACGACCGAGCGCAGCACGACCCCGGCCGCCGCCGGCTCGACCGAGACCGAGGCCCCGCGAACCGGGCCCTGACCCTCGAGCGGCCGCACCTCCCAACCGGAGCCACCGCCGGTGGTCGCCTCGGTCGCCTCGGTCGCCTCGGTCGGCAGGGTCGGCAGGGTGAGGGCCAGGGAGATCTCGGCGGTGTCCTCAGCGGCGGGCTCGTCCCGCGGGACC
This sequence comes from Nocardioides sp., assembly GCF_016462705.1. Classification (GTDB taxonomy): domain Bacteria; phylum Actinomycetota; class Actinomycetes; order Propionibacteriales; family Nocardioidaceae; genus Nocardioides. Next base: position 2,269 of record NZ_JAEMSS010000141.1, on the reverse strand, counting down.
TGGTCCAGCTGGAGGCGCAGCGCGACCAGCTGTCCGGACCCGGGATCGCCCTGCCAGCGCACCGGGTGCGACCGACCGTCGACCGGCACCGGCTCCGCGACGACCGCACTGCGCAGCCCCGCGGCGTCCTGGAGCACCGCCGTCGGCGTCGCGGAGATCGCCGACCCGGCGGGAGCCGTCCCCACCAGCTCGATCCCCGACAGCCCCCTCGGCAGCGTCACTCCGCCCAGCTCGGCCTCGGCCCGCAGCAACGTTCCCACGTCCGCCCAGGTCCGGTCCCCGTCGAGCCGGCCCCGCAGGAGCTCGCCGGCGTCCCGCGAGTCGAGGGCGACCAGCACCGGAGGCGAGCCCGGCTCCCCGACGTACCGACCCAGGGCGAGCGGGCGCACGGCCACGGCCGACACGACGGGCTCGCCGATCTCCGAGAGCGCCGTCATCACCGCAGCCGCCTCGTCCGCTCCCGGCGGCGCCGGCAGCACGAGCGACAGGTCCGTGCCGGCCCGCAGGTCGGCCTGGTCCTGCTGGGAGCGCTCCCAGGTCGCGTGGAAGGAGGCCCCGAACGTCGACGCTGCAGCCGCGGTCGCGAGCAGCAGCATCGCGGCGAGGCTCTCCGGCCGGCGGGCCGCCTGGACCGCCGCCAGGGGCAGGACCAGCGTGCGCGAGCGGAGAGCCCCCCGGGCCGCGAGGCGGGTCAGGATCGGCAGGCCGCGTACCAGCAGCAGGACGAGCCCGAGGACGAACACGACCGGCGCCACGGTGAGCCCGACGTCGGCGTCACCGGCCACCGTCGCCGGCCGGGCCCGCAGCTGCCACCAGGCCGCGGCCACGGCGACCACCAGCAGCAGGTCGACACCCGACCGAGCGGTCGTGCGCCACCGGCTGGGCGCCGCGGACGGGGCGAGGTCCAACGCCGGGAGGACGAGGGCGACCGTCATCAGGAGAGCGCCCACGAGACCCGTGACGGAGAGCTCCCACCCGACCGTCACTCCCTGGGTGACACCGGCCGCCCGCATCGCCGGTAGATGGGTCAGGCCCGAGTGCGCGACGGCCGCGGCCGGCACGGCGAGCACGGTGGCGCCCGCCGCGACCAGGAACCCCTCGAGCAGCGCGGTCCTCAGCTGCTGGGCGCGACTCAGCCCGAGGGTGACCAGCAGGGCTCGCTCGTCGTCACGGACACCGGCGACCAGGCGACCGGCCAGGAGGAGGCCGGCCAGCGACATCGCGGTCCCGAGCAGCAGCACCACCAGCACCGTGGAGCGTGCGGCGCTCCGCTCGGACTGGAGCCGGTCATACGTCAGGGGCAGGTCCGACGCCACGCGGGTGATCCGCACCCGGTCGCCGACCCGCGCGGACAGCAGGGCGGACGCGGACCGCAGCGCGGTCGCGGCGTCGTCCAGGGAGCTGCTCTCGGCCAGCCCGAGGTCGGGGCGCGCGGTCACCCTCAGGCTGTAGACGGCCGAACCGCTGGCGCGGAAGGACGCGTCGTCGACCATGAACGGCCCGTACGCCGGAGCCGGGTCGGTGCCGTCGCTGTAGGCCGGGTCGACACCGGCCCCTGCGAGTAGGTCGCCGTCCCAGCCCGACCGGGCCCGCGGGCGGAAGGTGCCGACCACCACCATCCGCACCGCATCGTCGACGCCGCCCATCCCGGTCTCCCCGTCGAGGCGCACCCGGTCACCCACGGTGAGGCCCAGGCGGCTCGCGGCGCTGTCGGGCAGGACCGTCTCGAGCACGCCGCCGCTGCCCCCCGCCCCCGGCCAGCGACCGGACGTCAGGTCCGCCCGCTGCGGCAGGGCGTCCGTGGTGCCGAGGTAGCCGAGCCCCTCGCCCTCGGCGAACGAGCGCATCCGCGACGAGGCGTGGCTGGTCACGGTCGGGTCCATCGGGCCGAGGACGCCGCGCACCACCTCCTGCGCCACGTCCCGGGCGGAGGCGAGGTCCGCGCCGGCCAGGTCGACGAGGAAGGCGGTGACCTCCACGTCCTGCGGCTGCGACCGCGCGACCGCCACTGCGAACGCGCGCTCCTGCGTCTCCCCGAGCAGCAGCGTGGCGACGCCCAGCTGCGTGGTCGCGGTCGCGACGAGCAGGAGGACCGCGGCGACCAGGCGGCGCTGGGCCCGGAGGCGTCGGAGGGCGAGCAGCAGCATCAGGCCACTAGCCCGAGACCCGGCCGTCGCTGATGGTCAGCACCCGGTCGGCCAGCGACATCATCACCGCGTCGTGGGTGGCGACCACGCAGCTGGGCGTCGCCACGCTGCTGCTCGGGGAG
>NZ_JAEMSS010000140.1 GCF_016462705.1 Nocardioides sp. | reverse complement strand
ACGCCGCGCTGCTCGAAGACGGTCTCGCCGGTCTTCCAGTTGGTCTGGACGACGTCGCGGCGCTCCCAGTTGAGCTCGTCGTAGGGGTGGACCCCTTCGGTGCTGAAGACGCGCTCCATCGTCAGCCCGGCGCCGCGCTTGGCCTTGCCCGAGTTGCCGCCCGAGGTGGTCTTCGCCCCGCCGTTGACCGTCTCCGTCATGTGCATTCTCCCTGGTCCCGCCCCCGTGAGAGGCCTTGATGGTCCCTGCTCTTCAGTGTTGCTGGTGGCACCGACAGCGCAGGGACAGGTCGGGTCACTGGGGTCTGCACCCGGTACGCCGCTTCCCCACGACGTACCGGGCGGTCTGTGGTCAGCCCGTGTTGGCGGGCTGAGGGGTGTCGAGCTCGCCGACGAGCTCGTGCAGCTGCTCGGCGCGGTTGGCGCGGAGTGCCGCGATCTCGATCTCGAAGTCCTCGGCGGTCTCGAACTGCTTGTAGACCGCGGCGAAGCGCAGGTAGGCGACCTCGTCGAGCTCGCGCAGCGGCGCCAGGATGGCCATCCCGATCTCGTGGGAGGGGAACTCGGCCTGGCCGGAGCTGCGCAGCGCGTCCTCGACCTGCTGGCCGAGGCACTCGAGGTCGTCCTCGGTGAGCGGTCGGCCCTTGCAGGCCTTGCGGACGCCGGCGATCGCCTTGTCGCGGCTGAACGCCTCGGTGGCACCGGAGCGCTTGACCACGGTCAGCTGCATCAGCTCGAGGGTGGTGAACCGCTGCTCGCACTCGGCGCACACCCGGCGGCGGCGGATCGAGCCGCCGTCCTCGGAGACCCGCGAGTCGAGGACCTTGGTGTCGGTGTTGCGGCAGAACGGGCAGTGCATGGGTCCTCCTCCCGGGCTGGTGGATGTGCTGGCGGATGTGTGGGGGCGCGCTTCAAAGACCCGGCGTCCGGGTGCTCCGAGCTGTGGATAAGGGGGGTTTACCTGTGTAGAACAACCGGCTACCTGTGGGGCTTCCACCCTGGCCCTGGGGACTAGATGTGGATAACTACACCGGTGTAAGTACTACATCTAGTAGGACGGTACGCGGCTGGGTCCATGGCGCGCAAGACCTCGGCGAGGTCATTTTTGATCTGGGTCACACCCGGCGCGTTTGCGCAGGTCAGAGTGCCTACGGGTGGTCCGGACCCGGCGTGTCGGGTCGCCGGGCGGACCGTTCCGGCGCGGTGATCTGGGCCAGGTCGCGCCACCACGAGAGCCGGTTCGGGCGCCCGTCGTAGTCCTTGCGCTGGTTGGCGCCGCTGGTGCCCGGAAGGACGAAGACCTCGGCCCCCGCGACGTCCCAGTCAGCCACGCCGAGACCCGGCTTGCCTCGGGCGCCCCGATGGTCCAGCGCGCGGGCGGCGTACCCCGCCGTGCCCTTGCCGGTGAAGGCCACCCACGCCGGCCGCCAGCGCTCGACGTTCGCCAGCAGCAGGTCGATCTCGACCCAGCTTCGGTTGGTCTCGTGGTCCCAGTGCCCGACCAGGTCGGTCAGTCCGAGCCCGAGCTCGACGACCCGATGGTCGTCCTGGGGGCGCAGCCGCTCGGGGGTGAGGCCGCTGAGGTGCATCGACTCCCAGAAGCTGTTGCCGGGCGAGGCGTAGTAGTGGTTGCGGGTCTTGCTGCTCTCCGCCCCGGCCATCCCGCAGAAGACGATGACCGGCTCGGGGCCGACGATGTCGGGAAGCACCTCCACCTGACATGGGTACCCCCGGCCCGGGTACCAGGCACGCCATGGGCGACTTCCGCGGAGTCCTGGGCCTCCTCGTCGTGCTGCTCGTTGCCGTGGCCGTGTCCAAGCACCGGCGCGGGATCTCGTGGCGCACGGTGGGCGCGGCGCTCGGCCTGCAGGTGGGGTTCGCGATCCTGGTGCTGAAGTGGGGCCCCGGCGAGGACGCGCTCTCGTGGGTCTCGGACCGGGTGCAGTCCCTCATCGGGTACGCCGAGGAAGGGACGGTCTTCGTGTTCGGCCCGCTCACCGGCGTCGGCGAGGAGGGCGAGACGATCATTGCCCTGTCGGTGCTACCGGTGATCGTCTTCATCGGGGCGCTGATCGGGCTGCTGTTCTACCTCCGGGTCGTCCAGTGGGCGACGTTCCTCATCGGTGGCGCGCTCGCCCGGATCCTGGGCGTCGGGCGGGTCGAGTCGTTCTACGGCAGCACGGTGATCTTCCTCGGCATGAGCGAGGCGCCGCTGATGATCGCGCCCTACCTGCGCTCGCTCCGCAAGGGCCAGATGTTCACCCTCATGAGCTGCGGCTTCGCGGCCGCGGCCGGGTCGACGCTGGTCGGCTACTCGCTGCTGGGGGCACCGCTGGAGTACCTGCTCGCCGCCACCGTCATGAACGCTCCCGCCTCCCTGCTGATGGCGAAGGTCATGTGGCCCGACAGCACCCCGCCGGACCCGGACGACGACGCCGAGGGAGTCGCCGACGCCGGCGACCGGGAGCTGGACGTCCGGCAGGTCCACGACGAGGAGTCGCGCAACGTCATCGACGCCATCGGCCGGGGTGCCATCGCCGGTGGCCGGATCGCGGTCACCGTCGGGGCTCTCCTGATCGCCTTCATCGCCCTGATCGCCATGGCCAACGGCATCCTCGGGTGGTTCGGCGGCTGGTTCGGCCGCGACGACCTCACTTTCGAGCAGCTGCTCGGGTGGGCCCTGGCGCCGTTGGCGTGGCTGCTCGGCGTGCCCTGGTCCGAGGCCACCGAGGCCGGCTCCTGGATCGGCCAGAAGACGGTGCTCAACGAGTTCGTCGCCTACGCCGACTTCGGGCCGAGCGTCGACTCGATGTCGCCGGTGACGGTCGCCGTGGTGACCTTCGCGCTAGCGGGCTTCGCCAACTTCGCCTCGATCGCCATCCAGATCGGCACCCTCGGCACCATCATCCCGGAGCGACGCGGCTGGGTCGCCGAGCTCGGCATGCGGGCCCTGCTCGCCGGCGGGCTGGCCAACCTGGCGAACGCCGCCATCGCCGGAGTCGTCATCAGCGTCTAGGCCGCGTGGCGGACCGTCGCCCCTGGGTCCCGCCGTCCACAATGTCGAGGTGACAGGCCGGGTCGAACCCACACGGGCGGGTGCGCGCCGCGGCGCGCGCCGCCGACGCGGGTTCCAGCCACGCCTCGCCGGGATCGCGGCGGCGTCGGTCGCAGCGCTCGGCGCATGGGGGTTCCTGGTGTGGGCCGCCATCGACTTCGGCCGCACCGCGCGTGGCGGCGACAGCCAGGCCTGGTGGTTCCTGGCGGTCGCGTCGCTCGGCGCGGTGGTCTGCCTGTTCCTGTCGCTGATGCTCGTCACGCTCCTGCTGCGCAAGCTCGGCGTCCTCGAGGAGCGGAAGCCGCACAAGCACTAGCGGTCCGCGAGCCGCCGGACGAGCTTCAGCGCCGACCAGGTGTCGTCGACGGCCGCGACCTTGACGTCGACCCAGCCGAGCCCGAGCCCCAGGTCGCGCACCCTGTTCTCGTCCAGGTCGCTCGTGATGCCCTGGGCCTTCTGTGCGGCCTTCTTGGGCCAGCACACCCACACCATGCCGGCGGTCGTGGTGCGGTCGAGCAGCGTCGGCAGCCGCCGGGCGAGAGCGGCGTACGTCGTGTGGAAGGTCAGCGTGACGTCGGCACGGGCGGGGAGGCGGGTGACGACCGTGGCGCCGCCGGTCTCCAGCTCGAGCGCGGCCGGGGCGCCGTCGAGGAAGACCACGTGCCCGTCCTTGATCCCGATCTTCCTGCCGAGCGGGGTGCCTGAGTAACCGGCCATGGGGTGATGGTCCCAGGAACGCCTCCCAGGAACGCCGCAGGGGCGGAGCCCCCCGGCTCCGCCCCTGTTCTTCCCCGGCCCGCCAGCCGGGGTCGAAGCGGCTGACGAAGTCTTGGTGGCGCTAGCCGGCGGGGACGACCAGCTTCTGGCCGGCGGAGAGCATCCCGGAGTCGAGGGCGTTGAGGCGCTCGATCTTGGTCATCATGGCCTGCACGTCGCCGTCGTCGGCGAGGCCGGAGGCGATCCCCCAGAGCGTGTCGCCGGTGCCGACGGTCACCACCCGGGTGGGCTCGGGCGTGCCGGCCTCACCGGTGGCGACCGAGCCGGCCGCGACCATGATCCCGATCGCGAAGGCCAGGGCCAGCGAGAGCACGAAGACCACCACTCGACCTCGGCGGGTCAGCCGGACGTGGCTGCGCCGACGCGGCATCGCCACCACGGGGCGGAATGCGGGCTCGATCGTCAGGGTGCTCATCGTGACCTCCAGGGGAAGGGGTGGTCGGGTGTGTTCCAGGTGTAGAGGTCGGCACCGACAGTCACCGGAGCTGAGCCTCGGGATCGATCAGACGTTCGATCGAACACATGTACGAGAGTAGAGCACCTGTTCGAACAGAATCAAGCACCGCGCGAACATTTGTTCGAACGGCGTGTCGCTCCCCCCTCGATCAGGGCGTCGTGAGCCTGGGCGGTGTGACGTCGCGGTCCGGGGGCTCCGTGGGGAACGTCGCGCCGGGGCCGGGTCGCCATCCCGAGCTCGCAACGAGCTCCATCACCTCGGTCATGTTCACGACGTCGAGCTCGTAGTCGAAGAGCCCGTCGCCGGCGTGGTGGAGGATGGAGAACGCGGGTGCCTGACGAGGGCCCTGACCGGCGGCGTCGGGCAGGCGGTTCCACCAGAACGAGACGAGCCGGTCGCCCTCGACGAGGGTCCACTCCTCGGGGAACGTCCAGCCGTCCAGCCCCGTCATGGACATGTCGAAGAACGCCGCGATGTTGTCGCGGCCGACGACGCGGCCCCACGCGGGATCGATGAACACGGCGTCAGCGGTGAACCAGTCGGCGATCGTCGACCACGGAGCAGCGCCCCTGACACACAGCTCCCGCTGGGCGACGTACGCGTGGTAGGAGTCGAGCGCCTGCTGCTCGCGTTCGTTCAGATTGGTCACGGCGACCCTTCCGGTCGGGAGCGCGCCGCCAGCGGCGGCGCCGGGATCTCGATGGCGGGCACGGTCGAGCCACCGTCCACGTTCAGCACGGTGCCGGTGATCCACGACGAGGCCGGCGAGACCAGGAAAAGCACCGCCCGCGCGATGTCCTCCGGCGAGCCGGGCCGGCCCATCGGGGTCCGCTCCACCAGCTGCCGGCGCATGCGTTCGTCTTCCATGACCGTCGCCAACGCCCGTGTGTCGACCGCCCCGGTCCCGATCGCGTTGACCCGGACGTACGGCGCCAGCTCGGCGGCGACGTTCTTGGTCAGGTGGCTGAGGGCCGCCTTGCCCACCCCGTGGGCCACGAACGAGGTGAGCACCATGTCGGCGGCCCGGGACGAGATGTTGACGACCGCACCGGAGCCCGCGGTGTCGACCATCGCCTGGGCGGCCAGCTGGGTCAGGACGAACGGGGCGATCGCGTTGAAGTGCAGGGCGCGGTGGAGGGTGTGCTCCGTGGTCGTCATCGCCGCCTGGGGTGCGGAGCCGCCCGCGTTGTTGACCAGGATGTCCAGCCGCCCGAAGGTCCTGAGCGTCTCGGCGACCAGTCGCTCGAGCTGCGGGGTCTCCATGACATCGGTGGTGACGGCGAGCCCACGTCGACCGGTCGCCTCGATCCGGCCCACGACCTCGTCGAGATCGCTCGCGGTGCGGGCGGCGACGACCACGTCGGCTCCGGCCTCCGCCAGGCCGATGGCGGTCGCCCGGCCGATGCCCTGGCCGGCGCCGGTCACGATCGCGACGCGGTCGCGGACGCTGAAGTCGTCGAGGATCACGGCGCGACGCCCCGGTCGACGCCTCGGGAGACCTGGTCGAGCGCACGCTCGGTCAGCACGTGCAGGGGCTCGGACCGGTCATGGGTGAGCCACCACTCGTAGGCGTACTCCGCCGCGGCCACCATGGACCGCACCAGCACACCGGCGGCCAGGTCGGGGGACGACGGGCCGAGGCGCGCCGCCACGGCGGCGATGAGCTCGTCGCAGTCCTCGACGCTCAACAGGGACGCCCGGCGGAGCGCGGGGGGTGCCGACGCCATCGCACGTCGCCACACCTCGACCCCTTCGACGTCGTCGACGAACTGCGCGGTCCGCGTCAGGATCGCGGCCGCCAGGGATGCGGCGACCTCGTCGTCGGGAGAGCTGTCCCGGAGGCTGGCCACGATCTGCGCCCGTCCGCGCTCGGTCGCGGCGAGCAGCAGCTGGTCCTTGTTGGGGACGTGGCGGAAGAAGGTGCTGGGCGAGATCCCGACGGCCTCGGCGATCGCCTCGGTCGTGACCTGGTCGAAGCCGTGCTCGGCGAACAGACCGATCGCCGCCCGCTCGATGTCGGCGCGGAGCGCGGTGCGCTGCCGCTCTCGCAACGGCACCGCCGACGGCGAGGTGGAGGCGGGCACCGGCCCAACATGGCCTTGACGACAGTGACTGTCAAGATGACTGTCACTCTCGTAGCGCTCGGCGACGCTTGACCGCGCGGCTCCCCTGGAGCTCCAGGAGCCTCAGCGCCGGCGCAGCCTGCGAGGGCACCAGCCCGCCGATCCGCATCACCGCGCCCCGCCAGCCGGGCATCGTCCGGGCCACCCGACGGCTGCCGACGAGTGCGACGGCGGCGGCGGCGACCTCGTCCGTGGTGAGCATCCGGCCCCCGGACCGCACCAGCTTCTCCGCCGTGCCTCCGGTCATCCCCTCGACCATCGCGGTGCTGACGCCATCGGGGCACAGGGCGTGGACCCGCACCCCCCGCGGGGTCTCGAGGTTGACCGAGGTCGCGAGCGACAGCACGGCCGCCTTCGTCGCGGCGTACGCCGACAGGTTGGGCACCGGCCCGAGCGCCGACAGCGACGACGTGATGACCACGTCGCCGCCCGCGGCGCCGAACGCGTCGACCGCGGCCCGGGTGCCCCACATGACACCGAGCAGGTTGACCTCGACGGTGGTGCGGACCTGCTCGTCGGTCAGCTCGACGAGGTCCCGGTCGAAGGCGACGCCGGCGTTGTTGAACCACACCGTCAGCGGTCCGTGGCGACCGGCGGCCTCGGCGACCGCGCGGTGCGAGGCTGGGTCGCGGACGTCCTGGGCGAGACCTTCGGCAGCGCCGATCTCGGACGCCGTCCGGGCGGCGCCCGCACCGTCGACGTCGGTGACGACCACCCGATGACCCCGGGCGACCATCTGCTCGGCGATGGCGCGGCCGATGCCGCGCGCGGCTCCCGTGACGACACAGCTCGAGGTGGTGGCCATGCCGCGAGTGAACCAGGCGATGGCCCGTTCGGGCCATGGCGGCCGGCCGCCCGAGACGGTGGACTGACACGTCCACGTCCAGATCCCGGGAGGTCCCATGCCCCAGCGTCACAGCCGTCTCGTCACCGTCCTGCTCGCCGCCGCCCTCCTGGCCGGCGCGGCGAATCTCGGGGCGTACGCCGCGACCGGCGGTCCGCTGCTGCTCGGCAAGAGCAACTCGTCCGACAAGACCACCAAGCTCAAGACGACCGGCAAGGGTCCGGCGCTGAAGCTCAAGAGCAAGCCGGGCAAGGCGCCGTTCACCGTCTCCAACGACACCAGGATCAAGAAGCTCAACGCCGACCTCCTCGACGGGCTGGACGGCTCCGCGCTGCAGACCAAGGCCTACCGCTACAACCTGACGGGCACCTCCACGGGAACCACGATGCGCTTCGCCCTGCCGGGGCTGCCCGCGGGCCAGTACGTGGTGAACTACGCGGTCAACGCCCAGCTCAGCGGCGCTGCCAGCTTCTTCGGCTGCGTGCTGGACAGCGGGGCGGCCTTCGAGAGCGGCCAGGTCGCAGCGCTCGGCGCGACGGCGGGCGGCGACGCCTGGTACGTCAACGGCGGCGGGCCGCTCGACACCAGGGCGCGCGCCTACACGCTGACCTGCCAGTCGAGCGGCGGCGTCACGTTCACGATCCCGACACCGTTCGCACAGGCCCAGATCGTCCTGACCCGCGTGGACGAGACGGTGACCACGGCGTCGACCGGGGTGCACGTGCCGACGATGAAGCCGGGGCTGGCCCGCTGAGCGACACGCGCGGTTCGAACAGATGTTTGAACAAGGGGCCGGGTTCGTTCTAGCCTGGCCCCCATGGCGAACACGCGCACGACCCGCGGCAAGGTCTCCGAGCTCCCCGACGGACCGCCCGACGCGACGGGGCTGACCCCTCGCCAGCAGCGGATCCTGTCGCACATCAAGGACGCCATGGAACGGGTCGGCTACCCGCCGAGCATGCGCGAGATCGGCGAGGCCGTCGGGCTCACCAGCTCCTCCAGCGTCGCCCACCAGCTCAAGGTGCTCGAGGAGAAGGGGTTCGTGCGCCGCGACCCCAACCGTCCGCGCGCGCTCGAGGTGTTCCTGCCCGAGGTCATGGCCGCGCGTCGGTCGATCTCCGCGGCCGAGGAGTCGTCGGTCGACGAGACCGGCATCGGCGACACGATGCCTCCGGCCACCTACGTGCCGATGCTCGGCCGGATCGCGGCCGGTGGCCCGATCCTCGCCGAGGAGAACCTCACTGAGGTCTTCCCGCTGCCTCGCGACCTGGTCGGCGGCGGCGAGCTGTTCATGCTCGAGGTCAGCGGTGAGTCGATGATCGACGCCGCCATCTGCGACGGCGACTACGTCGTCGTACGCCGGGAGCAGACGGCGTCCAACGGCGAGATCGTGGCCGCGATGATCGACGGCGAGGCGACGGTCAAGACCTTCCAGCGCAAGGACGGCCAGGTCTGGCTGCTCCCCCACAACGACGCGTTCGAGCCGATCGACGGCACCCACGCGACGATCCTGGGCAAGGTCACCGCGGTCCTGCGCCGGGTCTGACCCCTCCCGCTCGCTGCACCTGTCGCTGCACCTGTCGCTGCACCTCGGCGACAGGGGCGTCTACGTCGCCGCCGCGGGGTAAGGTCGGCGCGTCGCGCCGACGGTCACGGGGACCCGTTCGCACGGCGTTCCCTTTCCCTCTCTGAATCGGAGAACTCATGCCTCACTCCGCTCTCTCCCGGGCGGCGGCCACGATGGTCACCCTGGTGGCGCTCGTCGGCGCGACCCTGGCAGCGCCCACCGCGGTGGCCGCCGACGGCGCCGACCGCAAGGCCCTCACGGACTCCAGCTCCAAGAAGGCCGCCCAAGCGCTCGACCGGGCGCAGGCCGCGCTCGCCGGCAAGGACGGGGACGCCACGCTGGCGCTCCGCGACCTGTGGCTGCAGCGCGACAACCTGTCCGCCGCCGACCGTGCCGCCTACGCCAGGCTCGCGGACCGCCCGGTGAAGCCCAGCTTCGTGGAGAGCGGCAACGTCCGGGTCCACTACAACGCGGCCGAGCTGACCGGGTCCTTCAACCAGAACGACGTGCTCGCCTCGGCGTCCCTGGTGGCGCAGACCTACGCCGCGGCCGGCTACCGCCTTCCCAAGCCCGACTTCGGCAAGGGCGGCACCGACCAGACCGACATCTACGTCGACCAGCTCCAGAGCGGTCTCTACGGCTACTGCACCGTGGACAACGACGTGCAGCAGCCCGGCCCGGGCCGTTTCGACGTCCCGGCGTTCTGCGTGGTCGACAACGACTACGCGGGCTTCCCGACCAACACGCCGCTGGAGAACCTCCAGGTGACGATGGCGCACGAGTACTTCCACGCCACCCAGTTCGCCTACGACGCGGCCGACGACGGCTGGGCCATGGAGGCCACCGCGGCCTGGGTCGAGGACGAGGTCTACGACAACGTGGACGACAACGTCCAGTACCTCTTCGACAGCCCCATCACCGACCGCAAGCGGTCGATGGACAAGTTCGGCGGCCTGTTCCACTACGGCGTCTGGATCTGGTTCCGCTACCTCACCGAGAAGTTCCCGGGCGAGACCGGCAGCCTGCCGACGATCGTCCGCCAGTTCTGGGAGGCGGCGGACAGCTCCAAGGGCGCCAAGAAGGACAAGTACTTCACCCAGGGGATGGCGCAGGTCCTGAGGAAGAAGCCCTACAAGACGTCGGTCGACAAGGAGTTCGCACTGTTCTCCGCCGCCAACCAGCGGGCGCCGTTCTTCTACCAGGAGGGCACGACCAACACCGCCGCCGCCTACCCCGCGGCGAAGATCAACGGCACCAAGAAGCTCAAGAAGGGTCAGGCGAAGGCGTTCAACGCCAAGCTCAACCACCTGTCCGCCGCCGCCTACCGGTTCGTCCCGAAGGGCAAGGCCAAGAAGATCAAGTTCGCGATCTCCGGCGCCCCGAAGGTCCAGGGCACCCGCGCCGTCGTCACGACCTACCTGGTCAGCGGCAAGATCAAGACCAAGTACGTCGCGATCAACGCCAAGGGCAAGGGCGCGTTCCAGGGCGCGTTCAAGGCCGGCAAGGTCGCGGCCGTGGACGTGACGCTGGTCAACGCCAGCACCCGCTTCGCGAAGTGCTACGTCAACAACACGGTCTACTCGTGCTCGGGCAAGCCGGTCGACCAGAACAAGCGGATCTCCGTCGTCGGCAAGGCGGTCTGACCGTCCGCTGACACACCCGCACCAACCCAGCACCGCCCCGGTGGGACCAGCTCCCACCGGGGCGGTGCCGCGTCCCGGCCGGACGCGGCGACGTACGCCGGGTGAACATTCGGTGACTCCTGGCTCCGGCGGCGTCACGCCCCCGCCCTCGTGTCGTTGAATGCTCTGTGACCTCGACCCAGACGACCCCTGCCCCGCCAGTCCCGCGCCGGGCGGTCCTGGCCGGCGGCGCGGTCGGCGCCGGAGCGCTCGCCGTGGCCGACGGCCCCGACGCGGTCGCCGGCGGGACCGAGCGGCGCTCTCCCTACTTCCAGCACGGTGTGGCCTCCGGTGACCCGCTGCCGACGGCGGTCCTCATCTGGACCCGGGTCACCCCCACCGAGCGGGCCGTCCCCGGCTCGGGGCAGGGCCCGAAGGTCACGGTGCGGTGGGAGGTCGCGAAGGACCGGCGGTTCCGCAAGGTCGTCCGCCGGGGCAAGGTCGAGACCGGTCCCAGCCGCGACCACACCGTCAAGGTCGACGTGAAGGACCTGAAGCCCGAGACCTGGTACTACTACCGGTTCCGGTTCCGCGACGGCAAGAGCACCGTGGGCCGGACCCGCACCGCCCCCGACCCGAAGTCGACGCCCGACAACCTCCGCTTCGGCGTCGTGTCGTGCGCCAACCTGCAGGCCGGCTGGTTCACGGCCTACCGGGCGCTGGCCAGGCGCACCGACCTGCACGCGGTCCTGCACCTCGGGGACTACCTCTACGAGTACGGCCCCGGCCAGTACGGCTACGGGTTCGACGACGTCGACATCCGGCCGCACGAGCCGGCGCACGAGATGGTCGCACTGGCCGACTACCGGCAGCGGCACGCGCAGTACAAGCGCGACCCCGACCTGCAGGCCCTGCACGCGGCGTACCCCTGGATCATCACCTGGGACGACCACGAGGTCACCAACGACCAGTGGGCCGCGGGCGCCGAGAACCACACCCCCGGCACCGAGGGCGACTACGCCGCGCGCCGGGCCCGCGCCCACCGCGCGTACGACGAG
>NZ_JAEMSS010000139.1 GCF_016462705.1 Nocardioides sp. | reverse complement strand
GGGTCGCCTCCCGTACGCAGGCCGGCAACCCGGTGCTGGACTCGCTGTTCCGCTCCGTCCGGGCCAACCACCCGAAGGCGGACCTGGCCCTGCTCGAGCGGGCCTACAACACCGCGGCCGAGATGCACGGCACGCAGATGCGCAAGAGCGGTGACCCGTACATCACGCACCCGCTCGCCGTGACCACGATCCTGGCGGACATCGGGATGACCGAGTCCACCCTGGTCGCCGCGCTCCTGCACGACACCGTCGAGGACACGCCGTACACCCTGGACCAGGTTCGTGCGGACTTCGGTGAGGAGGTCGCCCGGCTGGTCGACGGGGTGACCAAGCTCGACAAGGTCAAGTACGGCGACTCCGCGCAGGCCGAGACCATCCGCAAGATGATCGTCGCGATGTCGCGCGACATCCGGGTGCTCGTGATCAAGCTCGCCGACCGGCTGCACAACATGCGCACCCTGCGCTACGTCCGGCAGGAGACCCAGGAGCGGGTCGCCCGCGAGACCCTCGACATCTACGCCCCGCTGGCGCACCGGCTGGGCATGAACACGATCAAGTGGGAGCTCGAGGACCTCGCGTTCGCCACGCTGCATCCCAAGATCTACGACGAGATCGTCCGGATGGTCGCGGAACGGGCGCCGTCACGCGACCAGTTCCTCGCCGAGGTCATCACCGCCGTCGAGGCGGACCTGCGCGAGGCCAAGATCAAGGCGACGGTCACCGGCCGGCCCAAGCACTACTACTCGATCTACCAGAAGATGATCGTCGGCGGCCGCGAATTCTCCGACATCTACGACCTGGTCGGCATCCGCATCCTGGTGGCCGACGACCGGGACTGCTACTCGGTCCTGGGCGTGCTGCACTCGCGGTGGAACCCGGTCCTGGGCCGGTTCAAGGACTACGTCGCGATGCCGAAGTTCAACATGTACCAGTCCCTGCACACGACGGTCATCGGCCCGCAGGGCAAGCCGGTCGAGATGCAGATCCGGACCTTCGGCATGCACCGCCGGGCCGAGTACGGTGTCGCCGCGCACTGGAAGTACAAGGAGGACGGCCGGGCGGGCGTCGACACCGACAAGGCCGGTGACGTCGATGACATGACCTGGGTCAAGCAGCTGCTCGACTGGCAGAGCGAGGTCGAGGACCCGGGCGAGTTCCTCGAGTCGCTGCGCTTCGAGATCAACCGGGCCGAGACCTATGTCTTCACCCCGCGCGGTGACGTGATCGCCCTGCCGGCCGGCGCCACCCCCGTCGACTTCGCGTACGCCGTCCACACCGAGGTCGGGCACCACACGATAGGAGCCCGGGTCAACGGCCGTCTGGTGCCGCTCGAGTCGACCCTGGACAACGGCGACGTGGTCGAGGTCTTCACGTCCAAGTCGGCCAACGCGGGGCCCTCCCGCGACTGGCTCGCGTTCGTGAAGTCACCGCGGGCCCGCTCCAAGATCCGGCAGTGGTTCACCAAGGAGCGGCGCGACGAGGCGATCGAGCAGGGCAAGGAGCAGATCGCCAAGCTGATGCGCAAGGAGGGACTGCCCCTCAAGCGACTTCTCTCCCAGGAGACGCTCACCCAGGCCGCGGAGCACTTCAAGCTCGCCGACATCACGGCGCTCTACGCCGCGGTGGGCGAGGGCAACGTCTCCGCGCAGGCCGTCGTACGCCGGGTCGTCGACATGCACGGCGGCAACGAGGGCGCCCAGGAGGACCTCGCCGAGGCAGTCACGATCACCGGGCGCCGCCAGCGCAGCAAGATCGGCGCCGGCTCCGACGCGGGCGTGGTCGTCAAGGGTGCGCCGGACGTGTGGGTCAAGCTCGCGAAGTGCTGCACCCCGGTGCCGCCCGACGACATCCTCGGGTTCGTGACCAAGGGCGGCGGCGTCTCGGTCCACCGGACCGACTGCACCAACGCCGCTGAGCTGCGCACCCAGCCCGAGAAGCTGCTCGAGGTCGAGTGGGCCCCGACCAGCCAGTCGTTGTTCCTGGTCAACATCCAGGTCGAGGCGCTCGACCGGGCCCGGCTGCTGGCCGACATCACGATGGTGCTGTCCGACGCGCACGTGAACATCCTGAGCGCCAACCTGCAGACCACCCGCAACCGGGTCGCCAAGTCCCGGTTCACCTTCGAGATGGCCGAGGCCAAGCACCTCGACAACGTCCTCAAGGCGGTCCGCTCGGTCCCCGGCGTGTTCGACGCCTACCGCGTGACCCAGTGACACGCCGGCGCCGCCGAGACGGCGTTGCTGACGGGCAGTAGCGCCGACTCGCGAGGGTGCTAGCTGTAGTCGGCGCTGACCTGCTTGGCCATGTCGAGGAAGGACCGCCGCGAGGTGAGGTCGGCCTCCAGCTCGGCGACCAGCTTGTCGTTGCCGGCGGCACGGGCCTCCTCGAGGTCGGCCTCGGCCTTGGCGATGGCGACCTCGAGCTTGGACACCATGTCGTCCGCGCGTGCGGACTTCTCCGGGTCGGAGGCGCGCCAGCGCTCGTCCTCGATCGACCGGACCGCCTGCTCCACGGCGCGCATCCGGCCCTCGAGCTCCTTCATCCGGTCCCGGGGGACCTTCCCGGCCGCCTCCCAGCGGTCCGCGAGATCACGCAGCGTCCTCTTGGCGGCGTCCAGGTCGGTGACCGGGAGCAGCGCCTCGGCCTCGGCGAGGATCTTCTCCTTGACCTCGGCGTTGGCGGCGAACTCGGCGTCCAGGGCGGCGTTGGCCGCGTCCCGGGCGCCGAAGAACGTGTCCTGGGCACCGCGGAACCGCTTCCAGAGCTCGTCGTCGATGTCTTTCGGCGCGGCACCCGCTGCCTTCCACCGGCTCATCAGGTCGCGGTAGCTCCCGGCGGTGGCGCCCCAGTCGGTGGAGCCGGCCAGGGCCTCGGCCTCCTTCACCAGCCGCTCCTTGATGACCCGGGCCGCCTCGCGTTTCTCGTTCTGCTCGGCGAAGTGGGTCTTGCGTCGGCGGGTGTACGTCGTCCGCGCCGACGAGAACCGCTTCCAGAGCTCGTCGTCGGAGGCCCGGTCGATCCGGGGGAGTGCCTTCCACTCGTCGAGCAGGCTGCGGAGCCGGTTGGCCCCGGCCCGCCAGTCGCTGCCGGTCGCGAGCTTCTCGGCCTCGGCGACGATCTTCTCCTTGGCCGCCTTGGCCTCGACGGCGCGCTGCGCCTTCTCGGCCTTGCGGGCCTCGCGCTGGGAGGCGATGACCGGGCCGAGGGAGTCCAGGCGGCCGATGAGGGACGCGAGGTCACCGACCGCGTTGGCCTCCGCGACCTGCGCCGAGACCGTCTTCACCGACGCCGCGGCCTCCTCGGGGGACATCACCCCGGAGCGGACCCGCTGGCCGAGGAGGTCGACCTCCGCGGCCAGCGCCTCGTAGCGCTTGGTGAAGAAGGCCATCGCCTCCTCCGGCGACCCGGCGGGGTACTGACCGACGGCTCGCTCGCCCTCGGCCGTCCTGACGTAGACGGTGCCGTCGTCGTCGACCCGTCCCCATTCGTGCACCGACCCCTGGCTCATCACTGCGTGATGATAGTCAGCGCCGGCCGTGGGCCACTCGGCGGTGCGAAACCGATGCGGCCTCGTGACCTCCTCACAGATACGGTGGGCCGGTGCTGATCGCCGGCTTCCCCGCAGGACCGTGGGGCACCAACTGCTACGTCGTCGCGACGGCTCCCGGCACCGAGTGCGTGGTCGTGGACCCGGGGATGGACGCGACCGAGGGGGTGGCCGAGGTGGTCCGCCAGCACCGGCTCAAGCCGGTGTCGGTGCTCGTCACGCACGGTCACGTCGACCACATGTGGTGCGTGGCCCCGGTCGCCGGGACCTACGACGCCACCGCCTGGGTCCACCCCGCCGACCGGCACCTGCTCTCCGACCCGATGGCCGGGATGTCGCGCGACACCGCACAGATGCTGCTGGGCGGGGACTACTCCTGGGCGGAGCCCGACGACGTCCGCGAGCTCGGCGACCTCCAGGAGCTCGAGCTGGCCGGGCTGCGGTTCGCCGTGGACCACACGCCGGGGCACACCGCGGGGTCGGTGACCTTCCGGTCGCCGTACGCCGGCGCCGAGGACGTCTCGGAGGTCATGTTCTCGGGGGACCTGCTCTTCGCCGGGTCGATCGGGCGCACGGACCTGCCCGGCGGCGACCACGCGACCATGCTGCGCAGCCTGGCCACCAAGGTCCTCCCGCTCGCCGACGACGTGGTCGTCCTGCCCGGGCACGGGGAGCAGACCTCGATCGGCCGGGAACGGGCCACCAACCCCTACCTGCAGGACCTCCCGGTCCGATGAGCCAGAAGCCCACCCCGCTGAGCGGGTTCCCTGAGCTGCTGCCCGCAGAACGCGTCGTCGAGCAGCAGGCGATCGACGTCCTGCGAGGGGTCTTCGAGCTGCACGGCTTCGCCGGCATCGA
This sequence comes from Nocardioides sp., assembly GCF_016462705.1. Lineage (GTDB taxonomy): Bacteria > Actinomycetota > Actinomycetes > Propionibacteriales > Nocardioidaceae > Nocardioides. The sequence goes on along the minus strand of NZ_JAEMSS010000139.1, from coordinate 7,116 downwards.
GACCCGGGTGGTCGAGCCGCTGGACCGGCTGGCCAAGGGCGGCGAGATCGACAAGGAGATCTACGTCCTGCGCCGGGCTCTGTCGGATCCCGGGACCGAGGACGAGTCCAGCGACCTCGACGGCCGGGTCCTGGGTCTGCACTTCGACCTCACCGTGCCGTTCGCCCGCTACGTCCTGGAGAACTCCGGCAAGCTCGAGTTCCCCTTCCGGCGCTACCAGATCCAGCCCGCGTGGCGTGGCGAGCGCCCCCAGATCGGCCGGTACCGCCAGTTCACCCAGGCCGACGTCGACATCGTGGGCCAGGGCGAGCTCGCCTTCCACCACGACGTGGAGGTCATGCGGGTCATGGTGGACGCGCTCGCCGCGCTGCCGCTGCCGCCGGTGTCGTTCCAGTTCAACAACCGCAAGCTGATCCAGGGGTTCTACCGGGGGCTCGGCATCGCCGACGTCACGGCGGCGATCCGGGTCATCGACAAGCTCGACAAGCTCCCGGCCGAGGTCGTGGCGCAGCAGCTGGCGGACCAGGCGGGAGCCAGCGCGGAGCAGGCCGAGCGGTGCCTCGAGCTGGCGTCCATCCGGGTGGCCGACACCTCGTTCGTCGAGCAGGTGCGCGCCCTGGGTGTCGAGGACGACCTGCTCGACGCCGGTCTGACCGAGCTCGCCGCGGTCGTCGAGGGCTGCGCGGCGGCGGCCACCGACCGGGTGTCGGTCGAGGCCAACCTGCGCATCGCCCGCGGTCTCGACTACTACACCGGCACCGTCGTCGAGATCTTCATGAGCGGGTACGAGCACCTGAAGTCGGTCGGCGGCGGCGGCCGGTACGACGCCCTGGCGGACGACGGCAAGAACGTCTATCCCGGCGTCGGGGTCTCCTTCGGCGTCTCCCGCACGCTCGTCCCGCTGATCGCCGACGGCGTGCTGAGCGGCAGCCGGTCGGTGCCCAGCGCGGTCCTGGTCGCGGTGGCCGACGAGGCGTCGCGGCCGGCGAGCGACGCGGTGGCGTCCGCGCTGCGGGCCCGCGGCATCCCGTGCGAGGTGGCCGCCTCGCCCCAGCGGTTCGGCAAGCAGATCCGCACCGCCGAGCGCCGCGGAATCCCGTTCGTCTGGTTCGCGCCGACGGGCGATGATGGCGGCCACGAGGTCAAGGACATCCGCAGCGGCGACCAGGTGGCCGCCGACCCGTCGACCTGGTCACCCCCCGACTCCGACGTGCGACCGCACGTCGTCCTCCAGCAGTGAGAAGGACAGCACCGTGATCCGCACCCATGACGCCGGCAGCCTGCGGGCCGAGCACGCCGGTGAGACCGTGACGCTGGCCGGCTGGATCGCCCGCCGCCGCGACCACGGCGGTGTCGCGTTCCTCGACCTCCGCGAGGCCAGCGGCGTGGTGCAGGTGGTGGTCCGCGACGAGGCGGTGGCCCACCAGCTGCGCAGCGAGTTCTGCGTGAAGGTGACCGGCGAGGTGAGCCTGCGCCCCGAGGGCAACGCCAACCCCAACCTGCCGACCGGCGAGGTCGAGGTCATCACGACCGACCTCGAGGTGCTCAGCTCGTCGGAGCCGCTGCCGTTCCCTGTCGACGACGCGGGGTCGTCCGGCGGCGAGGTGGGGGAGGAGGCGCGCCTCAAGCACCGCTACCTCGACCTGCGCCGTGCCGGGCCGCGAGCCGCGATGGTGCTGCGCAGCAAGGTCAACAAGGCCGCGCGCGACGTCCTGGACCGGCACGGCTTCATCGAGGTGGAGACCCCCACGCTGACCAGGTCCACCCCCGAGGGTGCGCGGGACTTCCTGGTGCCCGCCCGGCTCCAGCCCGGGAGCTGGTACGCCCTGCCGCAGAGCCCGCAGCTCTTCAAGCAGCTGCTGATGGTGGCCGGCATGGAGCGCTACTTCCAGATCGCCCGCTGCTACCGCGACGAGGACTTCCGCGCCGACCGGCAGCCGGAGTTCACCCAGCTCGACGTCGAGATGAGCTTCGTCGACCAGGACGACGTGATCGCGGTCTCCGAGGAGATCCTGGTGGCGCTGTGGGCCCTGGTGGGCCACGAGGTCCAGACGCCCATCCCGCGGATGACCTACGCCGAGGCCATGGCCCGCTACGGCACGGACAAGCCGGACCTGCGGATGGGCCTCGAGCTCGTCGAGTGCACCGACTACTTCAAGGACACCCCGTTCCGGGTGTTCCAGGCGCCGTACGTCGGCGCTGTGGTGATGCCCGGTGGCGCGAGCCAGCCGCGCAAGCAGCTGGACGCCTGGCAGGAGTGGGCCAAGCAGCGGGGGGCCCGAGGCCTCGCGTACGTCCTCGTCCAGGAGGACGGCGAGCTCGGCGGACCGGTGGCCAAGAACCTGTCCGAGGACGAGCGGGCCGGCCTGGCTGCGCACGTCGGCGCCCAGCCCGGGGACTGCGTCTTCTTCGGGGCCGGCGCCGTCAAGAGCACCCGGGCGCTGCTCGGGGCGGCCCGGCTGGAGATCGGCCGGCGCGGGGGCCTGATCGACGAGTCCGCGTGGAGCTTCCTGTGGGTCGTGGACGCGCCGCTCTTCGAGCCGGCCGACGACGCGACCGCGGCCGGCGACGTCGCGGTCGGTGCCGGCGCCTGGACCGCGGTCCACCACGCCTTCACCTCGCCGCAGGACCTCGCCTCGTTCGACCGCGAGCCGGGTGACGCCCTGGCGTGGGCCTACGACATCGTCTGCAACGGCAACGAGATCGGCGGCGGCTCGATCCGTATCCACTCCTCGGAGGTCCAGAAGCGGGTCTTCGCGGTCATGGGCCTCGGCGAGGAGGAGGCCCAGGAGAAGTTCGGGTTCCTGCTCGACGCATTCCGTTTCGGCGCCCCGCCCCACGGCGGCATCGCGTTCGGCTGGGACCGGGTGACCGCGCTGCTGGCCGGCACCGACTCCATCCGTGAGGTGATCGCGTTCCCCAAGTCGGGCGGCGGGGTCGACCCGCTCACGGACGCTCCTGCGCCGATCACGGCCGCCCAGCGCAAGGAGGCTGGCGTGGACGCCCTCCCTGCGGAGGATGTCCCGCCGAGCGACTGAGACACGGCAAGGCTTCTCGCGCTGACCGAGGCCCTGAGACCAGATTGTTACCCCCGGGAGACCCCCGTTACGGTCTGTTTCACATACAGTCGCCCACGGTTGTCCGGCCCGATGGGGCGATGCGACCGACGTACGACACGCAGGAACCGTCCGACGCACAACGGCTCATCTCGAGGTGGACATGGGTATTCCGGCAACGGAATCAGTGGCGCAGGCGCCGCTGGAGGAGGAGGCTCCTCGACCCCGCGACAAGAAGGACAAGGACTTCCACGGTCGCTCCCCGCTGCAGATCGCGCTCGGCCGGCTGCGGCGCGACCCGGTCGCCGTCTTCTGCGGGATCGTCGTGCTGCTGCTGGTGCTGGCCGGCGTCTTCGCGAGCTTCATCAACGACCTGCTCCAGATCAACGGGACCGGCCAGGGCCCGTACGCGCTCGACAACGTGACGGCCACCGACTACACCGGCCTCCCGATCGTCGGACCGCCCCTGGGCGACTTCACGTGGGAGCACCCGCTCGGGATCGCGCCCGGCACCGCGTACGACAACCTGGCCCGCCTCCTGCTCGGGCTGCGCACCTCGCTCCTGATCGCGACGGTCGCCACGGTCGTCAGCACCGTCGTCGGGGTCGTCATCGGCCTGGTCGCCGGGTTCTCGCGTGGCTGGCTGGACCGGATCATCTCGTTCGTCATCGACGTGTTCCTGTCCTTCCCCTTCATCCTCGGGGCCCTCACGGTGGCCCCGATCCTGGTGGACCGGTTCGGGCAGAACGCCGACAGCCTGGCCTACGCGCAGAAGCTGGCCCTGATCGGGATCCTGGTGATCTTCGGCTGGATGGGGCTCGCCCGCCTGATCCGTGGCCAGGTGCTGTCCCTGCGGGAGCGGGAGTTCATCCAGGCGGCGCAGGTGATCGGGGCACCGACCAGCCGGATCCTGTTCAAGGAGCTGCTGCCCAACCTGGTGGCGCCGATCGTGATCGCCATCTCGCTGGGTCTGCCGGCCTTCGTGGCGGCCGAGGCCGGCCTGTCCTTCCTCGGCATCGGGCTGACGGGTGAGCCGTCGCTCGGCCAGATCGTCGAGGCGGCGCGTGGCTACTACAGCGAGTACCCCCTCTACCTGTTCGCTCCCGTCGCCGTGATCGCGACCCTGGTGCTCGCCCTCAACCTGCTGGGCGACTCGGTCCGCGACGCGTTCGACCCCAAGACTCGCCGGTGACGAAGGTTCACCGTTCGGGAATCACCACGGAAAGGGTGGCTAGCACTATGCGAAGGACAACTCGAGCCCTCGTGGCCTTGTCCGCCGCCGGAGCGCTCGCACTGAGCGCCTGCGGCGGGGACGGCGACGACGACGGCGACAACGAGCCGGGGACCACCGCCCCCACCGGCACCACCACGGGCGGCGACACCGGCGACGCGATCGACCCCGATCGGGAGGGGCCGCGCGAGATCGAGGGGGCCGAGGAGGGTGGCACCGTCAAGGTGGTCTCGTTCACGCCCAACGAGACCATGCACCCGAGCGAGATCTACTACACGCACACCTACGGCGTCGGCAGCGGCCTGCTCTACCGTTCGCTGACCCAGTACGTCATCGAGGACGGCTCGCCGATCCTGGTGCCCGACCTGGCCACCGACACCGGTACGCCCAACGAGGACTTCACCGAGTGGACGTTCACGATCCGGGACGGCGTGAAGTACGAGGACGGCACGCCGGTCACGGCCGAGGACGTCAAGCGCGGCATGGAGTCCTCCATGGACCTCGAGACCTTCCCCGAGTCGCCGGGCTTCTACTCGCAGCAGTACTTCGAGGGTGGCGCTGACTACAAGGGTCCCTACACCGACCCGGGCGCCCAGCTCGACTCCATCGCCGTGGACGGCAACACCATCACGATCACGATGGCCACGCCGTTCCCGGACATGCCCTACTGGGGTGCCTTCCCGGCGAACGGCCCGCTCCCGGCGTCGGCGCTCGAGGACCCGGTGGCCTACGCCAACAAGCCGCTGTCGACCGGTCCCTACAAGATCGCCGACTACACGCCCAAGAAGACGCTGAGCCTGGTCCGCAACGACCAGTGGGACCCGGCGACCGACCCGGGCCGCACGCAGTACCCCGAGGCCTGGGAGTTCGACTACACGGTCCCGAGCGAGCGGATCGACGAGACGCTGCTCAACGACCAGGGCGACGCCGCCAACACGATGACGTTCGACGACGTCCTCGGCACGGACTACCGCAAGTTCCAGGAGCAGGCCGCGGACCGGCTGGTCCCGGGCGCGACCCCCTGCACCCGCTACTGGGCGGCGGACATGCGCAAGATCACCGACCTGGCCGTCCGCCAGGCGATCGCGCTGGCCTACCCGACCCGTTCGGCGATCAAGGCCGCGGGGCTCATCGAGGGCGTCAACCGCTACCCGGCCGACGCGCTCCTGCCGCCCGGCACCCCCGGTCGCGTGGACTACACCGTGGTCGAGGGCATGGAGCCCGGCACGCCGGACCCGGAGGCCGCCAAGGCGCTGCTCGAGCAGGCCGGTGCGCTGGGCTTCGAGCTGAAGTTCCTGTTCACCAGTGACGACCCGGACGCGGTCAACGCCAAGGACGCGATCGTCAAGGGGCTCGAGGAGGCCGGCTTCAAGGCCACCCCCGTCCCGACCACGCTGGAGAACGCGACGACCGACCGGGAGAACCCCAACCTGGACATCAACATCCGTAGCGCCGGCTGGTGCGCGGACTGGCCGTCGGGTGGTTCGTGGTTCCCGGTGCTGCACAAGACCGAGGACATCGAGGCGCTGGGCCAGATCAGCCAGAACTACGCGCTGTTCTCGGAGCCCGAGGTCGACCAGCGGATCGACGACATCCTGGCGCTGCCGATCGAGGACCAGGCCGACGCCTGGGGTGAGCTCGACAAGTACATCAGCGAGACCTACCTCCCGCTGATCCCGCTCACCTACGACGGTGTCATCTCGGCCCACGGCTCCAACGTCAACGGGCACGCGAACGACCCGACGATCGGGATGCCCACCTTCAAGGACGTCTGGCTGACCCAGTAGTCGCCCAGAAGTCACCGTGAGGTGAGGTCGGTGCCCGGGCACTCCCCGGGCACCGACCGCCAGACGTTCACCCGGCCGGGGCGGGTCCACCGACCCGCGCCGGCCGGAGCACTTCCTAGGGACGACCGTCCCGTGGTCCACTGAGGTCGGGAGAAGGGCAGGTCTCGCAACGTGTTCGGTTACATCGTGAGGCGAGTGTTCACGGCACTGCTGGTGCTCATCCTGACCTCGATGATCGTCTTCGGGATCTTCTTCCTCGGGCCGAAGAACCCGGCCAAGCCGCTGTGCGAGGCACAGCAGCGCTGCACGCCGGAGAAGCTCGAGCGGCTCGAGCGGCGGATGGGCCTGGACAAGCCCGTGCACGTCGCCTACGGCGAGTGGGCCAAGGGGCTCTTCGTCGGCCGCACGGTGGCCTACTCCGACACCACCAAGTTCGACTGCAGCGCCCCGTGCCTGGGCATCTCCTACAGCAACAACGCGGAGGTGACCGAGGAGCTGAAGGAGAAGTACCCGGCGACCCTGTCGCTGGCGCTCGGTGGCGCCGCCATCTACCTGACGATCGGGGTCATCACGGGCGTCTTCGCGGCCCGATATCGCGGCACCGTGATCGACCGGGCGCTGGTCACGAGCACGCTCGTGGTGTCGGCCATCCCCTACTACCTGATCGCGCTGCTCGCCTGGATCTTCCTGACCCAGAAGTATCCGATCTTCCCCGACACCCAGTACAGCCCGTTCCTCGACAACCCCGCGACCTGGGCAGGTGGTCTCCTGCTGCCCTGGCTGGTGCTCGGCCTGACCAACGCCACGCAGTACTCTCGCTACACGCGCGGCCAGATGGTCGAGACGCTGGGCGAGGACTACATCCGCACGGCGGTGGCCAAGGGGCAGAAGGAGAACGTCGTGGTGTTCCGGCACGCACTCCGGGCTGCCATCATCCCGGTCGTCACGATCTTCGGGCTCGACTTCGCCACTCTCCTGGGTGGCACGGTGTTCACCGAGTTCATCTTCGACATCGAGGGCATGGGCCGGTGGGCCCTGGGGG
>NZ_JAEMSS010000138.1 GCF_016462705.1 Nocardioides sp. | reverse complement strand
GGATGGGACCGCAGGCCAGCACGTGCAGGCCGGTGTCGTCGTAGGTCTGGAGCGCGTCCTCGAGCTTGACCTTGCCGACCAGCACATTGGTGGTGCCGATCGCGCTGTCGACCCCGAGGCGCTTGGCCACCATCGGCCGGCGCAGGTCGCACTCGATGAGCACGACGCTGTGGGCGCCCATCGCCATCGTCACGGCCAGGCCTACCGCGGTCGTGGTCTTGCCCTCGCCGGGCAGCGAGCTGGTGACCACGAAGACCTTCTTGTCGTGGTCGACCTCGACATACTGCATGTTGGTGCGGAGCACGCGGAACGCCTCGGCCCACCGGCTGGCGCCCGACAGCGCAGCGGAAGGGGTGAGCTTGGCCGCCGCCGGGTCGGCGTTGATTCGGCCCAGGATCGGCGCCGGCGTGGCCTCGGCGACGTCCTCGGCCGAGGAGACGGTGGTGTCCATCAGCTCGCGCACCACGGCCAGCGCCACCCCGAGCAGGAGCCCGAGGACGACACCGAGTCCCAGGTTGCGCACCGGCTGTGGTGACACCGGCGTGGTGGACAGTTGGGCGTTGTCGACCACGCGCGCCACGATGATCTGCTCGCCGTTGGTCGAGGCTGGCTCCAGGGTTGGCACCAGATCGCTCAATGCCTGCGCGTACGCCTGCGCGATGTCCCGAGCTCGTTCTGGGTCTGGGTCGGTGGCGGTCAGCTCCAGGTTGACCGTCTCTGGAACGACGCTCGCCGCGATTTGAGCGCGCAACTCATCGGGGTCGGTGCCGTCGTCGAGCAGAGCGACAACGTCACCGGCCAGCCGGGGCGACTTTGGCACCAGGTCGGCGTAGGAGGAGACACGCTGGTTGGCGAATGTGTCGCCGGCAGCGGCGTTGACCTCGCCTTGGCTGGTTGCCACAAAGAGCCTAGCGGTCGAAGAGTACTGCGGGGTGGTCTGCCAGGTGACGAACGCCGCCGCGCTCGCGGACAACAGCAGCATCACGACCACGGATACCCAGCGGCGCTTGATCGTCCGCCAGTAGTCCTTGAGCTCCACGCCTGGTCCCCGCTCACCATGGTGTCTCGCGGGCCAGTGCCCGGAAATGTCCACCCAACAGTAACCCGAGACGTTCGTTGACAACGTCTTCGCGCGACGTAGGGTGGCGGCTCCGCAGATCGTCACGACTCATAAGGTGGGCATGTGGAGTCCGAGACTCGACCGTGGGGGTCGTGGCACGTCCTCGACGAGGGCGACGGCTACAAGGTCAAGCGGATCGTGGTCAGCCCGCACAGCCGGCTGTCCTACCAGTACCACCACCACCGTGCCGAGCACTGGATCGTGGCGTCCGGCAAGGCCACCTGCGTGATCGACGGCGAGACGCGGGTCGCCGCCCCAGGGGAGTGCGTCGAGGTCGAGATCGGGCAGCCGCACCGGATCTCCAACGAGCAGGACCAGACGCTGGTGATCATCGAGGTCCAACGCGGTGAGTACACCGGCGAGGACGACATCGTCCGGCTCGAGGACGACTACGGGCGCAGCGACTGACACCACTGGGTGCGAGGCTCGGCGCTAGCGCGCCTCGCACCTCGACCAACGCTTGATCAGGTCAGAACCACCGAGGTGATCAGCTCAGGTAGCGCCTCAGGGCAGTCATCGCGTCCTCGGGTTCGAAACCGGTGGCCTCGATCTTGGTCAGGTCCATGACGCTGCGCAGCGGGCGAGGGGAGAGACCCTCCTGGCCGGAGTAATAGGCCTCCGTCGTCACCGGGGAGACGTCCTCGCGGTCGCGGCCGCTCAGCGCGTACACCTCCTGGGCCACCTGGCACCAGGACATCGGCTGGCCGCCGTTGCTGACGTTGTAGGTGCCGTAGGCCGCCTGGCTGTCGACCAGGTGAGCGGTGGCCCGGGCCAGCTCCGCGGTGAAGGTGAGTCGGCCGACCTGGTCGTCGACCACTGACGGGCTGACGCCCTTCTCGGCGAGCGCCTGCATCGTGCGCACGAAGTTCTTGCCCTCGCCGATCACCCATGAGGTGCGCAGCACGTAGTGGCGGGGCGCTCCGGCGACGGCGATGTCGCCGGCCGCCTTGGTCTGGGCGTAGACCCCGAGTGGCGAGAGCGGCTCGTCCTCGGTGTGCGGGTCCTGGGTGCCGTCGAAGACGTACTCGGTCGAGTAGTGCACCAGCGTGAACCGGTGCTCGGCTGCCAGTCTGGCGAGGGTGGCCGGCGCCTGGGCGTTCGCCGCCCAGGCGGTGCGGCGGCCGTCGGGCGTCTCGGCGGCGTCCACGGCGGTGTAGGCGGCAGCATTGAGGACGAGGCCGTAGTCGTTCCAGGGCCAGGCGGCGACCTGGGCGGGGTCGGTCATGTCGAGCGGCTGGGGTTGCGCCCCAGCGCAGGGCTGCGGGGTTTCGAGGCTCGGCGCTGGCGCGCCTCGCACCTCAACCAGCGGGTGCCCCGGGAGGTCGACGAGGTCGGCGTCGGGGTAGGCGGCGGTGAGGGCGCGGCCGAGCTGGCCGAGGGCGCCGACGATGAGCGTCTTCTTCGGCTTCATCGGCTCGACGTCGGCCAGCATCGGGGTGGAGAGGTCCTTGTCGGAGATCTCGCACTCAGCCAGGGGGATCGGCCACGGGATGGCGACCGTGGGGTCGGCCAGGTTGAGCGCCGGGTAGGTGAGGCCGGCCCGCCAGTGGTCGTTGACCAGGTAGGAGTAGGTCGTGCCGTCCTCGAGGACCTGGTAGGAGTTGCCGACGCCGCGGGGCACGAACACCGCAACCGTGGGGTCGGCCTCGATGGTGAAGACCTTGCCGAACGAGTCGCCCTCGCGTATGTCGACCCAGGCGCCGAAGATCCGCCCCTGGGCGACGCTGATGAACTTGTCCCAGGGCTCCGTGTGCACGCCCCGGGTGACGCCGCGGCGGGCGTTGTAGGCCACGCTGTGCTGGACCGGCCCGAAATCGGGGAGGCCCAGCGCCGTCATCTTCGCGCGCTGCCAGTTCTCCTTGAACCAGCCGCGGCTGTCCTCGTGGAGCGGCAGGCGGACGACGAGGAGGCCTGGGATGTCGGTGGGCTCGACGCTGAGCTCAGCCATGGAGCCCCCCGCTGGTTGAGGAAGGCGCGCTAACGCCTGTCTCGAAACCACCGCAGGCTGTGCTGGGACCCGGCCACAGTGGTTGCGTACCAGCCGCGGCTTGCGAAATTTTGAGACGGTCGCTGCGCGACCTCCTCAACCAGCGGGGGCCCACTACTGACCCTTGGCGGCGTAGAAGGCCTCGGTCGCGTCCTTGGCGGGGCGCCACCAGTCCTCGTGGGCGCGGTACCAGTCGACGGTGTCGGCGAGGCCGGACTCGAAGTCCTGGAACCGCGGGGACCAACCGAGCTCGGCGCGGAGCTTGCCGGACTCGATGGCGTAGCGGCGGTCGTGGCCGGCCCGGTCGGTGACGAACTCGACGTCGTCTTCCGCGCGGCCGAAGATCCCCAGCAGCGCCTTCACGACCTGGAGGTTGTTGCGCTCGCCGTCGGCACCAATCAGGTAGGTCTCGCCGGTCTGACCCTGCTCGAGGATCCGCAGGACCGCCGAGGAGTGGTCGTCGGCGTGGATCCAGTCACGGACGTTGAGCCCGTCGCCGTAGACCTTGGGCGGGATGCCGTCGATCAGGTTGGTGATCATCCGCGGGATGAACTTCTCGATGTGCTGCCAGGGGCCGTAGTTGTTGGAGCAGTTCGAGATCGTCGCCCGCACCCCGAAGCTGCGCACCCACGCGCGCACCAGGTGGTCCGAACCGGCCTTGGAGGCGCTGTAGGGGGACGACGGGTTGTAGGGCGTGTCCTCGGTGAACCGCTTGGGGTCGTCGAGCTCGAGGTCGCCGTAGACCTCGTCGGTCGAGACGTGGTGCAGCCGGACGTCGTGCTTGCGGGCGGCCTCGAGCAGCGTGAACGTGCCGACGATGTTGGTCTGGATGAACGGGCTGGGGTCGTGCAGTGAGTTGTCGTTGTGCGACTCCGCGGCGAAGTGGACCACGGCGTCGTGGTCACTGAACAGCTTGTCGACCAGATTGGCGTCTACGATGTCGCCCTCGACCAGCTCGACCCGGTCGCCGGGCAGCGCGTCGATGGACTCCCGGCTGGCGGCATAGGTCAGCTTGTCCAGCACCGTGACGCCCAGGTCGGTGTTGTTGACGACGTGGTGCACGAAGTTGGAGCCGATGAACCCGGCGCCGCCGGTCACGAGTAGGCGAGTCACGGAAGTCCACTCTAGGGTCTTGCGGGTGCGCGGAATCATCCTGGCCGGGGGGACCGGCTCACGCCTGCACCCGATCACGCTCGCCGTGAGCAAGCAGCTGATGCCTGTCTACGACAAGCCGATGATCTACTACCCGCTCACCACGCTGATGCTGGCGGGGGTCCGGGACGTGCTGGTGATCACGACGCCGCACGAGGCCGAGCAGTTCCGTCGGCTGCTGGGCGACGGCTCCCAGTTCGGAATCTCTATCACCTACGCCGTGCAGCCGAGCCCCGACGGGCTGGCCCAGGCGTTCATCATCGGCGCCGACCACATCGGCGACGAACCCGCCGGCCTGGTGCTCGGCGACAACATCTTCTACGGCGGCGGTCTGGGTGAGCGGCTGCGCCGCTTCAGCGAGCTCGACGGGGCGGCGGTCTTCGGCTACCGGGTGGCCGATCCGACGGCGTACGGCGTCGTGGAGTTCGACGAGTCGGGCCGCGCCCTGTCGTTGGAGGAGAAGCCGGCCAAGCCCAAGAGCCACTACGCGGTGCCCGGGCTCTACTTCTACTCCAGCGACGTGGTCGGCATCGCCTCCGAGCTGAAGCCGTCGGCGCGCGGCGAGTTGGAGATCACGGACCTCAACCGGGTCTACCTCGAGCAGGGCCGGCTCCAGGTCGAGGTGCTGCCCCGTGGGTCCGCCTGGCTCGACACCGGGACCTTCGAGGACCTCGACGAGGCCGGCAACTTCGTGCGCGCCATCGAGCACCGGCAGGGGCTCAAGATCGGCTGCCCCGAGGAGGTTGCCTGGCGGATGGGGTTCCTGTCCGACGCCGAGCTCGCCGCCGCCGCCGAGCCGCTCATGAAGAGCGGCTATGGCACCTATCTGCTCGGGCTGCTCGACGACCCGCGCTGATCTCCCGCGTGCTTCAGTAGGCGCCTTGTCGCGAAACCACGGCTCGCAGCGTCTTCGCGAGGATGCTCAGGTCCTGGAGCATCGACCAGTTATCGACGTAGTAGAGGTCCAGTCGGACGGCCTCCTCGGCTGAGAGGTCCGATCTGCCCGAGACCTGCCACAGGCCGGTCACGCCTGGTCGCACATGCAGTCGACGGCTCATGGCGCTGTCGTAGAGCTCCACTTCGGCGGGGACCTGAGGTCGTGGCCCGACCAGACTCATGTCGCCGAGGAGCACGTTGAGCAGCTGTGGAAGCTCATCGATGGAGAAGCGGCGTAGCGTCCGCCCTGGCCTGGTGATCCGGGGGTCGTCCTTGAGCTTGAAGAGAAGAGCTTGCTGGCCATGCTCGACCTGCAGGGCTTTGATCCGATCCTCGGCGTCCGTACACATGGTGCGGAACTTCAAGCACTCGAACGAACCGCCGTGGCGGCCGACGCGGTTGTGCTTGAAGAGCACCGGCCCGCCGTCATGGAGACGGATCACGGCTGCGACAGCGACGAACACGGGGGACAGCAGCACCAGGAGGGAAAGCGACCCGACTACGTCGAAGACGCGCTTTCCCAGGCGCGAGGCATGGCTCCAGGTGGGTGGGTCCACGTGCATCAAGGGCAGCCCCCCGACAGGTCTCACCTTGATGCGCTGGTTGGAGATGTCGGTGACGCTGGGAGCCACGACCACCTGCACGCGGTGCTGCTCGAGGTCCCAGACCGCCTGTCGCATCGCCGCGCCGGTGCCGATCGAGCCGCCGGCGAAGAAGATGACGTCGGCCTCGGTCTTCATCACCAGCGCGGTGACGTCGGTGGTGTCGCCAAGCACGGGGATCCCGGCAGGGGTCTCCTCCCGGTCGTCGTGCACCGGGGTGATCGCGCCGATGATCCGGTAGCCGAGCCAGCTCTCCCGGCGCAGCACGTTGGCGATCTCGTCGATGTGCGGCGCCGTGCCTGCGATCACAACGCCCTGTTGTAGTCGGCCCGCCCTTCGGGCGCGGTGCAGCGTCTGCCGGCTGGCCCAGCGACCGAGCAGTAGAAGGGGGATTCCGACCGCGAAGGCGAGCAGGAAGAAGCCACGTGACAGCTGGAACTTGGCCAGGTAGCACGCCACCCCGAGAAGACCGGCGGTCACGATGCTGGCGTTGAAGACCCGCTTGTACTCGTCGGTGCCGGCTCCGAAGACGTCGGCTCGGTAGCCGCCGGCCAGGTAGACGACCACGACCCACCCAAGGACGAGCAGGGGCCCGACAAATGTCAGATGACTAGAGATATCGGCCGCGGACGTGAAGAGGGACAGTTGCTTCCGACCGAGGACCGCTAGCACCACCGACGCCGCGACCAGACCGATGTCGGTCAGCAGCGCGACGAGTGGCACGTAGCGCAAGGTCGAGCTGGGCGAGGCGGTGCCGACCCGTTCTCGCACCTCGTTCAGGACAGTCATGGAGTTCCCCGCTCCGCGCACCACCGGGCCAGGCGCTCAACTAAGACCGAATTGCCTAGTGTTCGCATCGGCTCTCCCCCGGTAGCGTCGAGCGGTGGGTCTCGACACTGAGAGCTGACCGGAGTGACGTTACGTGCTGACCTGCGATAACGCGACCCCTCGATTCCCGATCATCGTTTTGAGTGAGGATTGTTCACAGGCTGTTCACAGTGGGTGACGTTGCTGCCACCGGTCCGATGGCGTCTGTCGGTCCCTGCCTGCTCGCCACCGCCTCAGCGCGGCCCCTCAGGTCACGGATGCTGAAGGGCTTGACCAGGTAGTCATCGGCCCCGGCGTCGAAGGCCTTCTGGACGTCGGCGGGGTCGGCCTGGCCGGTGATCATGATGATGTAGGTCTGGCTGAACCCGCGCAGCTGCCGGGCGACCTCGTAGCCGTCCATGCCGGGCATGTTGACGTCGAGCGTCGTGAGGAGCGGGTCGTGGTCGCGGACCGCCTGGATCCCGGTCGGCCCGTCGGCGGCGGTGAAGACCGCGAAGCCGGCCTGGACGAGCATCACCTCGGTCAGCTCGCGCAGGTCGAGCTGGTCCTCGATGACGACCGCCACGCGTGCCTCGCTCACGTCTCGAGAGTAGGTGCGCAGGCGCCGCGGCGTACGTGCTTCGGTCCATCCCATCAGCCCCAGGAGCAACAACAGGTCTAGCCCGGTTGTCATCGAATGATTGACGGCGTAACTACAGAGTCCGCCGGAGCGTTTCCGGTGTGTGACTCTGGGGGGAGTCACTTGGGATCGGCGCGAGCCGGTTCCCACGGTCCGGGCCGGTGCAGCGCCCGCGGAGGTCGCTCCCGGCCCGGACCGAGCTCAATCTGGCCGGTTCGGGCTCGCCAGGGACCGATTGCCCGCACACTTCTGTTGTCGCCTCCGTCGCCCCACCCGTCGAACTGGTCGAGCCATGTCCCCGTCCCACCCCGCGGTCGCCAAGCGCCGCTTCACCGCCATCGCGGTCGCGGCGATGGTCGCGTGGGGACTGACCGGCGCCGGGCTGCTCGCCACCGTGCCGGCCGCGCAGTCGTCGGACCGGTACGCCGGCTCGGCGCTCGCCCCCGCGGTGGTCGTCCAGGCCGTAGTCGACACCGCTGCCGGGGCCAAGGCCCAGGCCAAGGAGCGGATCCGGGCCGCGAACACCCTCGTCGTCTTCGGCGACTCGGTCACCGCCCGGTACAACGACCGGGCCGGCCACCCCGAGCAGGGCTTCTGGAGCATGCTGGCCGGCGAGCTCGGTGCCCGCACCGAGGTCCGCGCCCAGCCCGGCGCGGGGTTCGTCAACCCCGGCGGGGTCGGCTGCACCGGCAGCACCTTCGGCGGCCAGCTGGCCCGGCCGGCGGTGGCCGAAGCGGTCGCCGGCGCCGGTGCCGTGGTCATCGAAGGCGGCCGGACCGACACCCAGACCTGCCGCCAGGGCGGTGGCTACGACCTGGTGCCGGACCGGCAGGTAGGCCGGGCGGCGGCGGCGTTCATGGCGCAGGTCCGGCGGCTGCGCGGTGGCGACCCGGCCTGCACGGTCGTGGTCGTGCCGTGGGGTCCCGCCGGGCTCGTCGCCAACCGGGACCGGATCACCGGCATCGTCCGGGCCGCTGCGGCGCGGCAGGGGTTCACCTTCGTCGACACGCTCGGGCTGCTGACCGAGGCGACCACGATCGAGGACGGGGTGCACCCCACCCGGAGCGGCAACGAGGCGCTGACCCGCGCGATCCTCGACCAGAGCGCGCTCGAGGGCTGCTTCGCCTGAGCTCCGTCCGGGCGTCCGTCAGACCGCCTGCATGACCCCGACCGACTCGGGGCTGAACCCGGGGAACACCGCGGCCGTGGAGGCTCCCAGGCCGGTGGTGACCACCTCGCTGAGCACGCTGCGGTAGTCGGTGGTGACCAGCAGGTCGGCGTCCGTGGTGTTGGTGAGCCCCGGCCAGGTGCCGTAGTAGCGGCCGCCCTTGACGCCGGCGCCGACCAGGAACATCACGTTGCCGTAGCCGTGGTCGAGCCCCTGGTTGGCGTTCTCCTTCACCCGCCGGCCGAACTCGCTCAGCGTCACCACGGTCACCCTGTCGGCCAGTGGCCCCAGGTCGGTGAGGAACGCTGCCAGGCTGAGCGCGAACTGGTCGGCCATCCGGCGCAGGTTGCCGTTGTCCGGCTGGCCGATCCCGGTGTGGTGGTCCCACGAGCCGTGGTCGACGGTGATCACCTCGGCGCCGACATCGGCGCGGATGGTCCGCGCGGTGGAGGCGAGCGCCCGGCCCAGGTCGGAGTTGCCGGGGTAGACCGCCCCGTTCGCGGGCGTCGACGGCCCGGTGCGCACCGGCGCGAACTGGTCGACCACGTCGAGGGCGGTGCGCGCGCCGCTGCCCAACGGTCCGGGCACGTCGCCCCACATCCTGGTCATCGACTGGTAGCGCTTGGCGGCCGACGCCGCATCGCCCGCGGCCGAGAGCTTGACCGAGTCCGCGCCCGAGGTGGCCAGGACCGGCTCCGGACCGGACATGGCGGCGACGGGGACGCCGCTGCCGAACTGGATCGCCTCGATCGGGGAGCCGGTCCCGTTGCGGCCGACGAGCCTGTTGAGCCAGCCGACCCGTTTGTCGGAGCCGGGGTCGGCGTCCTCGACCTCTTCCATCGCCGAGAAGTGGGACCGGTTGGGCGCCGGGAGGCCGGTGGCGTGGACCGCGGCGAGCTTGCCGCTGGTCCACCACGGCAGCAGCGGTGACAGGGCCGGGTGCAGTCCGAAGAAGCCGTCCTTGGCCAGCAGCCGGCTCGACGGCACCGCGATCGAGGGCCGGGCCGAGTAGTAGACCGGGTCGCCGTGCGGGACGACCAGGCTGAGGCCGTCGCACGCGCCGCGCATCGACAGGACCACCAGCACTCGGTCGACCGGCGCCGCGGCGTACGCCGTGGAGGTGAAGGCGGTCCCGTGGGCGGTGGTGACGGCGGCGGCGCCGCCGAGCGCCGCCGCCGTACGCAGGAACCCGCGCCGCCCGATCCGGGCGCGGTCGGTGCGGGCGAACTCGTCGCAGCAGCTCTCGGTGCTGCTGGGGATGGCTGGGGTGCTCGGGGTCGCGGTCATCGGCTCAGGTGCTCCGGGCTGTCGAGGAGGGTGGTCAGGAGCACGGGCATGCCCCAGCGCACCAGGGCATGGGTGGGGGTGATGGCGGTGCCGGGAGCGAGGCCGGTGGCCAGGCAGCACGCCTCGACCACCCGCTGGCCGGCCTGGCGGCAGAGGAGGCGTCGGGAGAGATGGTCGACGAGCGCGTCGAACCGCATCGACTGCGTCCCGGTCAGGGGGACCCAGTGGCTGACCGGGTGGTAGGACGCGTCCTGCTTCGGCCACCAGCCCCCGCACATCGAGTAGTGGGAGTCGAAGGAGGCGAGGACCCGTGAGGCCGACGACCAGGCGGCGCCGTTCTCGGGCGGCCCGTCCGGGCGGGCCCAGCCGAACGGCATCTGGCCGATGCTCGAGGTCTGCCACAGGATCGAGTTGGCCGTCGAGCCGTCGTTCACCGGCCGGTGGACGGTGACGTCCAGGGCGCGGTAGGTGGCGACCACGTCGTCGGTGGGGGTGCGCACCTTGCCCCCGGCCGAGGCCGCGAACTCCGGGTGGGCGACCAGGGCGCGCAGCACCGGGACGATCGCGGTCTGGTTCGCCAGGTAGACGTCGGCGAGGTGTGCGACCAGGGCGTCCGACGGCGAGTCGGAGACGAACCGCTGCGCCAGCTTCTTGGCCAGCCGGGTGGCGGTGGCCGGGTGGTGTGCCAGGTAGGTGAGGTAGGCCTCCGCGACCGGGCGGCCGTCGGCGGCGGCGTTCGGGTGGGTGAAGTCGAGGACCTTGACGGCACCGGTCCAGTGGCTGTTCGGCTCGTACCAGACGTTCCAGGTGCGCCACATGTCGACGCGGTAGCCGGTGAGGATCCGGGCGGAGCTCTTGACGTCGTCCTCGGTGTGGTGGCCGCGCCCGACGGTGTGCAGCTCGAGCAGCTCCCGGCCGAGGTTCTCGTTGGGGGCGTTCTTGGTCGAGCTGGCGTTGTCGAGGCTGGCGCCCATCGCGGGGTGGGTGATGGCGGCGACGAGCATCTGGTCGAACCGGCCCAGGGCGTGGGACCGGATGAGCTTGCCGTAGGCGGCGCGGAACGGGTAGACGCCGTCGTCCTGGACCGGCACGTGCAGATGGCTCTCGAAGAACTCCGTGACGACCTCCAGCACCTGCCGCTTGGAGTAGATGCGCCGCAGCAGGCACCAGCGCTGGTAGTTGGCCATCGCCTCCCAGCCGGCCTCGACCCCGCTCTTGTCGCGCTGCACGATCGTGGCCGTGTCGAGGTCGACCGACGCCCACCACGACTGGAGGCCGTCGGCGACCGGGTCCGCGATGGTGTTGGGCAGCAGCTGGGCCGCGAACCAGGCGGCAGCGCCGCCGGCGGCCTGCATCTCGGCGTGCAGCGCAGGCGTCATGCCGTAGGTGAACCGGCTGGCCAGGTGCAGCGCCGCCGGGTCCGGCAGCTCGGTGAGCGGCGGCAGGGTGGGCGTGGGCTGGTCGGGCTGGTCGTCGGTCTGGTCGTCGGTCGGGGGCTGGGGCTTGTGCTTGCGGTGCCGGCAGGTCCGGGCCTTCCGGCAGGTGTGCTTGCGGTGCACCTTGCACCGGTGCCACTTGCCCTTGCCCTTCTCCGGGGCCCCGGGAGCGGCCGCCGGGGACGCCGCAGCGTCCCCGGCGACCAGCAGGGGCGTGACGGCGGCGGTCGCCAGACCGCCGGCCACTGCCCGGTGCAGCCCGCGTCGGGTGGGGGACGACGCGAGCGAGACGGGTTCAGGCATGGGGGAACAGACTCCTGCGGGGGGTGGACAGGGGTTTGTTCGCCACCCGCGGAGGGTGGGGGGCCCGAACGACGCAAGTCTGAGCGCGCA
>NZ_JAEMSS010000137.1 GCF_016462705.1 Nocardioides sp. | reverse complement strand
TGGCTACCCCCCACACATCGCCGGCCGAGCGGAGCCGCTCGAGGCGGGTGCGCGCCTACGGTGTTGCCATGCAGTCCAACAGGTCCGCGCCTAGCGCCACCGTCATCCCCGTGCTCAGCTACCCGGACGTGCGGGCTGCCGTCGACTGGCTGACCGCCGCGCTCGGTTTCCGAGAGCGGGTGCGGATCGGCGAGGACCACCGGGCACAGCTCCAGGTCGGTGCGGACGGCGCCGTGATCGTCGCCGACCGCGGTCGGGACGGCGGGTCCGACGATCGGCACCTGTGCAAGATCCGGGTCGAGGACGTGGACGCGGCCTTCGCGCGAGCGGTCGAGCACGGCGCGACGGTGCTGGAGGAGCTCACGACCCGTAACTACGGCGAGCGTGAGGCGACGGTGGCGGACCCGGCGGGCCACCGCTGGCAGCTGACCCAGACCGTCCGCGACGTGGCGCCCGAGGAGTGGGGCGGACTCAGCTTCCCCTAGTGAGGGGCTCCAGCCGCACGACGTTCCACGACACCGGCGGCAGCGCGGCACGGAGCAGCCCGTCGGTGACCTCGACCTGCACGAGCGGACGCGGAACCACGGCGTCGGGCCGCTCGGCGGTGTTGGTCGTGCGGAGGTCGTCGGCGGTCAGGGTCGTCGCGGAGCTGACCCGGTGGTCCGGGAAGGCGCGCATCGTCGCCTCCATGTCGAGCTGGTCGGTGGTGGAGCGGTTGACCGCGAACATCGTGAGGGCACCGGAGTCCTCGTCGTACGTCGCCGTCACGTCCAGCAGCGGCACGGCCCCCAGCTCGCCGGCGTCATAGCTGTCCACCCGAGGCTCGACCCGCAGCACGTCGCCCCGGGCCATCGACGCCGCCTGCGCGAACGGGTGGAAGATCGTCTGGCGCCAGGCCGGCCCGCCCGGCTCGGTCCGGATGGGCGCGATGACGTTCGCGAGCTGCGCCTGGCAGGCGATCCCAACACGGTCGGCGTGCCGGAGCAGCGAGATGAGGAGCGAGCCGACGACGACCGCGTCGACGACGTCGTACGTGTCCTCGATGAGAGGCCGGGCCTCGACCCAGCCGGCCCGCGCCAGCGCCCACTCGTCCAGGTCCGACTGGTACCAGACGTTCCACTCGTCGACGGAGAGCCGCAGCCGCTTGCGAGACTTGAGGCGCGCCCCGACGTGGTCGGCGGTCGCCACGACGGCGCCGATGGCCCGGTCCAGGTCGACGCTGCTCCCGAGGAACTCCTCGGTCGGGCGGCCCCGCGGGTCGTAGTAGCTGTGCAGCGACACGAAGTCCACCGCGTCGTAGCACTCCTCGAGGACGGTCGCCTCCCACGACCCGAACGTCGGCATCTGCGGGCCGGAGCTGCCGCAGGCGACGAGCTCGATCCTGGGGTCGACCCGACGCATCGCCCGCGCCGTCTCCGCGGCCAGACGGGCGTACTCGAGTGCCGTCTTGTGTCCGGTCTGCCAGGGCCCGTCCATCTCGTTGCCCAGGCACCACACCCGGACGTCGTGCGGTCTCGGTCCCGTTGGTCCGCCTGAGGTCCGACAGCCGGGTGCCGCCCGGGTGGTTGCAGTACTCCAGGAGGTCGAGGGCCTCCGCGAGCCCCCTGGTCCCGAGGTTCACCGCGAGCATCGGCTCGACGTCCGCCTCCCGGCACCACCCCACGAACTCGTCGACGCCCACGGTGTTGGGCTCGATGGACCTCCAGGCGAGGTCCAGCCGTCGCGGCCGCTGGTCGAGCGGCCCGACCCCGTCCTCCCACCGGTAGCTCGAGACGAAGTTGCCGCCGGGATAGCGCGCGATCGTGGGGCCCAGCTCACGGACCAGCTCGAGCACGTCGCCCCGCATCCCCCGGCCGTCCGCGGTGGGGTGCCCCGGCTCGTGGATCCCGGTGTGGACGCAGCGGCCCATGTGCTCGACGAACGAGCCGAACAGCCGGGGATCGACCGCACCCACCCGGAAGGCCGGGTCGAGGACCAGCGTGGCTCGCCGCATCGTCGCGACTACCTGGGTCGGCGCTTCTTGAGCAGCTTGCCGACACCGTTGGTGAGCGCCACCACGAAGAAGCCCTTGTTGGCGTCGGTGTACCAGACCGCACGGCGGGACCGGTCCCATGCCGGGGCCGACATGGCGAAGGCGCCGAGGGCCGTGGGGTTGAGCGAGCTCGAGCCGGGCACCGTCGGCTCGTTGAAGTACGCCACCTCGCGCGGGTTCTCGACGTCGCGGATGTCGAAGAGGCGCAGGCCGGACAGGATCATCGAGCAGCCGACGATCTTGGGGTTCCGGGTCTTGGGCAACGAGCAGTAGTGGCCGGCGTAGCCCTGCACCGGGATCAGCGCGCCCGGGTCGAGCTGCTGGTCGCCGGCCCGGGCGCCGGGCTGGTGCACGGCGAGCCGCAGGTGGGAGACGACCTTCGGGTTGGCCGGGTCCTCGATGTCGATGATCCGGGCCGCACCCACCGGCGCGCTGGACTGGGTCGGGCCGCCGTCGAGGCCGAAGTCGGCGAACTCGTCGACCTCGAGCAGGTAGTCCCGGCCCTTCTTGGTGAACGGCTCTGCCACCTGCGGCAGCGACCCCTCGGGCCAGTCGAGGTTGGCGATGATCCTCACCCTCGGGTTCGGCTTGCGGTCCTGGATCTCGGACACGTCGAGGATCCGCAGCCCGCCGGAGGAGAGCCGGACGCCGCTGGGGTTGCCGATGTTGGCGACGTACATCGTCCGGCCGTCGGGCGAGAGCCGCAGGCCGTGGTAGTTGACGCCGCTCTGGAAGAAGATCCGCTTGGGCTTGCGCGGGTCGGACACGTCGACGGCGGCCAGCGTCTGACCGCCGGTGCTGGACGCGTAGAAGGTCTTTCCGTCCGGCGCGAAGCCGCTCTCGTGGCCGAGCACCGCGGTGTCGGTCGAGGACAGCAGCTTCGGCTTGAGGCAGTTGGTCCGGACGTCGTAGATGTCGAGGATCCCGACGTTGGTGAACGGGTTGCCGAGCACCGCGGCGAGCAGGCCCCGCTCCTCGTTGAGGACCAGCGACTCGTGCGGGCTGAGCATCGCCGGTGACGTCAGCGTGGCGACCTTGCGTGGCTTGCCCGGCTTGCTCATGTCCAGCACCACGACGCCGAGCCCCTCGGCCGCGTTGTAGAGCACGTCCTTGGGGAACAGCAGCGTGGAGTCGTAGAACGCGCAGGTGTGTCCCGACGCGTCCCGGTAGCGGTGGACCTTGAACCCGCCGGTGGTCCCCTGCTGGGCCAGCGGCCTGGTGTTGCAGCGGTAGCCCTGGCTGACCCGGCCCGACGCGTAGTCGGCCAGCGGGACGCGGCCCTGGATCGCGGTCTCGGGGCGGGCACCGGGCCCGCACTCCGCCGCCGGCGTCGCGGCCGGGAGCGAGTCACCCTGCGCCGACAGCACGCCGGAGACGGTCACGCCCGTCACCGCCAGCGCGAGCGCGACCAGGACGACCAGAAGCCGACGTAGAGCAGCAGTCCCCGTGATGACCATCACCCGAGGGTATCCAGATCGGACCCCATCGCGGCAGGTCGGTAGCGAGGCACAGCCCACGCGAGAGCACGCCACGGCACGCCTCGGCACGGCTGAACGACGCCGGTTGGGATACCGGGTCCACCATGTTCGACGACTTCACGCTCGAGACGGTCGATGTGGGCGAGGTGAAGCTGCGGGTGCGCCATGGAGGTAGCGGCAGCCCCGTCGTGCTGCTCCACGGTCACCCGCGCACCCACACCACCTGGCACGCCGTGGCGCCTCTGCTGGCGACGGAGCACACGGTGGTCTGCCCGGACCTGCGCGGGTACGGACGCTCGACGCTCCCGGCCGACCGGCCCGACCACGCCCAGTCCTCGAAGCGCGCCATGGCCGCCGACGTGGTGGCGTTGATGGCGGGGCTCGGCCACGAACGGTTCGCCGTGGTGGGCCACGACCGCGGCTCGGCGGTCGCCTACCGGACCGCCCTGGACCATCCGCAGGCGGTGACCAGGCTCGTGGTCATGGACGGGCTGCCCATCGTCGAGCACCTCGAGCGGACCGATGCGAGGTTCGCCCAGGCCTGGTGGCACTGGTGGTTCCTCGGCCAGACCGAGAAGCCCGCCGAGCGCGTCATCAGCGCCGATCCGGACGCGTGGTACCGCACCCCCGCACCGGAGGAGATGGGGCGGGCCAACCACGAGGACGTGTGGGTGGCCTTCCACGACCCGGGGGTCGTGCACGGCATGTGCGAGGACTACCGCGCCGGGCTGGGCGTCGACCGCCGCCACGACGAGGACGACCGAGCGGCGGGACGACGGATCGCCTGCCCGACGATGCTCCTCCAGGCGGGGCAGGACGACCTCGACATCCACGGCGACCCGGCGGCGATCTGGGCGGCGTGGCTCGAGCACCCGCTGGCACATCGTGTCGTCGACTGCGGACACCACCAGGCCGAGGAGGCGCCCGAGCAGGTCGCCTCCGCCCTGCTCGACTTCCTCGGCTGACCCCTGGTCGCGGGGCCAGTTCGCTGTCCCGACTGCGGTCCTAGCTGCGGTCCCTAGCTGCGGTAGGAACCCAGCTTCTCCACGGCCTCCTCGAACTCCGAGACCAACGACTCGATGACGTCGGCGACGGGCTGGACCTCGTTCATCCGGCCGACGATCTGACCGACCGGCATCGAGATGACGTCGGGGTCGTGCGCGGCGTTGATCCGGTTGTGAGCCTCCGCGACCAGCAGGTTCTGCAGCGGCATCGGCAGCGGCTCGGGAGCACCCTCCTCGGCCCAGGCCTCGGTCCACTTGGTCTTGAGCAGCCGGGCCGGCTTGCCGGTGTAGATCCGGGTGCGCACGGTGTCGCTGGAGGTGGCCCGGGTGAACGCCGTCTCCCAGCCCTGGTTGCTGGCGAGGTTGCGGTACTCCTCGGTCCCGAGCCAGATGGACCCGGTCCACACGCCCTGCGCGCCCAACGCCAGCGAGGCGGCGACCTGGCGGCCGGAGCCGATGCCACCGGCACCGAGGACGGGGACGTCGGGGCCGACCGCGTCGACGATGTCCGGGGTCAGCACCATGCTGGCGATCTCACCGGTGTGGCCGCCGGCCTCGTAGCCCTGCGCCACGATGATGTCGACGCCGTTGGTGACGTGGGACAGCGCGTGCTTGGCCGCGCCGGCGAGCGCCGCCACCTTGATGCCGTGCTCGTGGCACTTCTCGATGACGTCGACGGGAGGCGAGCCGAGCGCGTTCGCGATCAGCACCGGCCGGTGCTGGAGCGCGATGTCGAGGTGCGAGCGGGCGACCGAGTGGAGCCAGCCGAGCACGCCCTCGCGACCCTCGCCCTCCGGCAGCGGCGGGACCCCGAGCTTGAGCAGCGTCTCGTCGACGAACTTCTTGTGCTCCTCGGGGATGTACGTCGACAGGTCGGCGGACGTGCCCTCGGTGGGGATCTTCATCGGCATCACGATGTCGACGCCGTACGGCTTGCCGTCGGTGTTGTCGTCGAGCCAGCTCAGGGTCTTCTCGAGCTCCTCGGTGTCGTTGAACCGGACGCAGCCGAGGACGCCGAGCCCGCCGGCCCGCGAGACCGCGGCCGCGACGTGCTCGGACGGGGTGAACGCGAAGATCGGGTAGTCGATCCCGAACTCGTCACACAGTGGCGTGCGCAAGAGCCAGCTCCTTCGCCTTGGGGTACTGGGCCTTGCCGGTGGCGTTGCGCGGCACCTCGTCGACGACGGTCAGCGCCCGGGGCAGCTTGTAGCCGGACAGGTAGGTGCGCAGGAACTCCCGGAGCTCGTCCAGCTCGAGCGTGGCGCCGTCGCGCAGGGAGACGACGGCCGCGACCGCCTGGCCGTACTTCTCGTCCGGGATGCCCACCACGAGGGTGTCGTAGACGGCGGGGTGGTTCTTGATCGCCATCTCCACCTCCTCGGGGTAGACCTTCTCGCCGCCGGTGTTGACGCAGTTGCTGCCGCGCCCGAGGAGGGTGACCTTGCCGTCCTCCTCGATCCGGGCGTTGTCGCCGGGCACCGAGAACCGGGCGCCGTTGACCTCGATGAACGTCTTCGCCGACTTCTCCGGGTCCTTGTAGTAGCCGACCGGGACCGAGCCGCCGCGGGCGAGCCGCCCGATGGCGCCGACGTTGCTCGGGTCGATGGGCTGGTTGTCGTCGTCGAGCACCACGGAGTTCGGCCCGAGCGCGACGACCGGGCCGTCGGTGTTGATCTTCGCGTCCTTGTCCTGCATGCCCATGCCGGTGAAGCCGGTCTCGGTCGCACCGATCGAGTCGGTGAACACGGCGTTGGTGAACACGTCCATCCAGCGCTTCTTGACCGGCGGGCTGAAGATCGCGGCGCTGCTGGAGATCGCGAACAGGCTCGAGCCGTCGTACGGCGTGCCGGTGGCGGCTTTGCGCTCGTACTCGTCGATGAGCGGGAGCGCCATGGCGTCGCCGGTCATGAAGATGAGCTGGACCTTGTCGCGCTCGATGATCTCCCAGGTGCGCTGGGCGTCGAACTTGGGCTCGAGGATCGTGAGGTGGCCGGCGAACAGGTGCATGAGGAGACCGGCCTGCGCGCCACCGTGCATCAGCGGGCTGAGCGGGAACGTCGTCATCCGCGGGTCGTTGGCGGTCTTGGACTGGTCGTACTCCTCCAGCGGCTCGCCGGTGTAGAAGTCGATCCCGCCGCCGAGGGTGCGCCAGAAGTCCTCGTGGCGCCACATGACGCCCTTGGGGAAGCCGGTGGTGCCGCCGGTGTAGATGATGTGGATGTCGTCGGCGCTGCGCTCCTCGAAGTCGCGCTCGGCGCTCTGGCCGGCCATGGCGTCCTCCAGCGTGACGCCGCCGAAGGCCGAGATGTCGGAGTCGTTGTCGGGGTCCTGGACGTCCGGTAGCGACACGAAGGTCGTGAGCTTGGGGTGCTGCGGGGCGCACTTCGCGACCAGGTCGGCGTAGGTGCGCTCGAAGAGCACGGCCACCACGTCGGCGTTCTCGAAGAGGTAGTTGAGCTCGGCCTCGACGTAGCGGTAGTTGACGTTGATCGTCACGGCCCGGAGCTTGAGGGTGGCCAGGAGCCCGATCACGTGCTCGATGCTGTTCTTGGCGTACAGCGCGACGTGGTCCCCCGCCTTCACCCCCTGCGCGGCGAGGTAGTGGGCCAGCTTGTTGCTGTCCCGCTCAAGGTCGGCGTACGTCGCGACCCGGTCCCCGACCTTGACGGCGGGGTTGTCCGGGGCCACGTCGACGGTGTGCTCGAAGAGGTCGGCGATGTTCAGGGCCACGGCGGAAGACTAGAACACGTTCTTGTTTTTGACTACGATCGCCCGGTGACCGACGAGCCGACTGACGAGCAGAAGCAACCGCACGCGCTGGTGGAGCAGGACGGCCACAAGCTCGTGGTCACCATGAACCGGCCGGAGGCCCGCAACGCCCTCTCCGGCGAGATGCTGGCGATCATGACCGAGGCCTGGGACCGGGTGAACGAGGACCCGGAGATCCGGGTCTGCATCCTGACCGGCGCCGGCGGCTACTTCTGCGCCGGCATGGACCTCAAGGCCGCCGACAAGAAGCCACCGAGCGAGAGCTTCGAGTCCGGCGAGTTCGACCCGTCGGTCATCAAGTCGCTGCTCAAGGGCTTCCGGCTCACCAAGCCGCTGATCGCCGCGGTCGAGGGCCCCGCGATCGCCGGCGGCACCGAGATCCTCCAGGGCACCGACATCCGGATCGCGGGCGAGTCGGCCAAGTTCGGCGTGGCGGAGGCCAGGTGGAGCCTCTACCCCATGGGCGGCTCCGCGGTCCGGCTCCCCCGGCAGATCCCCTACACCGTGGCGATGGAGCTGTTGCTCACCGGACGCGTGATGAAGGCGCCGGAGGCCAAGGAGGTCGGCCTCATCGGCCACGTCGTCCCCGACGGCCAGGCACTGGCGAAGGCACACGAGATCGCCGACCAGATCGCCGCCAACGGCCCGCTGGCCGTGCAGGCGATCCTCAAGACGGTTCGCGACTCCGAGGGCAAGCACGAGGACGACTGCTGGCAGGACGACGCCCGGGTCGGCGCGGCGGTCTTCTCGTCCAACGACGCCAAGGAGGGCCCGAAGGCCTTCATCGAGAAGCGCCCGGCGCAGTTCACCGGGAGCTGAGCCCCCCGTAGCCTGTCCGCCGTGGTGATGGGCAGCGGCTTCGTGGTCCTGGTCGTCCTCTTCGTCCTCGCGGGGATCGGCCTGGTCGTCTACTCGTTCGTGCAGGCGGCCAAGCGGCGCGAGGCCATGGCGGCGTACGCCGGGTCGCGCGGCTGGCGCTACGAGGCAGAGCAACCGCTGCTGGTCGACCGGTTCGACGGTCCCCCGTTCGGGATCGGTCACGGGCGCTCGGCCACCAACGCGGTCTACGGGCAGCACGACGGCCGCGAGTTCGTGTCGTTCGACTACGAGTACAAGACGACCAGCGGCTCCGGGAAGGACCGCCGGACGACGACGCACACCTTCTCGGTGGTGGCCCTGTCCATGGGCGTCTCGCTCCCCTCGCTCCGCGTGGACCCCGAGAACTTCGTGGAGCGGGTCATCGGCAGGGTGACGAACACCGACATCGAGCTCGAGCTCGAGGACTTCAACCGGGCGTTCACCGTTTCCTGCCCGGACCGGAAGTTCGCCTCCGACGTCCTGCACCCGCAGATGATGGAGTTCCTGCTGCAGCACCGCGAGGTCGGCTGGCGCTTCGAGCGCGACTCGATGCTGATGGTGAGCGGCACCAGGCGGTCGGTGGCGGAGATCGATGCGACCCTGGCGCTGATGGACCAGATCAGCGACCGGATCCCGGACTTCGTCTGGCGTCAGGTGAGGGGCGAGTCATGACCGTGCTCTACGTCGTCCTCGGCGTGGTGGCGTTCCTGCTGCTGTGCCTGGTGGTCATGTACAACCGGTTCGTCCGACAGCGCACCCTCGTCGACGAGTCCTGGGGAGGCATCGACGTCGAGCTGACCCGGCGGCACGAGCTGATCCCCAACCTGGTCGAGACGGTGCAGGGGTACGCCGACCACGAGCGGGCGGTCCTCGAGTCCCTGACCCGCGCCCGGGAGGCCGCGACGGCGCACCGGTCCGACGACCCGGCCCGGCGTTCGGAGTTCGAGGAGTCCGTCGGGCGCGCTCTCACCGAGGTGCTGGCCCGGGTCGAGGCCTACCCGGACCTCCAGGCGAGCCAGAGCTTCCTGGACCTCCAGGACGAGCTGACCAACACCGAGGACCGGATCGCCGCGGCGCGCCGCTTCTACAACGGCAACGTGCGCGCCTACAACACCCGGGTGGCCACGTTCCCCTCCAACCTGGTCGCCGCGATGTTCGGGTTCAGGGCGCGGGAGTTCTTCGAGGTCACCGACGTCCACGTGCGGTCCGCCCCCTCGGTCTAGCGACCGCCTAGAGCATCCGCCCCACGTGCCGGTGGGCCACCTGCAGCACGATGTGCGCACCCACAACCACATAGAACGCCACGTGGGACGCGACGTGCAGCGCGAGCGCGGCGTCGCCGCGGGAGAGCAGCAGGCCGGAGACCGGCACGAGGAACAGCAGGAGCAGCATCGCCTTCTCCAGCCAGTGCTGCAGGGTCCGGCCGAGCTTGCCGTAGCGGTCCGACCACGGCGGCAGCGGTGTGAAGCGCCGCCAGAGCACCCGGATGCCTGCCAGCACCAGGATCGCGATGCCGAGCACGACGTGCAGGTCGGACGGGTCGTCCTCCGCGGCGTCCTCGTCGCGGTCGACCCGCTCCTCGCAGCGCTCCTCCTCCGCCTCGGCGGCGTCGGTGTCGGCGGTCGCCTCGCACGCCTCGTCGCGACGGTCGAACACCGAGTCGTCGGTCTCCATCGTGTAGCCGACGACGAACTGGGCCACCACGACGAGGAAGGTCAGCCAGTGCAGGGACTTGGTCAACAGCCCGTAGCCGTGCGGCCCGTTCCTCACGTGCATGGGTCTGGTGTACCCGCTCCGCAGCCGCCGGGGCCCTCAGACCGGCGTGATCGGGATGGACTTCCGCGGCTCGAACGCGAACGCGCTGCCCGTGCTGAACCGGGTCACCGCGACCTCGTCGGCCTCCGTGGCCGCCTCGGTCCGGGGCACCAGCGTGGCCACCCAGTCCGAGTCCGAGCCGGTGACCTCGACATCGAGCAACGGGTCGACGGCGCGCACGACGGCCTCGAGCGGCCGGACCGCCCCAGGCCCGCAGAGCGAGATCCAGGCGCCGTCCTCGTGCGCCGGGCCGGCGGTGACCGCGAGGGTGCCGTCGGTGACCTGCGCCTCGACGTACGCCGCGGGGTTGAGCAGCGGGTGCAGCTCGAGCGTCCGCAGCGCGTCGGTGCCGAGGGCGCGGCTGATCCGCTCCGCGGCGATGCCGGCCACACCGACCAGCTGCTTGGTCGCCATCTCCCGGAGCTGCTCGTCGGTGTCGCAGCGGGCGCGCAGTGCGACCAGGAACGACAGGTTGAGCAGGTGCATCTGGAGGCAGACCTCGTCGGCGATCCGGACCAGCGCCGAGTGCGAGAACGCCGCGAAGTCGAGGTCGGAGAGCAACGGACCGGTGTAGTCGGCGCGGCCCTCCCCCGGGCCCGCTGACTCGTCGATCGGGTCGAGCAGCAGCGACGCGGCGCGGGTCCGCTCGACCTGGGCCAGCGCGGGGATCCCCTCCACCGAGGGGTAGGACTCGTCGATGATCACGGTCCAGGCGCAGTGCGGGTGCTGGTCGGGCGAGCTGCGAGGCGGTCGGTGGACCGGCCGCACCTGGGCCTTGGGGTTGGAGGCGACCGCCGTCGCGTCGAACGTCGGGTCCTCGATGTCGTGGCACATGGAGCGGACGTAGTCCTCGCCCATCGGCTCGACGTCCATCAGGGCCCCGCAGTGGTCGAGGTGGAACTCTCCGTGCCAGGAGTCGTGGACCGTGTAGCGGAAGTCCATGAACTGCGGTGGGGCCCCGATGTCGAGCTGGAGGCCCTTGAAGATCGTGACCACGTCCCCGGTGCCCGGGGTGACCGGCGCGTAGCGGAGCGCCTTCTGCATCCGCCGGGTGTAGATCGGCGACGAGCCGGCCCACTCCTCGATGGCGATCCGCGCCATCTCCTCGCGGCCGAACGCCGAGATGCACCAGGCCATGCCCGAGCGGTCGATGAGCTGCCCGATGAGCAACAGCTCCGGGACCAGCCTGGCGAGCTCGTCCCGCTCGAGGTCGGCGTACCTGCTGCGCGTCAACCGACGGCCCGCTCGCCCGTCCAGTACTGCGCCCTGAGCGCCTTCTTGTCGGGCTTGCCGAGACCGGTCAGCGGCAGCGCGTCGGTGGCGATGATCTGCTTCGGCGCCTGGACCGAGCCCTTGCGCTCCTTGACCATGTCCTGGATCTCGTGGACGACGTCATCGGTGAGCTCGTGCCCGGGTCGGAGGACGACGATCGCGGTGACCGCCTCTCCCCACTTCTCGTCCGGCGTGCCGATCACACCGACCTGCGCGATCGCCGGGTGCTCGGCCACGACGTCCTCGACCTCCCGCGGGAACACGTTGAACCCGCCGGTGACGATCATGTCCTTGGTGCGGTCGACGATGTACCAGAAGCCGTCCT